>JASCOA010000019.1 GCA_029959365.1 Microbacteriaceae bacterium PS02343 | reverse complement strand
CCACGAGGTCGGCAACCCGGCCATCGTGCTCGACGGCGACCTCGACGGCGTCATCGCGGCGGGCATCCGCTGGCGCAAGCAGCAGCAGAACAGCGACGACTGACCCGAGGCGGCGGCGCGGCGCCATCGCCGACCGAGCTGTGCTCGGTCGGACCGCAGAACAGCGACGCCTGAGCGAGCGGATGCGGAGCGCGCCTTCATAACGAACGCTCAGGGACCCGCTGCCCGCCCGCGGGTGTCGCTCCCCGGATCGACGTGCCCGCGACCTAGGCTCGTGCCGTCATGATTCGATTCGACCAGGTCACCAAGCAGTACGCGCGCACCGCCCGCCCTGCACTCAACGCGGTCAACCTCGAGATCCTGCGGGGCGAGTTCGTCTTCCTCGTCGGCGCCTCGGGCTCGGGCAAGTCCAGCTTCCTGCGGCTGATCCTGCGCGAGGAGCGCCCCAACCGCGGGCAGATCCACGTGCTCGGCCAGGACCTCGCGAGCCTGCCCAGTCGCAAGGTGCCGTACTTCCGGCGCAATCTGGGCGTCGTGTTCCAGGACTTCCGCCTGCTGCCCGGCAAGACCGTCTACGAGAACGTGGCCTTCACGCTCGAGGTGATCGGCAAGAGCCGGGGCTTCATCCAGGAGGCGGTGCCCGACGTGCTGCAGATGGTGGGCCTCGGCAACAAGACCGACCGGCTGCCGCACGAGCTCTCCGGCGGCGAGCAGCAGCGCGTGGCGATCGCCCGCGCCATCGTCAACAAGCCGCAGCTGCTGCTGGCGGACGAGCCCACGGGCAACCTCGACCCGGCGACGAGCCAGGGCATCATGAGCCTGCTCGAGCGCATCAACGCCAACGGCACCACGGTGGTCATGGCGACTCATGCGGCCGACCTCGTCGACCAGATGCAGCGCCGCGTCGTGGAGCTCGTCGCCGGCGACATCGTGCGCGACGAGCGCGGCGGCGGCTACCAGACCCAGGCCGTGCCGATCCAGCAGCAGCCGGGCGCCGAGGCGCCCTCGCGCCGCCGCGATCTGCGCGAGACCGGCGCGATCACCATCCCGAGCACCCCGGCCACCGGCGCCGTGCCGCTGCCGACGGCGCCCGAGTCGCTGCGCACCGGCCAGCAGCCCGCGCAGCCGGCCGCCGCCCCCGTGCAGCCGGTCACGGCGCAGGAGGCGGGCAGCCCGCCGCAGGCGGAGACCGCCGAGGAGCGCGACGCCCGCGGCTTCGACAAGCCGATCCGCAGTACCCGCTTCGACCGGGAGGACCGCGCATGAGGTTCGCACTCGTCATGAGCGAGGTCGGCCAGGGACTGCGCCGCAACCTCTCGATGGTCGTCTCGGTCGTGCTCGTCACGTTCATCTCGCTGACCTTCGTCGGCGCCTCGGCGCTGCTGCAGCTGCAGGTGAACGAGATGCGCCAGTTCTGGAGCGAGCGCGCCCAGGTGGTCGTGTACATGTGCACCGAGGCCGCCGCGAACTGCGAGGGCGTCGGCGCCACCGACGGGCAGATCGACGCGGTGCAGGCCGAGCTCGACTCCGAGGTGCTGCAGCCCTACATCGCCTCGATGGCGTACGACACCCCCGAGCAGAGCTACGACCGCTTCGTGCAGCAGTTCTCGGGCACCCCGAGCGCCGAGCTCGGCAGCGCCGAGAACTTCGGCGGCACCTTCTACGTGAACCTGGTCGACCCGACGCAGTTCGAGGTGCTCACCGAATCGCTGGCGGGCCTCGCCGGCGTCGACGAGGTCGTCAACCAGCTCAGCTACCTCGCGCCGATCTTCGACGCGCTCAACGCCTCGAGCGTGGCGGCCATCGGCATCGCGGCACTCATGCTCGTCGCGGCGGTGCTGCTGATCGCCACGACCATCCGCCTCTCCGCCTTCTCCAGACGGCGGGAGCTCGGCATCATGCGACTCGTCGGCGCATCGAACGCCTTCATCAAGACGCCGTTCATCCTCGAGGGCATCGTGGCGGCGCTGATCGGATCGGCGCTGGCCTGCGTCGCGCTCATCGCCCTCGTGCGATTCTTCGTCGGCGACTACCTCACGCAGCAGCTCACCGCGTTCAGCTTCATCGACTTGAACGAGGTGTGGCTCGTGCTGCCGCTCGTCGTGGGTGTGGGCGTGCTGCTCTCGGCGCTCAGCGCGCAGTTCGCCATCAGCAGGTACCTGCGGGTCTGATCAGCGGGGTCGGCGCGTCCTCACGGTATGCTGAGCGGCTGCCCGCACGAACCGGTGCGCGGCGATGAACGGATGAGGTGAGGCCGGTGCCCAGGGAGCAGGGAGAGCGCGTCGTCGCGACGAACCGCAAGGCGCGACACGACTACTCGATCGAGGACACCTACGAGGCCGGCCTCGTGCTGAGCGGCACCGAGGTGAAGTCGCTGCGCGAGGGCAAGGCCTCGCTGGTCGACGGCTACGCCTACATCGACCGCGAGGAGGCCTGGCTCGACAACGTGCACATCCCCGAGTGGGGATCGGGCTCGTGGACGAACCACGCCACCCGCCGCAAGCGCAAGCTGCTGCTGCACAAGGCGCAGATCCTCAAGATCAGCCATCGCATCCAGGACGGCGGCTACACGCTCGTGCCGCTCAAGATCTACTTCAGCGACGGCAAGGCCAAGGTCGAGATCGCGATCGCGAAGGGCAAGCGCGAGTACGACAAGCGCCAGGCGCTGCGCGAGCAGCAGGACAACCGCGAGGCGCAGCGCGCCATGCGCTACCGCAACCTGGGGGAGTAGCGGGGCTCAGGCCTCGGGTGCGGCCGTGGTGCCGCGCACGACGAGCTGGGTCGCCAGCTCCTCGTGGCGGCCCGGCTCGGGCTGCGCGCGGCCGTCGAGCTCGTCGAGCAGCCGCCTCGCCGCGAGCCTGCCCATCTCCTCCAGCGGCTGGTGCACGGTGGTGAGCGCGGGCACCGAGGTCGCCGCGGCGGGGATGTCGTCGAATCCGACCACCGACAGATCCTGCGGCACCCGCAGGCCGCGCCCGGTCGCGACGTCCATCGCCCGGATCGCGGAGACGTCGTTCGCGGCGAAGAGCGCGGTCGGCGGGTCCGCCAGGTCGAGCAGCGCGGCGACCGCGCCGGTCGCGGTGTCGGCGAGGTAGTCGCCGTCCACGATGAGCTCCTCGCGCACCGGGATGCCGGCCTCGAGCAGCGCCCGGCGGTACCCCTCCTCGCGCAGCAGCGCGGATTCGAGGTCGCCCCGGCCCCGCAGATGGGCGATGCGCCGATGACCGAGCTCGATCAGGTGCCGTACCGCTTGCAGGGCGCCGTCGCGGTTGTCGCCGCTGATGGACTGCAGCGGCGAGCGACCGGTGTGCGGGTCGATGGCGATGATCGGCACGGGGGTGCTCGCGGTCTCCACGGTCGGCGTGACGAGGATCGCTCCGTCGATGAGCGTGCCGCCGAGCCGCGAGAGCGAGCGCCGCTCCCAGCCGGCCTGCTCGCCCGGCGCCGAGCGCCCCGAGTAGGCGAGCAGGTCGTAGCCGGTGCCGGTCAGCTCGGCCGAGATGCCCTGCAGCACCCCGAGGGTGAAGGGCTCGAACCCCGCGACCAGCACGCCGATGACGTTCGTGCGCCCGCCGCGCAGCGACGAGGCCACGATCGAGGTCTCGAAGCCGAGCTCGCCGACGACGCGGGAGACGTGCTCGGCGGTCTTCGCCGAGACCCCGTACCGGCCGTTGATCACCTTCGAGACGGTCGACACCGAGACGCCGGCCGCAGCGGCCACGTCGTTGATGGTGACGCGACCGGCCCGCTCGTCGGCCGCATCCGCTCGCTCGGCGGTGGCGCTCGGCGCGGTCTGCAGTGCTGCGGGCTCGATCACGGGTCCACCGTAACCCCCGGCGAGCACCGCCCGAGACGGCGCGGACGCATTTCTTCAAACGATTTCGAAAACGTTACCGATAACGATTGACAAGGCTTCCGCGCCGGTGTGATCCTCGACACCACGAGGACGGCTCGCCTTCGCCGCGAGCGCCTCGAGCAGTGCCCCGCTCAATGACGAGGAGACACGATGAGTGCACGCAAGGCCGCCACCGCAGCAGTGGCGATGATCGGACTGGTCGCGCTGGCCGGCTGCGCCGGAGGCGGCGGTGACGCCGACGGCGAGGTCAGCATGACCTTCTGGCACAACTCGACGACCGGCGACGGCAAGGCCTACTGGGCCGACGCGGTCGAGGCGTTCGAGGCCGAGAACGAGGGCGTCAGCATCGAGGTGCAGTCGATCCAGAACGAGGACATGGACGGCCGCCTGCAGACGGCGGTCAACTCCGGAGACATGCCCGACATCTTCATGGCGCGCGGCGGCGGCAAGCTGGCCGCCGTCGTCGACGCCGGCGCGGTCAAGGACCTCTCCGATCTGATCGACGACGACGTGCGCGCCGACTACGGCGACGCCGTCTTCAGCGCCTTCACGATCGACGGCGCCACCTACGGCCTGCCGGTCTCCGTGCTGCCCGGTGGCATCTTCTACAGTCAGGATCTCTTCGCCGACGCGGGCGTCACCGAGACCCCCGCGACCATGGACGAGCTGGTCGACACCGTCGGTGCGCTCGAGTCGACCGGTGTCGAGCCGATCGCGCTCGGCGCGATGGACGCCTGGCCGGCCGCGCACTGGTACTACTTCTTCGCGCTGCGCGAGTGCGGCCAGGACGTGATGGAGTCCATCGCCTCCACGCTCGACTTCAGCGACCCGTGCTGGCTCGCCGCCGGCGAGGACCTCGCGGCCTTCGCGGATGAGGACCCCTACAACACCGGCTTCCTCACCACCTCGGCGCAGCAGGGCGCCGGCTCCTCCGCCGGCCTCCTCGCGAACCACCAGGCCGCGATGGAGCTCATGGGCGGCTGGAACGTGGGCGTGATCGCCTCGCTGACCCCCGACGAGGAGCCGCTGGCCGACCTGGGCTGGTTCCCCTTCCCGGCAGTCGAGGGCGGCGACGGTGCGCCGACCGCGATGATGGGCGGCGTCGACGGCTACGGCTGCTCGAAGGACTCCCCGTCCGCGTGCGAGGACTTCCTCAACTTCATTGCCTCGCCCGAGTGGCAGGAGCGCTACGCCGTGTCGTGGAACGCGATCCCGGCCTCGGCCTCGGCCCAGACCGCCGTGACCGACCCCGCGCTGCAGCCGCTCATCGAGGCGTACAACGAGGCCGACTACGTGGTCGTCTGGCTCGACACCCTGCTCGGGCAGAACATCGGCAACGCGCTGAACACGGCCGTGGTCGAGCTGCTCTCGGGCAACGGCACGCCCGAGTCGATCGTCGAGACCGTCGAGACCGCCGCGACGAGGGGCTGAGCGAGCCGATGGCCAGCACCCTCCCCGTCGCACCGCGCGCGGAGACGCCGGTGCCGGGACGCGACGCTCAGGCGTCCGTCCCGGCCCCGGCCTCCCGGCCCGTGCGCCCCCGCCGCGGCCGGCCCGACTGGCGCAAGCGCGCCGAGATCACCCTGCTCGCCGGGCCCGCGCTCGTCGTGTTCGTGTTCTTCGTCATCGTGCCCGTGCTCATGGCGGCCTACTACGGCTTCTTCCGGTGGCAGGGCTTCGGCCCGCCCACCGAGTTCGTCGGGCTGCAGAACTACCTGACGATCTTCCAGGACTCCACCTTCCGCGACGCCGTCGGGCACAACATGCTCATCGTCGTGGCGTCGCTCGCGCTGCAGGGACCGCTCGCGATCCTCTTCGCGCTGCTGCTCAACCAGCGCATCCGCGGCCGCTCGCTCATCCGCGTGCTCATCTTCGTGCCCTACGTGATCTCCGAGGTCGTCGTCGGGACGGGCTGGAGCCTGATGCTGCAGGACGTCGGCGCCGTCAACGACCTGCTCGGCAAGCTCGGCCTCGAGTGGCTGCAGCAGTCGTGGATCGCCGACCCGGCCATCGCGCTCGGCACCCTGATGGTCATCATCACCTGGAAGTACATCGGCTTCGCGGTGATCCTCATGCTCGCCGGGCTGCAGTCGATCCCCGACGAGCTCTCCGAGGCCGCGGCGATCGACGGCGCCTCGTTCTGGCAGATCCAGCGGCACATCACGCTGCCGCTGCTCGGCCCGACCATCCGCATCTGGGCGTTCCTGTCGATCATCGGATCGCTGCAGCTGTTCGACCTGGTCAACATCGTGTGGGGCCAGTTCGTCTCCGCCACGGCGGGCACCTCGACGATGGCCACGTACATGTACCTCAACGGGCACATGGCCGGCAGCTACGGCTACGGCAACGCGGTGGCGGTCGTGCTGTTCGTCATCTCGCTCATCATCGCGCTGGTCTACCAGCGCTTCGTGCTGCGGCGGGACACCGCCGGCGCGATCACCGGCGGCAAGGAGAAGCGGCGATGACCCTCGCACCCGAACGTCCGCGCAGCAGCGCGCGGACCGCATCCGCTCGTCCTGCTGCCCGTCGCGGCACGCGCACCGGTCCGTGGGGGCGACCCCTCGTCTACCTCAGCGCGGTCGTGCTCGTGGCGGTCTGCATGGGCCCGGTGCTGTTCATCGTGTTCGGCGGCTTCCGCACGAACTCGCAGATCACCACCGACCCCTCCGGTCTGCCCGGCCCATGGGTCGGCTCGAACTACACCGAGGTCATCGCCAGCGGCGAGTTCTGGCGCGCGATGGGCAGCTCGTCGCTGACCGCGCTCGCCACGACCGCCGGCGTGGTCGCGCTCGGCCTCATGGCGGCCTTCGTGATCGCGCGCTACGACTTCGTCGGCAAGGGCGCGATGTACTCGCTCTTCGCCGCCGGGCTCATGTTCCCGGCGACGGTGGCGATCACCCCGCTGTACCTGCTGATCCGCAACCTGGGGCTCACGAACAACCTGCTCGGGGTGATCCTGCCGCAGATCGCGTTCGCGCTGCCGGCGACGGTGATCATCCTCGTGCCCTTCCTCAGGGCGATCCCCGCGGAGATCGAGGAGGCGGCATCGATCGACGGCGCCAGCCGGCTCGGCTTCTTCTTCCGCATGGTGCTGCCGCTCAGCCTGCCGGGCGTGATCACCACGGGCATCCTCGCCTTCATCGGCTCGTGGAACGGCTACATGCTGCCGCTGTTCATCCTCAGCGATCCCAACCTGTTCACGCTGCCGCTGGGCGTGCAGAACTTCGCCTCGCAGTACTCGGTCGACACCGCCAAGGTGCTGGCGTTCACGTCGCTCTCGATGCTGCCCGCCCTGGTCTTCTTCAGCCTCTTCGAGCGACGCATCGTCGGCGGCCTGACGGGAGCGGTGAAGGGATGACGCTGCACCGGGAGCGCCCCTCGGGGCGGCGAGCGGATGAGCGGCCCGCCCCGCCCGCGATGCCGCGCGTCTCCGAGCGCGTCGGCGCGCTGCTCGAGGCGATGACCCTCGAGGAGAAGCTCGCGCAGCTAGTCGGCTACTGGCTCGACCAGGGCGGCGACGTCGTCGCGCCGATGCAGGGCGAGATGGCGCGCGACGGCGGTGCGAGCCTCGCCGAGATCACCCGGCACGGCATCGGGCACTACACCCGGGTCTACGGCACCCGCCCGGTCGAGGCCGGCGAGCGGGCCGCGTGGCTGCACGACGAGCAGCGGCGGCTGCGCGCGGAGACCCGGCTCGGCATCCCCGCGATCGTGCACGAGGAGTGCCTCACGGGGGTGGCCGCGTGGAAGGCGGCGACCTTCCCGACGCCGCTCGCCTGGGGCGCCGCCTTCGACCCCGAGCTGGTCGAGGAGATGGGCCGGGCGATCGGCGACTCGATGCGCTCGCTCGGCGTGCACCAGGCCCTCTCGCCCGTGCTCGACGTGATCCGCGACCCGCGCTGGGGGCGCGTCGACGAGTGCATCGGCGAGGATCCGTACCTGGTGGGCACGGTCGGCACCGCCTACGTGCGGGGCCTGCAGAGCACGGGCGTGCACGCGACCCTCAAGCACTTCCTCGGCTACAGCGCCTCGGCGGCCGGGCGCAACCACGCGCCCGTCTCGGCCGGTCCGCGCGAGATCGCCGACGTGTTCCTGCCGCCGTTCGAGATGGCGATCCGCGACGGCGGCGTGCGCTCGGTCATGAACAGCTACACCGACCTCGACGGCGTGCCGATGGCGGCGCACACCGGCTACCTGACCGGCGTCCTGCGCGAGCAGCTCGGCTTCGACGGGGTGGTCGTCTCCGACTACTTCGCGGTGGCGTTCCTCGAGGTGATGCACGGCGTGGCCGCCGACCGAGGCGCCGCCGCGGCCCTCGCGCTCGCGGCCGGCATCGACGTGGAGCTGCCGTCGGGCGACGCCTACCTGCAGCCGCTCGCCGAGGAGGTGCGCGCCGGCCGGCTCGACGAGTCCTACGTCGACCGCTCGGTGCTGCGCGTGCTCGCCCAGAAGGAGTCGCTCGGTCTGCTCGACGACGACGCCTTCGAGCAGCCGCCCGCAGCGGTGATCGACCTCGACACCCCGCGCCACCGCGGCATCGCGCGCCGCCTCGCCGCCGAATCGATCGTGCTGCTGCGCAACGAGGGCGCTCTGCCGCTGCGGCCCGCCGCCGTGCGCAGGCTGGCGGTGATCGGGCCGAACGCCGATCGCGCCGAGGCGCTGCAGGGCTGCTACTCCTTCGCCAACCACGTGCTCGCGCACTTCCCCGATCACGGGATCGGCTTCGGCATCCCGACCGTGCGCGAGGCGCTCGGGGCGGCCTTCCCCGACGCGGCCCTGCGCTACGAGCCCGGCGCCGATGTGGAGGGCGACGACCGCAGCGGCTTCGCCGCGGCTCTCGAGGCGGTGCGCGAGGCCGACGCGGCGATCGTGGTGCTCGGCGATCAGGCGGGCCTCTTCGGTCGCGGCACGGTCGGCGAGGGCAACGACGTCGCCTCGCTCGAGCTGCCCGGCGTGCAGCGCGAGCTGCTCGAGGCGGCCGTGGCGACCGGCACCCCGGTGGTGCTCGTGCTGCTGACCGGCCGCCCCTACGCGGTGCCGTGGGCGCTCGAGGGCGACCTCGCTCCGGCCGCGGTGCTGCAGGCGTTCTTCCCCGGCGAGGAGGGCGGCACGGCGCTGGCCGAGGTCATCAGCGGCGCGGTGAACCCCTCCGGCAGGCTGCCGGTGTCGCTGCCGCGACGCACCGGGGCGCAGCCCTACGGCTACCTGCATCCGCGGCTCGGCGGGCCCTCGGACGTGACGACCGCGGATCCCACACCGCTGCGACCGTTCGGCTTCGGGCTCTCCTACGCGCGGTTCGCCTACTCGTCGCTCGAGGTCGAGCCCGTCGCCGCGACCGACGCCTCGTTCCGCGCCTCCGTCGTCGTCACGAACACGGGCGAGGTGGACGGCGACGACGTCGTGCAGCTGTACGGGCGCGACCCGGTCGCGTCGATCGTGCGCCCCGTCGCGCAGCTGCTCGGCTACGCGCGGGTGCGCGTCCCGGCCGGTGGCTCCGTGCGCGTCGAGTTCAGCGTGCCGGCCACGAGACTCGCCTTCTCGGACACCCGGATGATCCGCGTGGTCGAGCCCGGCGACGTCGAGGTCTGGGTCGGCGCGCACGCGGCCGCGGCGAGCGGCACGGCGGGCGAGCCGTCGAACGGGTCCATCGTCAGCTCGCGGAAGGCGACCCGGGCCGAGCTGCCCGGCGACGCCACCGAGCGCGCGGTGCTCCGGCTGACCGGGCCCGTGCACGAGGTGCGCCCATCCGACTCCCGCATCGTCGCGGTGCGGGTCGAGACGGTCTGAGGGGACCGACGGGGGAGGGGACGACGAGCGGATGCGGGCGACCGCATCCGCTCCGTCGTGCCGGCGGTCCTGCCGCTAGATGCCGGCGCCGAGGTCGAGGTCGACGGGAACGTCGGCCGCGCTGCCGAGCTCGCGGGCGGGCACGCCGACGAGGGTGCTGCCGGGCTTCGCGTCGCGCGTGACGACCGCGTTCGCACCGACCCTGCTGTCGGCGCCGACGGTGACCGGGCCGATCACCTTGGCGCCCGCGCCGATGATCACGCGGTCGCCGATGGTGGGGTGCCGCTTGCCGGTCCGCAGGGTGCGGCCGCCGAGGGTCACCCCGTGGTAGATGAGCACGTCGTCGCCGACGACCGCGGTCGCGCCGATGACGACGCCCATGCCGTGGTCGATCACGACGCGGCGGCCGATGGTCGCGGCGGGGTGGATCTCGACGCCGGTGAGCCCGCGCACGAGCTGCGCGTGCAGCCGGGCGGGCAGCCGCAGCCCCGCGCGCCAGAGCGCGTGGGACGCCCGATGGGCCCAGAGCGCGTGCATGCCCGAGTAGGCGAGCACGATCTCCAGGCCCGATCGGGCGGCGGGGTCGCGGGCCTTGACGGCGCGCACGTCCTCGCGAAGCCTCATGCGATCAGGCTACCGGCCGTCGGGTCAGGCGAGGTCCTCGTAGAGCACCGTCGAGAGGTAGCGCTCGCCGTAGCTGGCGAGGATGACGACGATGGTCTTGCCGGCGTTCTCGGGCCGCTTCGCGAGCTCGACGGCGGCGTGCACGGTCGCGCCGGACGAGATGCCGCCGAGGATGCCCTCGTCAGTGCCGAGCCGTCGTGCGGTGGCCACCGAGGTCGCGATGTCGACGTCGATGATCTCGTCGTAGACCTCGCGGTCGAGGATCGGCGGCACGAAGTTGGCGCCGATGCCCTGGATCTTGTGCGGGCCCGCGGCGCCTCCGTTGAGGATGGGCGACTCGGCGGGCTCGACGCCGACGACCTGCAGGCCCGGCTTCTGCTCCTTGAGGTAGCGGCCGGCGCCCGTGATGGTGCCGCCCGTGCCGATGCCGGAGACGAAGATGTCGACGGCGCCGTCGGTGTCGGCCCAGATCTCGGGGCCGGTGGTGGCGTAGTGGATGGCCGGGTTCGCCTCGTTGGCGAACTGGCTCGCCAGCACGGCGCCCTCGCGCTCGGCGGCGATCTGCTCGGCGCGGGAGACGGCGCCCTTCATGCCCTCGCTGCCCGGGGTGAGCACGAGCTCGGCGCCGTAGGCGCGCAGCAGCACCTTGCGCTCGTTCGACATGGTCTCGGGCATCGCGAGCACGACCTTGTAGCCGCGCGCCGCGCCGACGGCGGCGAGCGCGATGCCGGTGTTGCCGCTGGTGCCCTCGACGATCGTGCCGCCGGGCCGCAGCGCGCCGGAGGCCTCGGCGGCGTCGACGATGGCGATGCCCAGGCGGTCCTTGACGCTGGCCGAGGGGTTGTAGAACTCGAGCTTGCCGAGCACCGTGGCGCCGGCGCCCTCGGTCACGCGGTTGAGTCGGACGAGCGGGGTCTTCGCGAAGGCGCCGGTGATGTCGGCGTGGATGTTGGCCATGGGTTGCAGACGCTCCCTTGTCGGTCGGACGGGTCGATGCGAAGCCTAGTGAGGGCGCGTGAGCGGTGACCTCGTATGACGGGCGCTCAGCGCATCCGCTCGTCCGCTGCCAGCGGACGCCGTGAGCGTGCGACCGGCGGTCGACCCGGGTTAGACTGAACGGCCCGCTGGGAACGGCGGGACTCCGCTCGTGAGAGCGGGTTGGCAACTCCACAGCGCATGACGACGACCCGCAGGGGGATGATCGGTTTCGACATCGCCTGGACGCGCACGAGAAGCGGGCCGAGGATGCGGGGTTATCTCGTTAACGCCCCTCGCAAACCAATAGGTGCCAATGCTAAGCGCACCGACTTCGCTCTCGCCGCCTAAGGCCAGAACGTGAGTCCGTCAGACCGGGTACGCCTCCGCCCCGGTTCCTGGCGTCATCTAGGAGGCTTGCTGCACGGTGATGTCTGAGCGCCGTGCGGGACTTGCACTCGGGCTGGGCCCGCCGATCCAGATGCTCATGGCAAGGATCGGGGCCGAGTAGAGCGCTTTCATGAGCTGCGCCCGGAGAAGGCGTGCAAACCCAGCGTTGGACGGGGGTTCAATTCCCCCCATCTCCACCAGTGGTCGTCGTCATGCGTTGTGAGTCGCTCGCGAAGGGCCCGTCCGTCAGGACGGGCCCTTCGTCGTTCGGCCTCAGCCCAGCAGCGCCACCCCGAAGCTCGCGACGACGGCGCGCACCTCGCCGAGGTAGCGCTGCGCCTGCTCGGTGAGGGGGATCGCGGCGTTGTCGATCCAGCCGATCTCGATGCGCTCGTCGACGTCCAGGGGCACTGCCACGATCTCGGGGTCGAGATCGTCGCTGATGATGCCGGTCGAGATCGTGTAGCCGTCCAGGCCGATCATGAGGTTGAAGATCGTGGCGCGGTCGGAGACGCGGATCTCCTGCTTGCTCGACAGCGTGGAGAGGATCTCCTCGGCGAAGTAGAAGGAGTTGTTCGCGCCTTGATCGAAGGTGAGCCGCGGCAGCTCGGCGAGGTCGGCGAGGGTCGCGCGCTCCCGAGCCGCGAGCGGGTTCCTGCGCGAGACGAAGATGTGCGGCTCGGCGAGGAAGAGCGGATGGAAGACGAGGCCGGAGTCGCGCAGCAGCTTGTCGACGACGTCGCGGTTGAAGTCGTTGCGGTACAGGATGCCGAGCTCGCTGCGCAGCGTGCGGACGTCCTCGATGATGTCCCAGGTGCGGGTCTCGCGCAGCGAGAACTCGTACTCCGCCGCGCCGCTCGCCTTGACCATCCGCACGAAGGCGTCGACCGCGAAGGAGTAGTGCTGCGTCGACACGCCGAGCAGCCGCCGCGACGGCGGCCCGCCGAGGTAGCGCTGCTCGAGCAGCGCCACCTGCTCGACGACCTGCCGCGCGTAGCCGAGGAACTCCGTGCCGTCCGAGGTGAGCGTTACGCCGCGGGCCGAGCGGACGAGGAGCGTGCGGCCGACCTTCGCCTCGAGGTCCTTCATCGCGGCGGACATGGTGGGCTGGGCCACGTAGAGCAGGTCGGCGGCGGCGCTGATGGACCCCTCCGCGGCGACCTCGATGAAGGAGTGGAGCTGCTGCAGCGTGATGCCGCTCGATCGCCGGGCCATAGGTGAAGACTATAGAAGTCGATAGCAGAGTCGAATTACCCGATGGCCGCGGTCTGACAGCACGATGGAGCCATCGACTTCCGCGAGGCCGGGCCGGCCTCTCGACCACCGGATTGGCCCCATGGCGAACGCCTTCACTTATCGCATCAGCACGACCCGCTTCGACGAGCACTACGCGCCGTCGGAGAGCTCCCGGGCCACGACGAACTTCGCCAATCTGGCGCGCGGCGAGCACCGGCAGCAGAACCTGCGCAACGCGCTGACGATGATCGACCGCCGCTTCAACGACCTCGCGCGCTGGGACAACCCCGAGGGCGAGCGCTACTCGGTCGAGCTCGACATCGTCTCCGTGGCGCTGCGGTTCGCCGCCAAGGGCGAGGACCGCGAGTTCCCGCTGATCGAGGTGCTCGACGTGCGGATCGTCGACCGGCTGACCGGCGAGCGGCACCAGGGCATCGTGGGCAACAACTTCTCCTCCTACGTGCGCGACTACGACTTCAGCGTGCGGCTGCCGGCGGCGGGCGGGGTGCTGCCCGACGACTTCGGCGACCTGCACGGCAAGCTGTTCCAGCGCTTCCTCGAGTCGAAGGCGTACCGGGAGCGCTACACGAGCTCGCCCGTGGTCTGCATCAGCGTCTCGACGAGCAAGACCTACCGCCGCACCGACAACGTGCATCCGATCCTCGGCGTCGAGTACCGGCAGGACGACCACTCGCTGACCGATGCCTACTTCGGCAAGATGGGCCTGCAGGTGCGCTACTTCATGCCCCGCGGCAGCGTGGCGCCGCTGGCGTTCTACTTCCGGGGCGACCTGCTCGGCGACTACACCGACCTGCAGCTCATCGGCACGATCAGCACGATGGAGACGTTCCAGAAGATCTACCGGCCGGAGGTCTACAACGCCAACTCCGCCGCCGCCGGCGTCTACCGCCCCAGCCTGGAGGTGCAGGACTTCTCGCGCACGCAGATCGATTACGACCGCGATGAGCGCAGCCGGCTCGCCGTGACGCAGGGCCGGTACACCGACGAGCACTTCATGCAGCCGCACGGCGACGAGCTCGCCGCGTGGGCCGCCGACCTCGACACCGCATCCGTCCGATGACCGTCGGAGCAACCCCGACCGTGAACACGCTGCTGCCCACCTCGATCGTCGGCAGTCTGCCGAAGCCGTCGTGGCTCGCGAAGCCCGAGATCCTCTGGGCCCCCTGGGAGCTCGAGGGCGACGCCCTGGTCGAGGGCAAGCAGGATGCGCTGCGCAGCGCCGTGCAGGAGCAGCAGCGCCGCGGCATCGACATCGTCAGCGACGGCGAGCAGACCCGCCAGCACTTCGTCACCACCTTCATCGAGCACCTCGACGGGGTCGACTTCGAGCGGCGCGAGACCGTGCGCATCCGCAACCGCTACGACGCGAGCGTGCCGACGGTCGTCGGCGCCGTGAGCCGCAGGGCGCCCGTGTTCGTCGAGGACGCGAGGTTCCTCCGTCAGCAGACCGATCAGCCGATCAAGTGGGCGCTGCCCGGCCCGATGACGATGATCGACACGCTCTACGACGGGCACTACAAGAGCCGCGAGCAGCTGGCCTGGGAGTTCGCGACGATCCTCAACGAGGAGGCGAGGGAGCTCGAGGCCGCGGGCGTCGATGTCATCCAGTTCGACGAGCCCTCGTTCAACGTCTTCTTCGACGAGATGCGCGACTGGGGCGTCGCGGCGCTCGAGCGGGCGACGGAGGGGCTGCGCGCCGAGACCGTCGTGCACATCTGCTACGGCTACGGCATCAAGGCCAACACCGATTGGAAGGCGACCCTCGGCGCCGAGTGGCGGCAGTACGAGGAGTCGTTCCCGCTCCTGCAACGGTCGTCCATCGACACCGTCTCGCTGGAGAGCCACCGCTCCAACGTGCCGATCGAGCTCATCGAGCTGCTGCGCGGCAAGCGGGTCATGCTCGGGGCGATCGACGTGGCCAGCGAGGAGATCGAGACCCCGGAGGAGGTCGCCGGCACCCTCCGCAAGGCGCTCGAGTTCGTGGACGCGGACAAGCTCGTGCCGAGCACGAACTGCGGCATGGCGCCCCTGCCGAGGGCCGTCGCCTACGACAAGCTGAGCGCGTTGCGGGCGGGCGCCGCGCTCCTGCGCGAGGAGCTCGTCGCCGGCTAGCCGGCGCGCGCCGCGCGCCGCTCGAGCGCCGCCGCGAGGTAGGGGGCGGTGCGGCTGCCGGGGGCCGCGGCCACCTGCTCCGGGGTCCCCTCGGCGACGATGCGCCCGCCGGCCTCGCCCGCACCGGGACCGAGATCGATCACCCAGTCCGCATCCGCGACGATCCGCATGTCGTGCTCGACGATCACGACCGTGCTCCCGCCGTCGACCAGCCGCTGTAGATGGCGCAGCAGTCGATCGGCGTCGGCCGGGTGCAGGCCCGAGGTCGGCTCGTCGAGCAGGTAGAGCGTGTCACCGCGCTGCTGACGGTGCAGCTCCGCGGCCAGCTTGACCCGCTGCGCCTCGCCGCCGGAGAGCTCCGTCGCCGGCTGGCCGAGCGCGACGTAGCCCAGGCCGACCTCGAGCAGCGCGTGCAGGTGGCGGGACGCTTCCGCGTCGTCGGCGAAGACGGCGCTCGCGTCCTCGACGCTCATGGCCAGCACCTCGGCGATGGTGCGGTCGTGCAGCCGCACCTCGAGCGTCTCGGCGTTGTAGCGCGTGCCTCCGCAGGCCGAGCACGGCGCGTGCACGGTCGGCAGGAAGAGCAGCTCGACCTCCATGGTGCCCTCGCCGCGGCAGACCGGGCAGCGCCCGGCGGGCAGGTTGAAGGAGAACCGGCCGGCCCCGTACCGGCGGCGGCGGGCCTCGGGGGTCGCCGCGAAGAGGGCGCGGATCCGGTCGAGCATGCCCGTGTAGGTGGCGACGTTCGACCGGGGGGTGCGGCCGATCGGCTTCTGGCTGACCCGGACGACGCGGCGCAGCCGCTCGGCGGGGCCGCGCGCACGACCCCCGGTGACCGCGGCCGGCTGGCCGAGCAGCGGGTCGGCGGCCGGCGCGTCGGCTTCCGCCCCGTCCTCGCCCACCTCGCTGGCGAGCGCCGCTCGCAGGAGCTCGGGCAGGGCTCGGTCGATGAGCGTGGACTTGCCGGAGCCCGAGACCCCGGTCACCGCGGTCAGGCAGCCCAGCGGGAACGCGACGGAGAGGCCGCCGAGGTTGTTGAGCACGACGTCCTCGAGGACGAGGCGCCCCTGCGGCGCGCGCTGGGGCCGCGGCGCCGGTCGTGGGGAGTCCGGGCCGTCGACGAGGTACCGCCGGGTCTGCGAGGCCGCGGCGCCCTGCAGTCCGAGCGGTTCGCCGGAGTACACCACCGTGCCGCCCGACGCGCCGGCGCCCGGACCGATGTCGACGATCCAGTCGGCCTCGCGGATGACGTCGAGCGAGTGCTCGACGTAGAACACGGTGTTGCCCCCGTCGCGCAGCGCGCGCAGGTTGCGCACGAGCGCCTCGGTGTCGGCGGGATGCAGTCCCGCAGAGGGTTCGTCGAGCACGAAGACGACGCCGAAGAGCTGCGAGAGCAGCTGCGTCGCGAGGCGCATCCGCTGCAGCTCTCCGGAGGAGAGCGTCGAGGTCGAACGGTCGAGGGAGAGGTGCCCGACGCCGAGGTCGAGCAGCGGTGCGAGCCGGGCGAGCAGCTCGCCGGCCAGGCGCTGCGCGGCGAGCCGCTGCTCGGGCGCGCTCGGTGCGCGACGGGAGGCGTCGACGGCGACCGGCCGCCAGTCGGGATCGAGCACCGGGCGCATGACCGCGGAGAGCTCGTGCAGCGGCAGCGCGGAGAGCTCCGTGACGTCGCGCCCCTCGAAGGTCACCGCCAGCGCCTCGCGCTTGACGCGGGTGCCCCGGCACGCCGGGCATCGCACGCCGATCATGAACGATGACGCGCGCTCGCGCATCCGCGCGCTCGAGGAGTTCGCGAAGGTGTCGAGCACGTAGCGCTTCACGCCCACGAACGTGCTCATGTAGGAGGGCTCGACCCCGGCGGCGACGGCGCGGCGCACCTCGGCCGGCGAACGGTCGGTGAAGACCGGCACCTGCGGCTTCTCGTCGGTGGAGAGCAGCCAGGACCGCTGGTCCTCGGGGAGCTCGGCGAACGGCCGATCGATGTCGTACCCCAGGGAGACGAGGCTGTCGCGCAGCTGCTTGCCGTGCCAGGCTCGGGGCCACGCCGCGATGGCGCCCTCCCGGATCGTCAGCATCGGATCGGGCACCATGCGCTCCTCGGGCACCTCGTAGACCCGACCCAGCCCGTGGCACGCGGGGCAGGCGCCCTGGGCGGTGTTGGCCGAGAAGTCCTCGGCGAGCAGCATCGGCGCGCCCTCCGGATAGGTGCCGACGCGCGACAGCAGCATGCGCAGCGCGTTCGCGATCGACGTCGCGCTGCCGACGGACGAGCGGACCGAGCCGCCCGCGCGGTGCTGGGGCAGCGCCACCGCCGGCGGCATGCCCTCGATCGCGTCGACGTCCGGCACCCCGACCTGGTTCATCAGCCGCCGGGCGTAGGGGGCGACCGACTCGAAGTACCGCCGTTGCGACTCCGCGTAGAGGGTGCCGAACGCCAGCGAGCTCTTGCCCGAACCGGAGACGCCGGTGAACGCGACCAGCGCGTCGCGCGGGATCTCGACGTCGACGTCGCGGAGGTTGTTCTCACGGGCGCCGAGCACCCGGACTCCATCGGGTCGGCGTTCGGTCGGTGCGCTCATCTCGTGCTGCCTCTCGGGTCCGGCGGTTGCGCCGAATCGATCATCGGCGACGACGGGCCGCGCCGTCGACACCTGCTCGGGCAGTGCGCCTACCCGATCGGACGGGCCCGGGCCCTATGCTATCTTTCGGTAAGTCACTTTCTTTCGGATAGCAAGGAGCTGTACATGGCCAAGGTCGTCGTCTTCGGAGTCACCGGTTACGCGGGCGGTCACATCACCGCCGAACTCGTCGCGCGCGGGCACGAGGTGCTCGGCGTCGCCCGCGACGTGTCGAAGGCGCCCGAGGGCGTCGCCACCCGCGAGGGCTCGATCTTCGACGCCGCCTTCGTGCGCGAGGTCGCCCAGGGCGCCGATCAGATCGTCGTGGCCCTGCCGGCCCGCGCCACCACCGAGGGCGGCCCGCTGCTCATCGAGTCGCTGCCGATCCTCGTCGAGGTCGCGATCGCCGAGGGCGCGCGCCTGAGCTTCGTCGGCGGCGCCGGATCGCTCAAGGTCTCGGAGGACGGCCCGCAGCTGTTCCACACCCCCGAGTTCCCCGACGAGTTCAAGGGCGAGGCGCTGCCGCACGGCGCGATCCTCGACGCGCTGCGCGAGAGCGACGAGGCGCTGCAGTGGTTCTACGTGAGCCCGGCCGGCAGCTTCGGCTCCTGGAACCCCGGCGAGCGCACCGGCGTCTTCCGCCTCGGCGGCGACGTGCTGCTCGCCGACGCGGACGGCGACTCGAGCATCTCGGGAGCCGACCTCGCGATCGCCTACGTCGACGAGATCGAGCAGGCCGCGCACCCGCGCGCACGCTTCACCGTCGCCTACTGATGCAGCGCGAGGACGCCGTGACCGAGCACCCCGCCTTCGACCCCTACGACCCGGGCTGCCCCAGCCGGCAGCTCGTGGACCGCATCGGCGACCGCTGGACCGTGCTCGTGATCGGCGTCCTCGCCGAGGGCCCTGCCCGCTACGGCGAGCTGGCCACCCGCGTGGCCGGCATCTCGCCCAAGATGCTCGCCCAGACCCTCAAGGCGCTCGAGCGCGACGGGCTCGTCACCCGCGAGGCCTTCAACACCGTGCCGCCGCGGGTCGAGTACGCGCTCACGCCGAGCGGTGCCTCGCTGCAGCCCGTGCTGCTCGCCGTGTCGTCGTGGGCGCGCGAGCACGCCGGCTCGGTGCTGCAGGCCCAGGCCGCCTACGACGGCTGAACCGCGGCGCGTGCCAGACTGACCGGATGAGCGACAGCGTGACGGGGCGTGGGCGCGGCTCGGACCCGTCCCGGCTGCCGACGATGCGCGACGTCGCCGACTCCATCGGCGTCTCCCGCCAGCTCGTCTCCCTCGTGCTGCGCGGTGCGCCGGGCCCCAGCGCCGAGTCGCGCGAGCGCATCCTCGCCGCCGCGGCCGACCTCGGCTACCGGCCCAACGCCTCCGCTCGCCAGCTGCGCCAGCAGCGCACGAGGCTCATCGGCATCGCGCACGGCATGAGCAACCCCTTCCAGGCCACCGTGGTCGAGCGGATGATCGCGCGGGCCGCCGAGCTCGGCTTCGGCGTGGTGCCGCGCCCGCTGGTCGGCGCGCACCCGAGCGAGGAGGCGATCGCGGCGCTGCTCGAGGAGCGCGTCGAGGCGATCGCGGTCTTCAACGCCGACCCGACCGCACCGGCTCTGGCCGACGCCCGCAAGCGCGTGCCGATCGTCTGGCTCGGCGAATGGGCGCGCGACGAGACGGTCGACAACGTGCACGTCGACGAGACCGCCGGCCTGCGCGCCGCGGTGGAGCACCTCGTCGGGCTGGGGCACGCCCGCATCGCCTACCTCGGCGGTCTCGACGGCAACGTCGGCGCCGACCGCGCCGAGGCCTACCGGGCGGCCATGCGCTCCGCCGGGCTCGAGGGGCGCATCGACGTGATCCCGAGCGGCTTCGACGAGGAGTCGGGCGCCGCGGCTGCGCGGTCGGTGCTCGGCCGCGACGAGCTCCCGACGGCGCTGCTCTGCTGCGGCGACCAGGTCGCGACCGCGGTGCTCGCGGTGCTCGCCCGTGCCGGGGTCGCCGTGCCCGGCGACGTCTCGGTGGTCGGCTTCGACGACAGCCGGCTCGCCGCGCTCAGCTACCACCAGCTCAGCTCGGTGCGCCAGGACGCGGAGCGCACGGTCGAGGCCGCCCTCGGGATCCTGCTCGACCGGCTCGACGGCTCGGACTCGCCGCGGCACCGCGTGGCCACTCCGGCCGAGCTCGTCGTGCGCGAGTCCACCGGACCCGTCCGAGCCTGAACGCGGACGGCGCCGACGCCCGACGGGGATCCCCATCCCGTTCGTCGGAGGTCGGCGCCGCTGCCGCACGCGTCGGTGCGCGGAGGATGCGGGCGCGCGCACGGGCAGTGCGGCCCCGCATCCGCTCGATCGGAGCTAGCGCACCTTCTTGATCGGGATGACGACCAGGGCGCCGATCAGCGCGATCGCGCCGGCGCCGACGAGCATCGCGACGTAGTTGTCGGTGCCGCCGCCGATGCCGAGCAGGGCGAGCGCGGCTGCCGGGGCGAGCGACTGCGGCAGCGCGTTGGCGACGTTGAACACGCCGAGGTCCTTGCCGGGCTTCTCGGGGTCGGGCAGCACGTCGACGACGAGGGCGTTGTCGACCGCGGCGTAGACGCCATAGGCGAGCCCGAGCACGATCTCGGCGAAGTAGAAGTTGGCCACGGTGTCGCCGAGCGCGAGGATCACGAAGCCGACGCCGGTGAGCGCGGTCGAGCCCGCCACGAAGATCTTGCGGCGCCCGAGCCGGTCGCTGAGCCAGCCGGAGACGAAGGCGGCGGCCATGAGCGCGATCGTGTAGAGCAGCACGCCGGTGGCGATGGCGCCGACGGCGTCCTGGGCGCTGAGGCCCACGTGGTCCTGCATGTAGAGCAGCCGGTACGTCGTGAACATGAAGGTCGCGAAGGTGATGAGGAAGCGGGACCACCAGGCGAGGCCGAAGTCGGGGAACCTGAAGGGGTTGGTCCAGAACGTGCCGACTATCTGCTTGAGCGAGAACGGCCGGGGCTCGACCTCGGGCAGCCGATCGGGCGCGACGAGCACGTAGACGACGACGAGCGCGACGCCGATGAGGCCGGGCACGATGAAGAGCACGGGCAGGTTGCCGGCGAGCAGCACGGCGCCGTAGACGCCGGCCAGGATCGAGAGGTTCTGCGCGAGCGCGAGCGTGCTCGACGCCCGGCCGCGCTGCTCGACGGGCACGTTGTCGGCGAAGCTCGCGATCAGCGAGGCGGAGGCGGCGTTGGAGGCGAGCTGGCAGAGCAGCCAGGAGAGCGTCAGGGTGACGACGTCGGTCGACATGGCGACGAGCGCGAGGCCGACGGTGAGGCCGAGGATGCCGCCGACGAGCCAGGGCTTGCGCCGCCCCCAGCGCGTGCGGGTGCGGTCGCTGAGCGCGCCGAAGACCGGGTTGCCGATGATCGCGCCGAGGGCGCCGATCGGCAGCACCGAGCCGATGAGCGCCGCCGGGTTGTCCGGGTTCAGCTCCTGCGCCTTGAGCTGCATGCTCACGATCACCGGCGACAGGATCGCGATGAAGATGCCGAACTGGGCCAGGCCGAGCGCGGGGATGTACCACCGGCTGAGCGGCCTGGTCGAGACCGGGGTGGTGTACGGGTGTGCGGGGACATTCGTCGACATCGACGCCTCCTTGAGTCGAATGGGGTGCCGGAACACTGCGCTGTGCCGATTTGGCTCGTGCTAATGTTCGGGTGCGAGTCACCATAGCTCGTGCCAAGTCGATCGGCAACGATCGGATGCGCGAAGCCGGCGACCCCACCCACCGCAACGACGCCGAGGAGCACCCATGCTGCCGACCCACCTGCCCACCCCCGAGCTCTTCCTGCCCGAGTCCGGCGAGCCCGCGCTGCGCTGGGGCATCGTCGGCCCCGGCTGGATCGCCGGCGAGTTCGCAACTGCCCTGCACGCCCACTCCGCGCAGCGGGTGGTCGCGGTCGGTTCGCGCTCGCAGGAGCGCGCCGACGCCTTCGCCGCCGCGCACGGCATCGAGCACGCCGTCGGCTCCGTCGCGGCGCTGGTCGCGCATCCGCTCGTCGACGTCGTCTACATCGCGGCTCCCCAGAGCGAGCACGAGGCGCTCGGCCTGCAGGCGATCGCCGCCGGCAAGCACGTGCTCATCGAGAAGCCGATCGCCACGAGCGCCGCCGAGGCGCGCGCGCTCGTCGAGGCGGGCCGCGCCGCCGGCGTGCTGGTGATGGAGGCGATGTGGAGCCGCTACCTGCCGCAGGCCTCGGTGCTGCGCCGGCTGCTCGCGGACGGTGCGCTCGGCGAGGTGCGCTCGGTCGTCGCCGACCACGGGCAGGCGATCCCCACCGACCCGTCGCACCGGCTCAACCGGCCCGACCTGGCCGGCGGAGCGCTGCTCGACCTCGGCGTCTACCCGATGCAGTTCGCGTTCCAGGCGCTGGGGGCGCCGCAGAGCATCCAGACCATCGGTGCGCTCACCGGGACCGGCGTCGACGCCTACGCCACGGTCGTCATGCAGCACCGCGGGCTCGGTCAGTCGGTCGTCACCACCTCGATGGTCGCGCGCAGCCACACCACCGCGTCGATCGCGGGCACGGAGGCCTCCATCCTCTTCGGCGCCCCCTTCTACAACCCCAGCTCGTTCCGGCTCACGTCGGCCGAGCACTTCGGGCCGGTCGTCGACTGGAGCGACCCGACCCCGCTGCGCGGCTTCGCGGCGCTGTCGTGGCAGGCCACCGCCTTCGCCCGCTACGTCGGCGAGGGCCGCCTCGAGTCGCCCGTGCACGCGCACGAGGAGACCGTCGGCATCATCGGCGCGCTCGAGACCGCCCGCGTCCAGCTCGGGGCCGTCGGCGCGGTGCGCGAGGAGGTCGCCGCGTGAGCGCCGTCGCCGAACGGATCGCGGAGCTCGAGCAGCAGGAGCGCGAGCTGGTGTTCACCCGCTTCGACAACACGACCGCGTACCGACTCGGCGCCAGGATCGCGCGGACCGCGCACGAGCGCGGCCTGCGGGTCGGCGTCGACATCCAGCGCCCCGGTGTCACCCTCTTCCGGGCGATGCTGAACGGCGTCACCGCCGACCAGGAGGTGTGGATCCAGCGCAAGGCCGCGCTGGTGCTGCGGATGGAGGCCAGCGGGGCGCTCGTCGAGGCGCGCTTCGGCGGCTTCGACCCCGCATCCATCGGCTGGCTCGACCACCGCTACGCGATCACGTCGGGGGCGTTCCCGATCCGCGTGGAGGGCGTCGGCGTCGTGGCGGTGGCCACCGCATCCGGTCTCTCCTCGCAGGAGGACCATGATCTGATCGTCGAGGGCATCCGCGCCCATCTCGAGGAGGAGGCCGCATGAGCGATGAGCACGAGGACATCGTCGTGGAGTACCCGCCCCGGCGGCTCGCGCCGGGCCAGCGCGCGCGCATCCGCGTCTGGGACCGTGCCAGCGGAGCCCTGCGCACCGTGCACGAGTCGGGGGAGCGGCTCTACGAGGCCCCGAACTGGACCGCGGACGGGCGCCTGCTCGTCAACGGCGACGGCCTGCTCTGGCTGCTGCCCGTCGACGGCTCCGGGGAGCCGGAGCCCATCGACGCACCGGGGCTGCCCGCCGTCAACAACGACCACGTGCTCGCGCCGGACGGGACCACGGTCTACGCCTCGGCCAACGACTGGCACATCTGGTCGCTGCCGATCGCGGGCGGCGAGCCGACGCGCCTGACCGAGCCGGACGGCGCGCTGCACTTCCTGCACGGCGTCAGCCCGGACGGCGCGCGGCTCGCCTACGTGCGCGTCGAACCGCTCGGCGACGAGCTCTGGGGCTCGGTGACGATCCGCACGATCTCGAGCCGCGGCGGCGACGAGCGCGCCGTGACCACCGACCGGGGTCCGGCCGACGGCAGCGCCTGGAGCCCCGACGGCGAGTGGATCCACTTCAACACCGAGCAGTTCAGCGAGACGCCGGGCCACGCCCAGCTGGCGCGGGTGCGGGAGGACGGCTCGGAGCTCGAGCAGCTGACCTTCGACGAGCGGGTCAACTGGTTCCCGCACATCGCGCCGACCGGCGACGTCGCCGTGTACCTGAGCTTCCCGCCCGGCACCGAGGGCCACCCGGCCGACCTGCCGGTCGAGCTGCGGCTCGTGCGGGTCGGAGCCTGGACCGAGCCGACGACGATCGTCGCGCTGCACGGCGGCCAGGGCACCATCAACGTGCCGAGCTGGGCGCCCGACGGCTCGGCGTTCGCCTTCGTCGACTACCCCGTCGAGCGTTGAACGACGGGGGATGGCCCGGCCGATCGGCCCGGCCCTCCTCGCATCCGCTCAGGCCCGGTCGTGCAGGGTGATGCGGTAGCCGTCCGGGTCGGCGAGGGTGAATGTGCGCCCGAACGGCCCGTCGATGGGAGCCGCGACGATGTCGCGGCCGTCGGCGACGAGCGCGTCGTGGATGGACTGCACGTCGGTGGCGTGCAGCCAGATCGCCGCGCCGATGCCCGGGTGCGCGGCGGCGTCGAGGTCGGTGCCCGGCACGACCTCGCGCAGGGCGAAGGCGATGGGCTGCGTCGTGAAGACGACGGCGTGCGGCGGCCCGGCGGGTGAGCGGACGAGGCCGAGGTAGTGCTCGTAGAACGCCTGCGAGGCGTCGAGGTCGCGGACCTGCAGCGAGACGAAGTCGGGGCCGGTGACGGGCATGAGGTGCTCTCCAATCGTGTCAGTTCTCTGACACGGAGGACTGTATGTCAGAATACTGACATGAGTCAAGCTGGCATCGATCTCGAGACCTCGCTGGGCTACCTGCTCAAGGAGGCGTCCAGCGCCCTGCGCGCCGCGATGGAGGAGGTGCTGCGCCCGCTCGGCATGAGCATGACCCACTACTCGTGCCTCGAGCTGCTCGCGCAACGGCCCGGCCTCTCCAACTCCGAGCTCGCCCGCGGCGCGTTCGTCACCCGGCAGACGATGAACGTGCTGCTGCAGGCCCTCGAGCGCGACGGCGTGGTCACCCGCCCGGCCGAGGCGGCCGTCGGCAAGGTGCTGCCCGCGCGGCTGACCGAGCTGGGGCGCGGTCAGCTCGCGCAGGCGAGCGCGGCGGTGCGCTCCGTCGAGCTGCGCATGCTCGAGGGCATGGACGAGCGGGAACGAGCGGATGCGCTGCGCAGCCTGCGCAGCATGGTGCGCTCCCTGCGGGGCGAGCCCGCGGCGTAGCCCGTCGCGAGCGGCAGGCCTCAGGCGATGCCCGCCTCAGGCATCCATGTCGGCGGCGAAGGTGCGGAAGCCGTCGCGCCCCGCGTGGATGCCCCAGAGCTTCTCGGCGAGCACCGTCGGGTCCTTCTCGGCGTGGCCGGCCTCGATGCCGCCGGGGATGACGAGCTGGCCGACGTGCACGTTCTCGGGCGCGAGCTGGTCGTGCAGCGCCTGCCCGTAGGCGCTCTGTCCGGCGAAGGAGATCGTGGTGCCGGCGAAGTCGGCCCGCGGGCGCACCGCGGTGCCGCCGTTGACGAAGAGCACCGTGCCGCGGCCGATCACGCGCATGCCCTGCAGCACGTGGTGCACGGCGGCGATCGGGCCGAGCACCGAGAACTCGAGGGCGGCGAGGGCGTCCTCGGGCGTGGTCTCGAGCACCGGGCGCAGGAACTCCTTCTGCGGCAGCGGGCTGTACTGCAGCACCTCGATGGGGCCGAGCGCGGCGGTGGCCTCGTCGAGCGCGGTCACCAGCGCAGCGCGGTCGCGCACGTTGGCGGTGAAGCCCTGCGCGGTCACGCCCTCGGCGGCGAGCTCGGCGGCGAGCGCGTCGACGCGCTCCCGGTTGCGGGCGATGAGGGCCACGGAGAAGCCCTCCTTCGCGAAGCGGCGGGCGACGGCGGCGCCGAGGCCGGAGCCGGCCCCGATGATGGCGAGAGTGGTCATGCCCTCCACGCTACGGAGCGCGGCCGATGGGAGGGATGCCCTGCGCGTGCCTGGCAGGCCGCGCTCAGAGCCTGCCCGGCTGCCGTTCCAGCGCGGAGCCCGTCTCCTCGCCGACCCGGCGCCGCGCCCGGCGCCGTGCCGTTCCGGCAACGGCGCTCGCGCATCCGCTCGGCGATCGGGAGGATGAGCGGATGAGCGACACGAGCACCCCCGCCGCCTTCTGGGAGGCCCGCTACGCCGGCACCGATCGCGCCTGGTCGGGCCGGGTGAACGCCGTGCTCGCGGACGTCGCGTCCGACCTCGAGCCGGCCCGGGCGATCGACCTCGGCTGCGGCGAGGGCGGCGACGCGGTCTGGCTCGCGCAGCGCGGCTGGACGGTGACGGGGGTCGACCTCTCGCCGACCGCCGCCGAGCGCGGCAGGGCGGCGGCCGAGGCCGCGGCCGTGCCGGCCGGGCGCATCCGCTTCGTCGCCGCCGACCTCGCGGAGTGGGCGCCGCAGGAGCCCGCCGAGCTCGTGACCGCGTCGTTCCTGCAGTCGTGGCCGGTGGTGATCCCGCGGGAGGAGATCCTCCGCCGGGCGGCCGGCTTCGTCGCGCCGGGCGGCCGGCTGCTCGTCACGGCGCACGCGGGCGCGCCGAGCTGGAGCGACGGCGAGCACCTGCACGGCTACAGCTTCCCCGCGCCCGAGGACGACCTGCGGGCGCTGGACCTGGACCCTTCGCAGTGGGTCGTCGAGCTCGCCGAGGTGCGTCAGCGGGCGATCACCGGGCCGGATGGCGCGACCGGCACGGTGCCCGACGGCGTCGTGCTGGCCCGACGGATCTAGCGGACGACCGAGCGCGGATCGAGCGGCACGACCGTCGGCGTGCCCGTGACCGGATCGGGCGCCACGATGCAGGGCAGCCCGAACACCTCCTGCACCAGCTCGGCCGTGACGACCTCGGCCGGCGGGCCGCTCGTGACGACGCTGCCGTCGCGCATGACGACGAGGTGGTCGGCGTAGCGGGCGGCCTGGTCGAGGTCGTGCAGCACCGCGACGAGGGTCTTGCCCTCGTCGTGGAAGGTGCGGAGCAGCTCGAGCAGCTCGTACTGGTGCGCGATGTCGAGGAACGTCGTCGGCTCGTCGAGCAGCATGATGCCGGTCTGCTGGGCGAGCAGCATGGCCACCCAGACGCGCTGGCGCTGGCCGCCCGAGAGCTCGTCGACGAGCCGTCCGGAGAGCTCGGTGAGCCGGGTCGCCTCGAGGGCCTCGGCCACCGCCTGCTCGTCGCTCGAGCGCCACTGCTGGAAGAGGCTCTGGTACGGCGAGCGTCCGCGCGCGACGAGGTCGGCGACGCGGATGCCGTCCGGCGCGAGCGAGGTCTGCGGCAGCAGCCCCATCCGCCGGGCCACCTCCTTCGAGCCGTACTGCGTGATCGCCTTGCCGTCGAGCAGCACCCGGCCGGTGGAGGGGGTGAGCACCCGTGCGAGCGCGCGCAGCAGCGTCGACTTGCCGCATCCGTTCGGTCCGATGATGGCGGTGAACGAGCCGTCGGGGATCTCGAGCGACAGGCGCTCGGCGATCGTGCGCTGGTCGTAGCCGATCGTGGCGTCCTCGATGACGAGGCGGGGCGGATGCGCGGTCATGTCGATGCTCCGAGGGGTCAACGGGGTGCGCCCGCCTGGCGGCGGGTCTCGCGGATGAGCAGCCAGATCAGGTAGAGGCCGCCGAGGCAGACCGTGATGAGGCCGACGGGGATGCTGCGGTAGACCTGCGCGATCAGCAGGGAGAGCAGGTGCGCCGCGGCCAGCAGGGCGGCGCCCATGGCGGATGCGGCGAGCAGGCTGACCCCCGCCGAGCGCGTGATGCGCCGCGCGAGCTGCGGGGCCACGAGGGCGATGAAACCGATCGGGCCCGCGGCCGCCGTCACGAGCGCGGTGGTCGCGACGCCGAGCACGAGCAGGGCGAGGCGCACGGGACCGGGGCGGGTGCCCTGCGTGATGGCCGCGTCGTCGCCGAGCTCGAGGCGCTTGAGCGCGGGGGAGAGTGCGATCGCGGCGAGCACGATGACGGTGCCGAGCACGAGGGAGGGGGTGAGGCTCGACCAGGTGACCCGCGCGATCGAGCCTGCGCTCCAGAACCCCACGGACATGGCGTCGGTGATGTCGGCGCGGGTGATCAGGTAGCTGTTGAGCGAGCCGAGCATCGCGGCCACGCCGATGCCGACGATGATGAGCCGGAACCCCTGCACGCCGCGGCGCCAGGCCAGCAGGTAGACGGCGAAGGCCGTGGCGAGGCCGCCGACGATCGCCGCGGCGGCGATCGACCAGGTGCCGCCGCTGCCGACGACGAGCGTGACGACGACGACGGCGGTGTAGGCGCCGGCGTCGAAGCCGATGACGTCGGGCGAGCCGAGCGGGTTGCGGGTGATCGACTGGAAGATCGCGCCGCCGAGGCCGAGCAGCGCGCCGAAGGCGACCGCGGCGATGGCCACGGGCAGGCGCCACTCGAGCACGACGATGCGGTGGAACGGCTCGCCGCCGCCCAGGAGCGTCGAGAGCACCTGCTCGGCGGTGAGCGGGTAGTCGCCGTAGCGGATCGCGGCCACGGCCACGGCCACGGCGAGGCCGAGCAGCAGCGCCGAGACGCCGAGCACCCGCAGCGGCAGCCGCGCCGAGGCGAAGCGCGAGCGCAGGCTGCCGCTGCGGTAGCCGAAGTCGACGTGCTCGGCGCGGGGGAGCGCGCTCACAGCCCGGCCGCCCTGCTGCGCCGCACGAGCGCGATGAGCACCGGCGCCCCGATGATCGCCGTGACGATGCCCACCTCGATCTCGCCCGGTCGTGCGATCATCCGGCCGAGCACATCCGCCAGCAGCACGAGCACGGGCGCGGCGACCGCCGAGGTCGCCAGGATCCAGCGCTGGTCGGGCCCGGTGAACCAGCGCACCACGTGCGGCACCATGAGGCCGACGAAGCCGATGCCGCCCGTCAGCGCGGTGCCGCCGCCGGCGAGCAGGGTGACCGCGACGATGCCGAGCACCCGGGTGCGGCCCACCTCGGTGCCGAGCGAGGCCGCGAGGTCGTCGCCGAGGGCGATCGCGTCGAGCGGGCCGGCGATCGCGAGCGCGAGCAGCAGCCCGACGATGAGGAACGGTGCGACGGATGCCGTGTCGTCGAGGTCGGTGAGCGCGATCGAGCCGATGCCCCAGCTGCGCAACGACCGGAAGGTCTGCTCGTCGATGAGCGTGAGGAAGGTGCTGAAGCCGCCGAGCACGGCGCCGAGGGCGACGCCGGCGAGCACGAGCGTGACGGGGGAGACCTGGCCGCGCCCCGCGGCGCCGATGAGGTAGACGAGCACCGTGGCGAGGGCCGCGCCGGCGAAGGCGAACCAGATGTAGCCGGTGATGCCGCTGAGCCCGAAGACGCCGACGCCGACCGTGACCGCGAAGCCGGCGCCCGCGTTGACGCCGAGGATGCCGGGGTCGGCGAGCGGATTGCGGGTGAGCGCCTGGATGAGGGCGCCGGCCACGCCGAAGGCCGCGCCGACGAGCAGCCCGACGACGGTGCGGGGGATGCGCAGGGTCCAGACGATGAGCGAGGCCTCGCTCCGGTCGGGCTCGGTGAGCCCGCGCCACACCTGCTCGAGCGAGAGCGGGTTCGCACCGACGGCGAGGCTCGCGAGGCAGGCGAGGACGAGCGCCGCCGCGAGCAGCACCAGGCCGATGGCGCGACGGCGGTGCAGGCCGGGGTGCTGCGGCGCGGGCGCTGCGGCGGGCGCGGTCTGGATCACGCGGCTCCCTCTCGGGACGGGGCTGGAGTCGTCGACCCCGTGCGAGGGGCCAGAGTGAGCTTAGCCTTGCCTGTGCTGCGTCGCGGCCGTCAGTCCAGCAGCTGGTCCAGCCCGGTCAGCAGCCCGTGCCGGTACCAGGCGTAGTCGTGCCCGCCCGGCCAGACCTGCAGCTGCGCTGCGAACCCCGCGGCCGTCGCGGCCTCGGCGAAGTCGTGCGATCGGTCGATCATGGCGCCCTCGTCGCCGCCGACCTGCACGATCACGCGGCGCCCGCCGCCCGAGAAGGCGCCGGTCCTGAGCTGCTGCACCAGGGTGCCCGAGACGTCGAAGTCGCGGGCGCGCGCGTCGGTGCTCTCATCGAACCAGAAGGAGCCCGACTGCAGCACGGCGGCGTCGACGAGATCGGGGGCGTCGAGCAGCAGACCGCCGGCGGCGAGCCCGCCGTAGCTCTGCCCGGCCACGATCACCCGTGCCGCCGCGCCGCCCACCGCATCGAGCACCTCTTCGAGGATCGTGCGCATCGCCGCGCGCTGGTCGAGCACGCCGCGGTCGGCGGTGCCCACGAGCGCGACGTGCGCGCCGGGGCGCCGCCACCGCGCGAAGGCCTGGCGGAAGCCGAAGCGCTCGTCGCTCCAGATCGCGCCGTCGAAGACCACGACGAGCGTCTCCGCGGCGCCGTCGCCGAGCAGCAGCAGGGCGCGACCGGATGCGGTGCGCAGCTCGCGAGAGGTCGCGGGCTCGGCGGGCGGCGCATCCGCTCGCCAGGCCGGGTGGACGCGCGCCGTGGCGCCCTCGCTGACGGCGAGCACGCCTGCGGCGCCCCACGGATGCGGGATCAGCGCTGCCGCATCCGCCCCGGGCTCCGCGCGGTGCAGGGGCCAGCCGGCGGACGGTTCGGCGCCGGCCGCGTCGACCAGGAAGCCGTAGCCGATCGAGGCGTCGTCGGGCAGCTCGACCGACAGCTCGAAGCGCCCGGGAGCGATCTCGGGCATCGGCTGCGGCTGCTGCTGGAAGGCGCCGAGCAGCAGCGCGACGGACGAGGCGCCCTCGCCCTGCCACGCGAAGCGGCGGAGGGAGCGGCTCATCCGAGCGCGGGCAGCGAGTCGGCCACGTCCTCCCACGACGCGTGCGTCTCGGCGCCGACGATGCCGAACTGGCTGAGCATCGCGACGCAGCGTCCGTGGCGGTCGTACAGCTCGAGGGCGCTCGTCGGGCCGTGCGCGGCCGGGGTGCGCACGAGCAGGCAGGCGCCGAGCGCGGAGGAGTCGAGGTCGAGGGAGGCGCCGTCGAGGACCACGCCGAGCCGGCCGTCGTCGGCGCTGACCGCCTGCAGCGCGCCGGCGCAGGCCTGCACCACCCCTTCGCCGAAGACCGCGGCGCCGAGCGGGATGCCCGTCGAGCAGAGGTGCCCGAGCACCGCGGGCAGCAGGCCCAGGTCGATGTGCCGGTGCGCGACCGGCTGCCGCCCCGAGCGGCGCCGCTCGGCGTCGCCGGAGAGCACATCGTCGATGCGGGAGAGCTGGTCGTCGCCCGACCAGCGCTCTGCGGTGGGCGCCGGCGTCCAGTCGCCGAGCAGGGCGCCGGTCAGCGCGGCGGGCGATCCCTGATGGTCTCGCGCGAGGCCGCGCAGGATCAGGTGGTCGACGGAGGAGTGCGCGCGCAGCCGGTGCACCGATCGGCCCGCGCCGGTGACGAGCTCGAGCACGGGGTCGCCGCCGCGATCCTCGCCGAGCACGGCGCCGACGACGCGGCGCGGGTCGAGGCGCAGCGCGATCCGGCCCGGCGGCACCGCGAAGGCGGTGCCCGTGCGGCCGACCGGGGCGTAGGCGCCGGACTGCGTGATCACCGCCCCCTCGGAGCCGGTGGTCGCGAGCGCGAGGTCGAGCAGGGGCAGCGCCGCCGCCACGTCGAGCGCGCTCGCGTCGAGGGGGATGCTGCCGTGGACGGCGGCGCAGCGGCCGCAGCCCTGCTGCGGGCCGCAGGGCGCTCCGTCGTCGTGCAGCGAGTCGGTGCTCGGTTCGCTGCGCTCGGGCTCGCCCTGCGCGCCCATCAGTAGACGTCCCGCACGTACCGCTTCTCACGCTTGAGCATCGAGACGTACTCGTTCGCCTCGGCCTCGCTGCAGCCGCGGTGCGCCTGCACGATCTCGAGCAGCGCGTGCTCGACGTCCTTGGCCATGCGCGTCGCGTCGCCGCAGACGTAGAGGTAGCCGCCCTGCTCGAGCCAGGCGTAGAGCTCGGCGCCCTGCTCGCGCATGCGCGTCTGCACGTAGATCTTCTCGGCCTGGTCGCGCGAGAACGCGAGATCGAGACGGGTGAGCACGCCCGAGGCCTGCATGGCCTCGAGCTCGTCGCGGTAGATGAAGTCGCTCGCCGCGTGCTGGTCGCCGAAGAAGAGCCAGTTCGGGCCCTTGGCGCCGCTCTCGGCGCGCTCGTGCAGGAAGCCGCGGAACGGCGCGATGCCGGTGCCGGGGCCGATCATCACGACCGGGCGGTCGCCGTCCTCGGGCACGCTGAAGGCGTTGTTCGGCTGCAGGAAGATGCCCACCGGCTGCTCCGCGTCCAGGCGGTCGGCGAGGTAGGTCGACGTGACGCCGCCGTGCTCGCGCTCCCTGCCATGACGCACGGAGGCGACGGTGAGGTGGATGCGGTCCGGGCTCTGCAGTGGGCTCGACGAGATCGAGTAGGAACGGGCCTGCAGCGGGCGCAGCAGCTCCGAGAGCTCGAGCGCGCTGAAGCGCACCTCGGGGCTTCCCTCGAGCAGGTCGAGGGTGTCGCGGCCCCAGAGCCAGGAGTCCATCGCTGCGCGGTCCTCGCGGCGCACCATCGCGGCGAGCTCGCCCTCCGGGTCGCGCTCGGCGATAGCGTTGATCAGGTCCTTCGACGGGGTCGCGATCTCCCACTCGCGCAGCATCCGCTCGCGCAGCGACTCGCCGCCCGCATCCGCGTCGCCGTCCAGCTCCAGGCGCGCGAGCAGCAGCTCGACGAGCGCCGGGTCGTTGAGCGGCACGACGGCGAGGGCGTCGCCGGCGGCGTAGGTGATGCCGCTGTCGCCGAGGTCGAACTCGAAGTGGCGGATCTCCTTCGCCGAGCCCTCGCCCGAGAGCACTCGGTTGACGGCGAGCCGGCTGGGGAACGGGGTCTTCTTGTTCCACGGCGAGCGGGCGGGGGCCGGGGCGGCCGCCTCGCCGCTGCCGGCGGCGCCGGGGGGCGCCTCCGCGACGATCGCCGCGAGGGTCTCCTCGATCCATGCCTCCGCCGGCTCCTCGAAGTCCACGTCGCAGTCGACGCGCGACACGATGCGGCCGGCGCCGAGCTGCTCGAAGCGCAGGTCGATGTCGCGACCGGCCTGGCAGAAGTCGTCGTAGCCGCTGTCGCCGAGCGAGAGCACCGCGAAGCGAGTGTCCTCGAGCCGCGGCGCGGTCGGCGCGCTCAGCGCCTCCCAGAACAGCTCGGCGTTGTCGGGCATCTCGCCCTCGCCGTAGGTCGAGGTGATCACGAGCACGTAGGGCAGCGTCGCGAGCTTCTCGGGCGTCATGGCGTCGAGCTCGGTGAGGTTCGCGCCGTAGCCCTTGCCGCGGGCGAGCGCACCGAGCTGCTGCGCGAGGAGCTCGCTGTTGCCGGTCTGGCTGCCGTAGAGGATCTCGAGCGTCAGGGTCGGAGCGGCCTGGCCCTCCTCCATGTTGCGCTTCATGGCCGCGAGACCGGCGAGGAAGCCGTTCAGCCACGCCTGCTGCGGCTCGCTGAAGGGCGTGCCCTCGAAGAGCGAGCCGGGGGCGGGGCGCGCGGTCAGGGCGAGCGCGGCCGCGCCGAAGGAGGCGTCCGCGGGGATCAGGAGGTCGCTCATGCGGGCACCGCCTCGGTGGTCGGGGTCTGCTCGTCGCGCAGCGCGCTCGTCGCCAGGTCGGACAGCGCCGCGCTGGCCAGCAGCTCGTCGAAGCGGGCGCCGTCGGTGCGGCCCAGGTTCTTGCGCTGCTGGTGGAGGATCCAGCCGTAGGTGCCGGGCGCGTCGATGCCGCGCACGTTGCGCAGGCGCAGCGAGCGCTTGTAGTCGTCGATGCGCTTGATGGCGATCAGCGTGGCCAGCTCGGCGTCGTCGAAGCGGTCGAGGGTGTCGCGCAGGTAGCGCAGCACCTTCTGCATGACGAAGAAGTCCTCGGTGAGGATGAGCTTGCGCACGGCGTCCTGCACGCGCGGGTCCTCGGCGCTGGTCGCGCCGGGCACCCGGTCGAGCGCGATCTCGCGCGCCGCGTTGAGCACGGTGTACGACGAGAGCAGCGAGAACATGTCCGCCGTGCCGCCGTCGCCGAGCGCGGGAGCACGACCGCCGAGCACGAGGCGCTGGTCGCGGAAGTCGACCTTGAAGGTGCGCAGCTTGTCGGTCGCGACCGAGTTCGCCAGCTCGTCGAGCAGCTCCTTGCGGGTCTTCTGCGCCAGGATCTCGTCGGCGTCCTGCGAGAGCAGCAGCGCGCGGGGCATGCCCACGACGACGTGCTCGCGCTCGGTGGCCCAGTGCTCGAGCAGGTGCGCGGCCTTCGCCGAGCCCGTCGCCTCCAGGTGCCACTCGAGCAGCAGCAGCACGGCCTGCTCGTGGAAGGCGCCCTGCTCCGCATCCGTCACCGGGAACAGCAGCAGCGAGTCGGCGCTGACCAGGCTCGGCAGCAGGCCCTCGGGGTCGTACTGGTAGAGGAAGCCGCCGCTCATGCCGTTGCCGACGCCCTTGCCGAAGCCGCCGAGGTTGAGCACGGCGCCGTTCGTCATGTACTCGCAGCCGAAGTCGCCGAGGCCCTCGACCACCGCGGTGGCGCCCGAGTTGCGCACGGCGAAGCGGTCGCCCGCCTCGCCCTCGACGAAGAGGCGGCCGCCGGTCGCGCCGAAAAGCGCGAAGTTGCCGATGAGCACGTTGCCGCCGCGCACGGGCGCACCGCCGCCGGGGGAGCGCACGATCACGCGCCCGCCGCTCTGGCTCTTGCCGACGCCGTCGTTCGCGGTGCCGGTGTGCTCGAGGGTGATGCCGTCGTTGGTGAAGGCGCCGTAGGACTGGCCCGCCGAGCCGTCCGTCGCGATGCGCACGGCCCCGTCGACGAGGTAGGCGCGGCCGCGCTCGTCGCGCTGCACGGCGGGCAGCGCCGCCGTCTGCTCGGCCGTGAGCTCGTGGTTGAGGATGCGCTCGACATCGATGGAGAGCTGGCCGCCCACCGACTTGTTGCGGTTGACGAGGGTGACGCCGTCGATGCGCACCTCCCGCTCGCCGCCGTCGATGATCGCCGAGCGCACCCGCTCGATGAGCGAGTCGTCGATCGCGAAGTCGCGGGGCAGGGTGATCGGGTCGGCCACCTGCGGCACGTCGCTGAAGGCGAGCATGTCGCGCACGTCGAGCCGGCCGACCGCCGAGGGGTGGTCGAGCAGCTGCAGCAGGTCGGTGCGGCCGCGCGCCTCGCGCAGCGACTTCAGGCCGAGGCCGGCGAGGATCTCGCGCACCTCGTGGGCGATGTTCAGCAGGTACTGCGCGAGCGCGCGGGGGTCGCCGTCGAACGCCTCGGGGTTCGTCGTCAGGCCGGCCGGGCACTTGATGTTGCAGTTCTTGGCCATGACGCACTTGAGCATCATGAGCGCGGTCGTGCCGAACTCGAAGCTGTCGCCGCCGAGCAGCGCGCTCGTGACGACGTCGCCGCCGGTCTGATGCGCGCCGGAGCAGCGCAGGGTGACCTTGTCGCGCAGGCCGTTGGCCACGAGCGCCTGGTGCACCTCGGCGATGCCGATCTCTGCCGAGCGGCCCGCGTACTTGAGGCTCGTCACGGCCGCGGCACCGGTGCCGCCGGTGTTGCCGGCGACGTTGATGACGTCGGCGCCCGCCTTGGCGACGCCGACCGCGATGGTGCCGATGCCCTCCGAGGAGACGAGCTTGACGATGACGCGCACGCGCGCCGCCTTCGCGTCGTGGATGAGCTGCGCCAGGTCCTCGATCGAGTACGTGTCGTGGTGGGGCGGCGGCGAGACGAGCTCGACGCCCGGGGTGCCGCCGCGGGCCGCGGCGATGTCGACCGTGACCTTGGGCGCGGGCAGCTGGCCGCCCTCGCCGGGCTTGGCGCCCTGGCCCATCTTGATCTCGATCTCCTCGAGCATCGGGTCGGCGAGGTAGCCGGCCCAGACGCCGAAGCGGCCGGAGGCGAACTGCTTGATGCGCGAGCCGCGGATCGTTCCGTAGCGCGAGAGGTGCTCGCCGCCCTCGCCCGAGTTCGACATGCCGCCGACCATGTTCGTGCCGTGCGCGACGGCCTCGTGGGCGGTCGCGACGAGCGCGCCGTGGCTCATGGCGCCGGAGGCGAGCGAGCGGGTGATCTCGTGCGCGGGCTGCACCTCGTCGAGGGCGATGGCCTCGGGGGCCTCCTCGAGCAGGGCGAGCAGCTCGGCGGCGCGGCCCGTCGCGGTGAGTGCGACGTGCTGCGCGTCCACGGCGACGACGGTGAGCTCCGGGCCGAGCGCGGCGGCGAGCCACTCCGCGAGCGCCGCGTGGCGCACGCGCTCGTCCTCGACGAGCAGGCTCGGGGCGAGGCGCAGCACCGTGGTGCCGGCGCCGTCGCGCTCGATGCCGAGGCCGCGCACCGCGATGGAGGTGTTGCCCTCGATCGCGAAGCGGCGGAACTCGCGGTTGAAGTCGGCGGCCGTGCGCAGGCCCACCGTGTCGGCCGGCAGTGCGAGCACGTCGCGCAGCGCGCTCGGGCGGCGGTGCCGCTCGGCGTTGGTCGTCGAGACGAAGTCGCGGAAGCCGGGGGTGATGGCGAAGTCGTCGATGCGCTCGTCGCTCAGCGCCTCGTAACCGGTGTTCGCGTAGGCGCGGTCGTCGAGGCCGAAGGCGTCGTCGAGCTGGCCGAGGGTGAGCATGCGCAGCGCGGTGTGCGCCGGGTCCTGCTCGTGGCCGAAGCTCGGCTCCTCGTCGGTCATGACCGCGAAGCCGCGCACCGAGGTGGTGCCGAAGCTGTGGCCGGCGCCCTCGGAGCGCTCCTTGAAGAGCCCGAGCAGCGGCACCTGGCCGTCGGTCTGCACCGAGCGGGCGCGCTCGTGCCACTCGGTGGCCGCCTCGGCGATGCGGGCGAAGCCCACGCCGCCGACGGGCGCGTCGAGATGCGGGAAGGCGCGCGCGAGCACGGGGTCGCGGGTGTCGAGGTAGTTCGGCTCGAAGAACTCGCCGCCGATGTAGCTCTCGACGGTGCAGAGGCCGACGCGGCCCATGGTCTTGCCGAGCGACTTGAGCGCTGCCTTGCGGAAGCGGTCGAAGGCGCGGTCGGTGTCGGTCACCTCGCCGGCGGGGCCGGCGGGTGCGGGGAACTGCTCCTCGGCGCGCAGGCGCGCGCTCAGGCTGTAGACGGCGCTCGCGCCGAAGCCGAGGGCGCTCGCGATGTGGTGCGAGCTGGGCAGCTGGCCGCTCTCGGCGATGACCGAGACGCGCAGGCGCACACCGGCCTCGATGAGCCGCTGGTTGATCGTCGCGAGGGCGAGCAGCAGCGGCAGCGGGGCGCGGTCGGAGCCGACGCCGCGGTCGCTGACCACGGCGATGCCGCCTTGGGCGCGCGCGAAGGCGACGACCGCATCCGCCAGCGCGTCGAGGTCGGCGACCATGGAGGCCGCGTTCGCCTCGGCGTCGCCGACGACGGGCGTGTAGAGCAGGTCGAAGCGCTCGAGCGGCGTGAGGGTCTGCTCGCGCAGGCGCAGCATGTCGAGCTGGCTGAGGATGGGCGACTGCACGACGAGCTGGCGGCTGGCGTTCGCGCCGCCGTCGGGCTTGGCGCCGAGCGCGACCCGGAAGGTCATGCCGTCGGCCTCGCGGATGCTGTCGAGCGGCGGGTTGGTGACCTGGGCGAAGCGCTGCGAGAAGTACTTCGCCATGCCGCCCTCCTGGTCGGCCAGCGCGTGGATCGCGTTGCCGTAGCCCATGGCGGAGATGCGCTCGCCGCCGGTGGCGAGCATCGGGTCCATCATGAACCGGAAGCTCTCCTGGTTCAGCGAGTACGAGACGTAGCGGCCCGAACGGCTGAGGTCGCCGTCGTAGCCGAGGGTGTCGTCGCCGCGCTCCAGGCCGCCGAGCTCGATCGCGTCGAGCGGGGTGCGGGCCTCGGCGAGCAGCGCGCCGTAGTCGCGGCGGGCGGCGAGCACCTCGAGGGCGTCGCGGCTGCGCAGCATGGTGCCGGTGCGGTGGTCGAAGGTGAGCATGCCGCCCGCCTCGATGCGGCCGCGGTGGATGACCTCGTCCGGGTCGGCGTGCAGCTGGCCGGCCTCCGAGGAGACCATGAGGTAGTCCTCGGTCTCGACGGTGCGCAGCGGGCGCAGGCCGAGGCGGTCGAGGCGGGCGCCCACGACGTCGCCGTCGCTGAAGATCACGGCCGCGGGGCCGTCGTTCTTCTCCTCGTAGAGCGAGAAGTACTCGAGCATGTCGCGCACGTGCTGCGGCAGCGTGGCGTCGTTCTCCCACGCCGGCGGCATGAGCGCGACGATCGCCTCGACGAGATCGAGGCCGTCGTCGAAGACGCGGCTCTGCAGGGTCTGGTCGAGGCGGCTGCTGTCGCTCTGGCCGTGCGGGCGCACGATGGTGCGGTCCTTCGAGCGCGCGAGCGCCTCGTCCGAGAGGCGGTTCTTGCGGTCGGTGTTGAGCTCGCCGTTGTGCGCCATGAGGCGGAAGGGCTGCGCCATGGTCGGGTGCGGCTCGGTGTTGGTCGAGAAGCGCGTGTGGAAGTAGAGCGTGCGCACCGAGTGGCGCTCGTCGAGCAGGTCGACGAAGTAGGGGATGACCTCGTTCGAGTTGAGGCGGCCCTTGAGCGTCTGCGTGCGGGTGGAGAGGGAGAGGGGATAGAGGCCCGCGAGCTCCGGACGGCCGTAGGCCTCGCCCTCGATCGCCAGCAGCGCGGCGTTCGCGGCCTCGTCCGTGCGCGCGCGGTCCCAGCCCTCGGGGGCGCGGAACACCCACTGCAGGATCGGCAGCTGCAGCTTCTCGGCGGCCGGCATCGCGGCGCCGTGGTCCACGGGCACGAGGCGCACGACGAGCACCTCGAGCCCGGTGGCCTCGATGGCCTCGGTCACGACGCGACGCGCCTCGCCCTCCTGGGCGACGTCGTCGGGCAGGAAGAAGTTGCCGACGCCGAAGCGGCCCGGCTCGATCGGCTCGCCGACGATGGCGCCGAAGAACTCGGCGGAGAGGTCGATGTTCACGCCGGCGCCGTCACCGACGCCCTCGGCGGACATGCCGCCGCGGTGGGGGATGGCGCAGAGCGCCGCGTCGCCGCGCACGATGACGTCGTGGCTGGGCACGCCGTCCTTGCGGGTGATGAAGCCGACACCGCACGCGCTCGATTCGCGGGCAGGGTCGTAGAGGCCGATTCGGTCGAGAGTCACGGGCGGATCCTGGAAGTCGCCGGCATGCCGGAGGTGCTGTTGTGGCGGAGACGCTGCGCTGGGGCTCCGATCGCGCGCGGGCAGGGGTGCGTGCTGTATGCGCGGAATTGCGGTGAGCTTACGGTAAGGCACCCCTATAGCCCGCGCAAGCGAGCGCACCCTCGGCCCCGGGGGGGGGGGGGGGGGGGGGGGGGGGGGGGGGGGGGGGGGGGGGGGGGGGGGGGGGGGGGGGGGGGGGGGGGGGGGGGGGGGGGGGGGGGGGGGGCGGCGGCGGGGCGGG
>JASCOA010000199.1 GCA_029959365.1 Microbacteriaceae bacterium PS02343 | reverse complement strand
GTCGTGGGCGCCGCGGGTCTCCGACGGCATCTGCAGCGACCAGAAGGTTGCGAAGCGGTCGAGGTGCCCGCGCTGCTGCAGCGCCTTCGCCAGGTTGCGCTCGCCCTCGCGGCCCTTGGCCACCCGGTCGGCGCGCCCCCGCATCGTCTCCAGCCCGAGGCCCGGCGCGCCGTGCCGCAGGGGCTGCTCGAGCAGCTCGACCTCCGCCAGCACGCGCGGCTCGAACCCCGTCATGCGACCGGGGCCGGATGCGCTGCTCAGCCGGTTCGCCACCCGCAGCTTCTCCGCCTCGGCGGCGGCC
>JASCOA010000198.1 GCA_029959365.1 Microbacteriaceae bacterium PS02343 | reverse complement strand
GGTCGAGGGCGCTCCCCCGGCCCTGCCCCGCGACCTCGAGGTCGTGCTGCTGCGCGTGGCGCAGGAGGGCCTGGCCAACGCCCGCAAGCACGCCGGCGCCGAGCGGATGCGGCTGCGCATCGCCGCGCGCGACGGCGGCGTGCGCCTGGTGGTCGCCGACGACGGCGCGGGAGTCGACCCGGACGTGCCGACGAGCGGATTCGGGCGGGCCGGCATGCGCGAGCGCCTGGCCCTCGCGGGCGGCCGCCTCGAGGTCGCGAGCGGGGCAGGACGCGGCACCGAGCTCGTGGCGTGGCTGCCGAC
>JASCOA010000197.1 GCA_029959365.1 Microbacteriaceae bacterium PS02343 | reverse complement strand
GCCGCGGGCGGCGCGCTCCACCTGCGCGCCGAGTGGGGCGTACGTGGTGGTCCGTCCGAAGAACTCGAGCGCGACGCGACGCGTGTGCCCGCGCACCGCCTCGTCGAGCAGGTCGACCAGCGAGCCGGTGACGGGCTCGATGTCGGTCGGCACGCCCTCGGCGTAGGACGAGAGCCAGGGGCGCTCGGTGGGGGGCGGCAGCGGGGGTCCCTTCGGGTCGGACCCCCAACGCTAGGGGATGCACCTGCGCCGCAACCTCGGAGGCAGGCCCCGCCCAGCCGGGAACGAGCCGAGCGGATGCGCGG
>JASCOA010000196.1 GCA_029959365.1 Microbacteriaceae bacterium PS02343 | reverse complement strand
ACCTGTAGAAGTCCGGGGCGCTGGCCGACGGCGCCTTCGGGTTGGCCGGCGACAGCGTCGAGTACGCCTTCACGATCACGAACCGCGGCGACGTCCCCCTCACCGATGTCGTGCTCGACGACCCCAAGCCCGGCCTGTCGGCGCCGGTGTTCGGCACCTGGCCCGGCGCACCGGGCGTGCTCGAGAGCGGGCAGTGGGTGACGGCGAGGGCGAGCTACGTGCTCACGGCCGCCGATGTCGCCGCCGGGGAGGTGCTCAACACCGCCTCGACCTCCGGCCAGCCGCCGGCCGGCGCGCCGGTGAGC
>JASCOA010000195.1 GCA_029959365.1 Microbacteriaceae bacterium PS02343 | reverse complement strand
TGGCGAGGCTGACGAGCTCGGCCTCCAGCGCCTGCACGTCCTTGACCGAGCTGCTCGTCTGCAGGCGGTCGCGGTCCCGCTGCGCGCGGGTCTCGCCGATCTCGACGTCCGACTCGAGGCGACGGATCTCGGCCTGGTTGTCCTCCCATGCTCCCGTCGCGGTCGACAGGCGCGAGCGCAGCTCGACGCCCTGCGCGGCGAGCCGCTCGATCTCCTTGTGCTCGGGCAGGGTGGAGGCCTTGTGCTCCAGCTGGCGCAGTCGGGTGGCGAGGCCCTGCAGGTCGAGCAGGCGTGCCTGGTCCTGGGG
>JASCOA010000194.1 GCA_029959365.1 Microbacteriaceae bacterium PS02343 | reverse complement strand
CGTCGAGGCAGGGCTCTCGCTCGACGCCGCCGCGCTCGACGACTCCCGCGCCGTGCTGCGCGAGTACGGCAACATGTCGAGCGCCACGATCCTCTTCGTGCTGCAGCGGCTGCTCGCCGGCGAACGCTTCGACGGCGAGCGCCTCGCCGTGGTCGCCTTCGGCCCCGGCCTGACGGGCGCGGCGGCCCGCATGACGGCGCGCGGGGTCGCATCCGCCGCGCGCGATGCCCGCGAGTACGCGGCCGCCGCGCTGCGATGACCCTGCGCGAACGCGCGGTCGACCTGACCGAGATCATGGACGACCCGAGC
>JASCOA010000193.1 GCA_029959365.1 Microbacteriaceae bacterium PS02343 | reverse complement strand
GTGGAGCAGGGCCCCGCCGAGCGCCTGCTCCGCGCGCCCGAGCACGAGTACACCCGGGCGCTGCTCGAAGCCGTGCCCGGCACGGCGGCGCGAGGAGGGCCATCGTCGACGACGCGCTGCCGGGCCCCTTCGGCCCGTACAGCCACGTCGTGGTCGACGGCGGCCTGGCCTACACGGGGGGCTTAGGCCCGCACACGCCCGAGGGCATACCGCTCACGCCGTCTGGTCAGGCGCACGCCGCCCTCGACAACCTCGAGGCCGCGCTCGCCTCGGCCGGTTGCGGCCTCGCCGACCTCGTCAGGCTCACGG
>JASCOA010000192.1 GCA_029959365.1 Microbacteriaceae bacterium PS02343 | reverse complement strand
GCCTCGTAGATCGCACCGAGACGCGCTCCGAGCCCGTCGGCCATGCTCACGGACATGTCGGCGTACTGGTCGACGATGGCGCGCTGACGCTGCTCCTCCGCCGCGGCGTTGTTGATCGCGATGGTCTGCGCGTCGTTCGAGGCGATGACGTCGGGGCGGTTCGCGACGAGGTCGCTGAACGAGTCCATGATCGGGACGTAGTCGTAGGCGGCGTTCGACGGGTAGGCGTAGGACTGCTGCGCGGCGGTGAAGGGCAGGGCTGCGGCGTGCGCGGGCGCGGCGACGGCGCCGGCGAGGAGGAGGCCCAGGC
>JASCOA010000191.1 GCA_029959365.1 Microbacteriaceae bacterium PS02343 | reverse complement strand
CCCCGCGCCACGTGCGGCTCGACGCCCCCGAGGTCGTCGCGCTCATCGGCGAGGTCGCCCCCTACGTCACCCCGCGCGCCGAGCCGGCGCGCGGGCAGTCGCAGGGAGGTCAGTCGCAGGGCGCCAACGCGCAGCGCAAGCGCGCGGCCCGCGACGACCGCGGCCAGGGCCAGCAGCAGGGCGGCCGCGGCCGGCAGCAGCCGACCTCCGAGACCAGCGGCTCCGGCGAGGGCGGCTCGCGCCGGCGTCGCGGCGGCCGCGGGCGCGGCGGCGAGACCGCCCAGGGCTTCGGCCAGGGCACGGGCTCGTCG
>JASCOA010000190.1 GCA_029959365.1 Microbacteriaceae bacterium PS02343 | reverse complement strand
GAGCAGCTCGGCCACGCGCTCGGCGGTGCGGGCGCGGCCCGCCCGGCGCAGCCGCAGCGGGTAGCCGATGTTGCCGGCGACGTCGCGGTGCGGGAAGCGCTGGCCCTCCTGGAAGAGCAGCGCGAAGCCGCGGCGGTGCGGCGGCAGCGCGTCTATGCGCACGCCCTCGGCCGAGACGGCGCCGGCGTAGCGGTCCTCGAAGCCGGCGATCACGCGCAGCAGGGGCGACTTGCCGCTGCCGGAGGGGCCGAGCAGCGCGAGCACCTGGCCGGTCTCGACCGCCAGGTCGATGCCGTCGAGCACGGTGCGGC
>JASCOA010000018.1 GCA_029959365.1 Microbacteriaceae bacterium PS02343 | reverse complement strand
CGGAGGGCGTAGCGGGGGCGCGCCGACGGCGCGCCGTGGCTCAGCCGGCGCCGGTGCAGCACCGGCCCGGTCTGGTCCTCCGCGACGGATGCGAGCCGCGACGGTGAGGATCCGGGCCGGCCCATGAGCCGGCGCGCCGAGTCCATGACCTCGGCGAGGGGCAGGGACTTCGAGAGGAAGAGCGCGGCACCGGCGTCGAGGGCGCGGTCGCGCGCCTCCTGCGAGTCGAGCCCGCTGAGCACGATGACCTTGGCGCCAGCGGCCCGGCAGGTGCGCACCCGCGCCTCGATGGAGACCTGCTCGCGCAGCTGGAAGTCGAGGATGACGAGCTGGGTGGGGAAGGCGGCGCTGTGCACGAACTGCGACCAGGTGCTGGCGCTGAGCACGAGGTCGAAGTCGGCGGCGTGCTCGCGGACCCAGGAGGAGAAGCTGTCGAGCAGCACCTCGTGATCGTCGAGCAGCGACAGCGTCACGGGCGCGGCCTCCTCCGCCGTCCTCATGTCAGTCCCCACCATGGTTCAACTGTACTGCGACCCTCGGGGCGTCCTGCTCCAGCAGCACCTCGGTGCCGCCTCGGCGCAGCGCTGCCAGGTAGGGCGCTGCAGCGAGCTGCACCTGCTGCTCGGAGGCGTGCGCGACGGCGGTGAAGCGCACGGCGAAGCCGTCGCCGTGGGGCAGCACGACGGCGCGCAGGCTGCCGGGCTCGTACTCGGGCTGCTCGACGAGCAGCCGCATCAGCGCGCGGACGACCGCGCGCTCCTCCTCCGGCACCGCGGAGCTGCGTCGATCGGGGTCGTCCACCGCCGCCCCGCCGTACTCGACGAGCAGGGCGTCGAGCCAGCTGCGGTCGGCGTCCTCGAGGAGGTGGCGGCGCACGGAGTCAGCGATGCGCTGCGCGGCCACCCTGTCGCCGGGGCCGACGGCGTCGCGCTCGAGCAGGCCGGAGAGGAACGGCACGACCTCGGCGTTGAGCAGGCTCACATGGCCCTGCTGCACGGATCGCGCGATGCCCGCGTCGAGTCCCGCGGCCTCCGCTCGGTGGGCGCTGCTCGAGCTGGCCTGCCAGCGCGCCAGTGCCGCGATGAGCGAGCTGCCGAACGCCGCTCCGCCGAGCGGCAGCGCGATGGCGGGCACCATGACCTGCAGGGCGAGCACCGCCAGCGGCTGCCCGTAATCGACCCCGGAGGTCGCGGCCTGCAGCAGCACCACGAAGGCGAACTGCACCCCCACGACGACGCCCGAGAACGCGAGCTCCCGCGGCGGCCGGTGCACGGCGAGCAGCATGGTGACCACGCCGAGCAGCACGGGGCCCCAGTCGTCGCGCAGCGAGCTGTTGCTGCTCCAGCTGCCGGCGGCGGCGAGCACCGCAGCCGCGAAGGCGAGCGTGATGACGACGATGTGCCTGCGCGCGGAGACGGAGGAGACGCCGGGCCTGGTGGCGTGCACGAGCACCCCGAGCGCGGCCGCTGCGAGCAGCACGCCGAGGATCGCGAGCACGGGGTCGTCGATCTCGTCGGCGCTGATGACGCTGAGCACGACGACGTAGCCGAGCGCCCAGACGGCGCCCGCCCCGACGATGGAGCTGGCGTCGACGCGCGAGAGCGGGTCCCAGAGCCGCACCGTGGCCTCGTTGAGCGGCGGCGGCAGCAGCGCGCGCCTCATCGGGCGCCCCCGAGCGCGGCGGCGCCGCCGTCCGTCCGCTCGTCGGCCGCGGCCCGAGGATCGGCGACGGCGGCGAGCGGTGCTGAGAGCAGCACCGCGGTGCCGTCACCGGGGCTCGACCAGATGCGCATGGCGCCGCCGACCGCCTCCATCCGCTGGGCGACGGAGGTGCGCAGACCCAGGCGGTCGGCGCCGGTGCCGCCGACATCGAAGCCGCGACCGGCGTCGACGACCATGACCGAGACCTCGCTGTCGGAGACGTGCACGGTCAGCTCGGCGCGCTCGACGCCGGCGTGCCGCTGCACGTTGACGAGGCACTGCCGGGCCGCCTGCACGAGCGCGGTCGCCCGCGCGGGGTCGAGCAGGTCGGTGGCGTGGGGATCGCCGGAGACCTGCACGGTGAGCCCGCTCTCGCGCAGCTCGTCGATGGTTCGACCGAGCTCGCCGCTGCGCCAGCGCGCCGCCGTGCTGCGCTCCTGGCGCGTGGCGGTCTGCAGCCACTCCTCGCCGATGAGCGCTGCGAGGTCGCCTCGCACCCGTTCGGCGAGCGCCGGATCGAGCGGACCGCTGGGCGCGGCGGCGACGGCCGCGAGATGGCCGAGCACCGTATCGTGCAGCACAGCGGCCGCACGGCGCTCGGCGCTGGCGCGCAGACCGGCGACGCGCTGCTCGCGCACCGCCTGGTAGAGCCGCGGCCGCGCCTCGCCGGTGCGGCGCACGTCGAACCAGAGGATGGCGAGCAGGCCCGCGTAGGCGAGCAGTGCGAAGCAGGCGACCAGCGCGAAGCGGGGAGTCCCGCCCGTCTGCACGACCGCGAGGGAGGTGGTGAGGCCGGCGGCGAGGAAGCCGCCGGTGGCCCAGAACAGGCTCGAGCGCAGGCTCGCGCCCGCGCCGCCGCCGAGCACGAGGGCGACCTGAGGCAGCACGACCGCGTCGATGTCGTCGCCGATGTGCGGGCGCAGCGCCGCGAAGAGCACCAGGGCGTGAGCGTAGTGGCACGCCGCACCGAGCCCGAGGAAGGCCGCGGCGGCGAAGGCGCTGCGGTGACGGTGCGCGTACCAGAGCAGGCCGAGCATCGGCGCGAGCGCGACGGCGGCGGGCCAGAGCATGGCTTCGGGGGCGGCGGCCTGGAGCGCGACGAGGCTGCAGAGCGCGCCGACGAGCAGCACCGCGGCGACCGTCTTCGCGGCCCTGCTGTACGCCTGGATCGTGGCCGGTCCGCTGAGATGCGCCGGTAGTCCGAAGGTCATCGCCCCGTGCACCTCCTCCTCGCCGCGCACCATTCTGGGGGACAAGACCGGGGTACCGCGCACCCCAAACCGGGGGCGGATCGCTTCTAGAACAGCGTTGGACGGGGTGCAGGCTCTGCGGCCGGGAAGGCCGGCGCCTCGACGCCCCGACCCAGGGCGGAGGAGCGCAGGCCGCCGGTCGACGGGTCCTCGTCGTGCCGGGCGAGCCCGTGGCGCCGCAGCAGCGGGGTGATGCGCTCGCGCAGCCAGCGACGGTAGCCCTTCGGAGCGGAGGAGCTCTCGCGGTACATGGCGCGGTAGCGGCCGGCCAGCTGCGGGTGCTCGCGCTCGATCCACTCGAGGAACCACTCCTTCGCCCCCGGTCGAAGGTGCAGCGCGGTGTAGCTGACCGAGGTGGCGCCGGACTCCCGGATGGCGGCGAAGGCCCGGTCGAGGTGCGTCGTCGTGTCGGTGAGGTACGGCAGCACGGGCATGAGGAAGACGGCGACGTCGAAGCCGGCCTCGGTCGCCGCACGCACGGTCGCGAGCCGCGCGGCGGTGCTCGGCGTGCCCGGCTCGAGGGACTGCTGCAGTGCGTCGTCGAAGATCGCGATCGACATCGCCAGGTCGACGGGCACATGCTCTGCCGCCGCGGCGAGCAGCGGCAGGTCGCGCCGCAGCAGCGTGCCCTTGGTGAGGATGGAGAGCGGCGTGCCGCTGCCCGCGAGCGCCTCGACGACGCCCGGCATGAGCGCGTAGCGCCCCTCGGCGCGCTGATACGGGTCGGTGTTGGTGCCGAGCGCCACGGGGTGCCGGCCCCACTTCGGCTTGGCGACCTCGACGCGCAGCACCTCGGCCACGTTCACCTTGACCACGACCTCGTTGTCGAAGTCGGCGCCCGCATCGAGGTCGAGGTACTCGTGCGTCTTGCGGGCGAAGCAGTAGACGCACGCGTGCGAGCACCCGCGGTAGGGGTTGACCGTCCATCCGAACGGCATGGCGCTCTGGCCGGGCACGCGGTTGAGCGCGCTCTTCGCGAGCACCTCGTGGAAGGTCATGCCGGCGAACTCGGGCGTGCGCACGCTGCGCACGAGGCCTGCGACCCCGATCAGCGCCGCCGACGACGACGCCTCGACCGCTTGCCCGCTCCACCGCATCCCGACATTCGAACACACGTTCGAACATCGGGTCAAGTCGTCAGCGCTGCGGCCAGTCCCGCTCGACCGAGCCGGTGTAGAGCTGCTGCGGGCGGCCGATCTTCGTGGCCGGGTCGCTGTTCAGCTCGCGCCAGTGCGCCAGCCAGCCGGGCAGGCGGCCGATCGCGAACAGCACGGTGAACATGCGGGGCGGGAAGCCCATGGCCTTGTAGATGACGCCCGTGTAGAAGTCGACGTTCGGGTAGAGCTTGCGCTCCTTGAAATAGTCGTCGTCGAGGGCGATCTGCTCGAGCTCCATGGCGATGTCGAGCAGCGGATCCTTGATGCCGAGCTCGGCGAGCACCTCGCTGGCGCTCTCCTTGACGAGCTTCGCGCGCGGGTCGTAGTTCTTGTAGACCCGGTGGCCGAAGCCCATGAGGCGGATCCCGTCCTCCTTGTTCTTCACCCGCTCCACGTACTGGGCGACGCTGTCGCCGGAGTCGCGGATGCGGGCGAGCATGCCCAGCACCGCCTCGTTGGCGCCGCCGTGCAGCGGACCGTAGAGCGCGTTGATGCCGGCCGAGATGGAGGCGAAGACGTTGGCCTCGGTCGAGCCGACGAGGCGCACGGTGGAGGTCGATGCGTTCTGCTCGTGGTCCTCGTGCAGGATCAGCAGGCGGTCGAGCGCCTTGCTGACGACCGGGTTGACCTCATAGGGCTCGGCGTTGGTGCCGAAGTTGAGGCGCAGGAAGTTGTCGACGAAGCTCAGCGAGTTGTCCGGGTACAGGAACGCCTGCCCGAGGCTCTTCTTATGCGCGTACGCGGCGATGACGGGCATCTTCGCGAGCAGGCGGATCATCGAGAGCTCGACCTGCTCCGGGTCGCGCACCGAGAGCGAGTCCTGGTAGTAGGTCGACAGCGCCGAGACCGCGCTCGAGAGCACGGACATGGGGTGCGCGTCGTGCGGCAGGGCGTCGAAGAAGCGGCGCAGGTCCTCGTGCAGCAGCGTGTGCCGGCGGATGCGCGCGTCGAAGGCCTCGAGCTCGCTCGCCGAGGGCAGCTCGCCGTAGATGAGCAGCCAGGCGGTCTCGAGGAAGGTCGAGTTGGCCGCGACCTGCTCGATCGGGTACCCGCGGTAGCGCAGGATGCCCGCATCGCCGTCGATGTAGGTGATCGCGCTGCGCGTCGCCGAGGTGTTCACGAAGCCGTAGTCGAGCGCCGTGTACCCGGTCTGCTTCGTCAGCGTCGAGAAGTCGATGCTGGAGTGGCCGTCGGCGGCTCCCAGGATCGGGAACTCGGCCGTTCCGCCGGGGAACTGCAGGAAGGCCTTCTCGCCGTCACCGCTCACTTCGCCTCCTCAGGTGCGTGATGGATCGCATCCGGCCCACCGCGTAGGGAACTCGTGGCTCCCCGTCGATGACCGCCGCTCCAGCCTAGGGGGTGACCCCTGGGAGCGGAGAATCCGCTTTCCCTGCGAGCCTCGCGGCCGCGGCCGCGATGCGCTCGTCGGTCGCCGTGAGCGCTACCCGTACGTGCCGACCCGAGCCCGAGCCGTAGAAGGTCCCCGGTGCCGCCAGGATGCCGAGCTCGGCGAGCTCGGCGAGCGTCGTCCAGGCGTCGTCGCCCTTCGTCGCCCAGAGGTAGAGCCCCGCTTCGCTGTGGTCGATGCGGAACCCGGCGCCGCGCAGTGCGGGCTCCAGCACGGCGCGACGCGCCGCGTAGACCGCGCGCTGCTCGGCCACATGGGCGTCGTCGCCGAGCGCGACGGCCATGGCGTGCTGCACCGGCGCGGGCGGCAGCAGCCCCAGGTGCTTGCGCACCTCGAGCAGGCCGGCCAGCACCTCGGCGTCGCCGGCGGCGAAGGCCGCCCGGTAGCCGGCGAGATTGGACTGCTTGCTGAGCGAGTACACCGAGAGCACGCCTTCGACCGAGTCGCCGACCACCGCGGGGTCGAGGATGCACGGGGTCGGCCGCTCGGCCCACTCCCCCGCCCAGCCGAGCTCGGCGTAGCACTCGTCGCCGACGATGAGCGCGCCGAGCTCGCGGGCGCGCGCCACGGCGGTGCGCAGCTCGTCGACGCCGAGCACCCGGCCGTCGGGGTTGCCGGGGCTGTTCAGCCAGATCAGCTTCGTCGCATCGGGCCACTCGGCGGGGTCGTCGCTCGCGATCGGCGTCGCCCCGACGGCGATGGCGCCGATGGCGTAGGTCGGGTAGGCGGTGGCCGGATGCACGACCACGTCACCGGCGCCCAGACCGAGCCAGAACGGCAGGCCGGCGATGAACTCCTTCGAGCCGATCGTCGGCAGCACGTGCTCGGCGCCGAGCCCCGGCACGCCACGACGGCGGGCGAACCAGCCGGCGATGGCCTCGCGGAGCGCGGGCGTGCCGACCGTGGCCGGGTAGGCGTGCGCATCCGTCGCCGCGATCAGCGCCTCGCGGATCACGTCGGGGGTCGCGTCGACGGGCGAGCCGACCGAGAGGTCGACGATGCCGTCGGGGTGCTCGCGCGCGCGGGCGGCCAGCGGCCGAAGGGAGTCCCAGGGGAAGTCGGGCAGCGCGAGCGCCACGGTCACTCGCCCTGAGGGGGCAGGGCCTTGATCAGCTCGTGGTCGCGGTCGACCGCGCCGAGCTTGGCCGCGCCGCCGGGCGAGCCGAGCTCGCTGAAGAACTCGACGTTGGCCTTGTAGTAGTCGGCCCACTCATCGGGCAGATCGTCCTCGTAGTAGATCGCCTCGACGGGGCAGACCGGCTCGCAGGCACCGCAGTCGACGCATTCGTCGGGGTGGATGTAGAGCATCCGATCGCCCTCGTAGATGCAGTCGACGGGGCATTCGTCGATGCAGGCGCGGTCCTTGACGTCCACGCACGGCAGGGCGATCACATAGGTCACAGCAGAGGATCCTCTCGAGGGTCGAGGCGTGCCACGATCCTACCGTCGCGCGGCTGCGCGTCAGACCTCGCCCTGCGGGCGAGGCGTGTGCGAGAAGCGCGGCCAGGCGCCGATGAGGAGCGCCAGGAAGGGCATGCCGAAGCCCCAGATCTGCGAGAGCGGGTCGCCCGAGACCAGCACCGTGCCCGCGGGGCTGGGCGTCTGCGCGAGCACGACGACCCCGCCGAGCGCGACGGCGGCGAGCACGACCGGCAGCCGGCCGTCGATCGCGCCGCGCAGGCCGACCAACAGCAGCAGTCCGACGGCGAAGGCGAGCGCGATGCCGTAGCGGACGGGCACGGCGCCGATCTCGAGCACCGCGAGGTGCTGCAGGGTGCCGAGGAGTCCCGCCACGGCGCCGAACAGCGCGGCGAGCGCGCTGAGCAGGACCTTGCCGAAGCCGTCGAGCTCCGCGTAGCGGATCGGCGCGAAGACGCCTTCCGCTGCGGGCTCGACGGACCCGCTCATTCGGCCGGCTCGGCGCTCGAGCCCGCACCGACCACCACGTAGGTGATGTCGTCGCCGGACTGCGAGACGGTGACCATGTACTCCGTGCTGCTGTACAGCGCGCGGAAATCGGTGCCCGGCGTCTCCGAGACGATCTCGAAGCCTGCGGCCTCGAAATCGGCGCCGGCGGAGGCGACCGCTGCCGCCGCATCCGACGCCGTCAGCGTGATCGTCCAGCCGCCGCCGTCGGCGCCGCCCAGGAAGACCCCCTGACCGAGCTCGCCGTCGGCGAGCGGGATCGACGTCGGGAAGCCCTCGGGCAGCTCGCCGTCGGTGTAGTCCGCCGCGCCGCCGGTCACGCCCTCGATCGCCTCTTCCGCGAGCTGTTCGGCCGTGGGCACGAACGGGTTCGCGAAGCAGCCCGTGAGGGCCGGCAGCAGGGCTGCGGTGAGGACGAGGGGGGCGAGGACGCGCGCGCGGCGGACCACCGGGATCAGCTCTGCTTCTTGCGGCGCGAGGTCTCGCGGGCGCGGGCGTTCGCGTCGAGCTCGACCTTGCGGATGCGCACGACCTCGGGGGTCACCTCGACGCACTCGTCCTCGCGGGCGAACTCCAGGCACTCCTCGAGGGTGAGCTGGCGCGGGGGCACCATCTTCTCGAAGTTGTCGGCCGAGGCGGAGCGCATGTTGGTGAGCTGCTTCTCCTTGGTGATGTTGACGTCCATGTCGTCGGCGCGCGAGTTCTCGCCGACGATCATGCCCTCGTAGACCTCCTGCGTGGGCTGCACGAAGAAGCTCATGCGCTCCTGCAGGTTGATCATCGCGAAGGGGGTGACGACGCCCGTGCGGTCGGAGACGATCGAGCCGTTGACGCGGGTCTCGATGGCGCCCGCCCAGCGCTCGTAGCCGTGCGAGATGGCGTTGGCGATGCCGGTGCCGCGGGTGATGGTGAGGAACTCGGTGCGGAAGCCGATGAGGCCGCGGCTCGGCACGATGAACTCCATGCGCACCCAGCCGGTGCCGTGGTTCGACATGTTGTCCATGCGGCCCTTGCGGGCCGCGAGCAGCTGCGTGATCGCGCCGAGGTACTCCTCCGGCGTGTCGATCGTCAGGTGCTCGTACGGCTCGTGGGTCTTGCCGTCGATCTCCTTGGTGACCACCTGCGGCTTGCCGACGGTGAGCTCGAAGCCCTCGCGGCGCATGTTCTCGACGAGGATGGCGAGCGCGAGCTCGCCGCGGCCCTGCACCTCCCACGCGTCGGGACGGCCGGTGTCGACGACCTTGATCGACACGTTGCCGATGAGCTCGCGGTCGAGGCGGTCCTTGATCATGCGGGCGGTGAGCTTGTGGCCCTTGACCTTGCCGACGAGCGGGCTCGTGTTGGCGCCGATGGTCATCGAGATGGCGGGGTCGTCGACCGTGATCGCGGGCAGCGGGCGCACGTCCTCCGGGTCGGCGATGGTCTCGCCGATGGTGATGTCCTCGATGCCGGCGATCGCGACGATGTCGCCGGGGCCGCCCTTCTCGGCGGGGAAGCGCTCGAGCGCCTTGGTGATCATGAGCTCGGTGATGCGCACGTTCGAGACCGAGCCGTCGTGCTTGACCCAGGCCACGGTCTGGCCCTTCTTGAGCTCGCCCTGGAAGATGCGCAGCAGCGCGATGCGGCCGAGGAAGGGGCTCGAGTCGAGGTTGGTGACGTGCGCCTGCAGCGGGTGCTCGTCGTCGTAGACCGGCGCGGGCACGTGCTCGAGGATGGCCTCGAAGAGCGGCTCGAGGTCCTCGTTGTCGGGCAGGGTGCCGTTCTCGGGGCGGTTGCGGCTGGCGGCGCCGGCGCGGCCGGAGGCGTAGACCACGGGCACGTCGAGGATGGCGTCGAGGTCGAGGTCCTCGACCTCGTCCGCGAGGTCGCTGGCCAGGCCGAGGAGCAGGTCCTGCGCCTCGCCCTCGACCTCGATGATGCGGGCGTCGGGGCGGTCGGTCTTGTTGACCAGCAGGATGACGGGCAGCTTGGCGGCGAGCGCCTTGCGCAGCACGAAGCGGGTCTGGGGCAGCGGGCCCTCGCTCGCGTCGACGAGCAGCACGACGCCGTCGACCATGCTCAGGCCGCGCTCGACCTCACCGCCGAAGTCGGCGTGACCGGGGGTGTCGATCACGTTGATCGTGATCGGGCCCTCGGTGGCGTGCTTGCCCTCGTAGCGCACCGCGGTGTTCTTCGCGAGGATCGTGATGCCCTTCTCGCGCTCGAGGTCGTTCGAGTCCATCATGCGGTCCTCGGCCTCGAAGTGGGCGTCGAACGAGTTGGTCTGCTTGAGCATGGCGTCGACCAGAGTGGTCTTGCCGTGGTCGACGTGGGCGACGATCGCGACGTTGCGCAGGTCGGAGCGGAGGGCGCGGGCCATGGGGGTGTCCTCGAGACTGTGTTTGGGAATCGGGCGCGACGGAGCACCCCGGAGGATCAGAGTCTACCGCGCTCATCGGCGGTAGCATCCGCGCATGGCCCGCCTCCGGCATCCGCTGCTCCCCATCGTCTCCGATCACTACGACCGACGCCGTCTCGGGGCGGAGCTGCTGGTCGTGCTCGCCATCGCCTTCGGGGCCTCGACCTTCAACTCGATCGTCACGATCGTCAACCGGCTGACGATGGAGGTGGCGCTCTCGCAGCAGACCGCGACGATCACGCGGTCGTACGACAGCCGTCCGCTCTTCGACCTCGCCTACCAGCTGATCTCCATCGTCTTCGGCCTCATGCCGGTCGTGCTGGTGCTGTACCTCGTCTGGCGACGCGACCGCCCGCACCTCGGCGCGATCGGGCTCGAGCGGCGGTTCTGGGGCCGGCAGACCGGCTGGGGCGTGGCGCTGGCCTTCGCCATCGGCATCCCGGGCCTGCTGTTCTACTTCGCCGGCAAGGCGCTCGACCTGACGGCGACGGTCGTGCCGACCTCGCTCGACCAGCACTGGTGGACGATCCCCGTGATGGTGCTCATCGCGGCGCGGGCGGCTCTGCTCGAGGAGCTCGTGGTGGTCGGCTACCTCTTCGCACGGCTGCGCCAGCTGGCCTGGGGCGCCTGGGCCGTGATCGGCGTCAGCGCGGTCGTGCGCGGCTCGTACCACCTGTACCAGGGCATCGGGCCGTTCTTCGGCAACGTCGCGATGGGCATGCTCTTCGGCTGGCTCTACCAGCGCTACGGCCGGGTGCTGCCGCTCGTGATCGCCCACTTCGTGATCGACCTCGTGGTCTTCGTCGGCTACCCCTTCGCGGCGGCGGCGTGGCCGGAGCTGTTCGGGCTGCCGACGGACGACTGAGCCCGGGTCCGTCACGAGCGGATGCACGGCGCGAGCCCTCAGCGCGCGCCCTGCACGGGTTGGAGCGCGGTCAGCGCGTGACGACCACCGCGATGGCCGCCCAGATCACGAGCACCGCCAGGACGAGCAGGATGTCGGCGTTCCACCGCACCGTCGGCACCGGCGCCAGCGCACTGGGTGCCGCGGCCTCGCGCAGCTCGCGCAGGATCTCGAGCTCCCGCTCCGCGGGCTGCTCAGGATTGCGCGGATTGGCCTTGCGCGCCGCGACGCTCCAGGCCTGGACGGTGCGTCCGCCGGCGAAGCGCACCTCGACCTGCCAGCGCATCGCGAGGTCCTCGACCGAGGACCACGGGCCGCTCGTCGTGCGCAGCGGATTGCGGATGGAGACGCCCTCGGCGTCCGCGCGCAGCCGCGGCGAGGCCAGGAACGCCCAGACCACCCAGACGGGCAGCAGCATCCAGGGCGCGATGAGGAGCAGGTCGAGCGCTCCCCCGCGCACCAGCACGTCGATGAGCAGGCCGAGCACCGCCGCGCCCGTGACGACGAGCCAGACGAGGCCCGCGTTGCCGCGGATCGTCCGGCCCGCCGCCGACGGGTGCGGGGTGCGGTCGGTCATCGCCCGCCGAGCTCCACGGAGGCGCCGGGGATCGCCGCGAGCAGTCGCTTGGTGTACTCCTGCTGCGGGTTCGAGAAGATCTCGTCCACCGCGCCCTGCTCGACGACGCGCCCCTGCTCCATGACGCAGACCAGGTCGGCCGCCACGCGCACGACCGCGAGGTCGTGCGTGATGAACAGGTAGGTCAGCCCGAGCTCGGCCTGCAGCTCGGCGAGCAGCTGCAGGATCTGGTCCTGCACGAGCACGTCGAGCGCGGAGACCGCCTCGTCGAGCACGACGATGCTGGGCTTGAGCGCGAGCGCGCGGGCGATCGCGACGCGCTGCCGCTGGCCGCCCGAGAGCTCGTTCGGGTAGCGCGAGGCCAGCTCGCGCGGCAGCGACACCTGGTCGAGCAGCTCGAGCACGCGCTGACGACGCGAGTCCGCGTCGCCGACCTTGTGCACGACGAGCGGCTCGGCGATCAGCGCGCCGAGCGACCGCAGCGGGTCGAGCGAGCCGTACGGGTCCTGGAAGACCGGCTGCATCCGTCCGCGCAGATCGAAGATCTGCTTGCTCGAGAGCGTGGTCGCGTCGGTGCCGTCGATGAGGATCGAGCCGCTGGTGGCGGATTCGAGCTGAAGCACCATCTTGGCGACGGTGGACTTGCCCGAGCCGGACTCGCCGACGAGCGCCAGGGTCTTGCCCTTGGGGATCGAGAACGAGACGTTGTCGACCGCCCGGAAGGGCTCGCTGCGGAAGCCGCCGCGACGGATCTTGTAGTCCTTGACCAGGTCGCGCACCTCGACGACGGCGGGCGCATCCTGCAGCACCTCGCGCGTGGTCTCGATGCCCGTCGTCTCGGCCTTCGCCTGGATGCGCTGCGAGGCCAGGCTCGGCGCCGCCGCGACGAGGCGCTGCGTGTACGGGTGCTGCGGGTTCTCGAGGATCGCGCGGCTGGGGCCCGACTCGACGATCTCCCCCTGGTTCATCACGATGATGCGATCGGCACGGTCGGCCGCGAGGCCGAGGTCGTGGGTGATGAAGAGCACCGAGGTGCCCTTCTCCCGCGTGAGGGAGGCCAGGTGATCGAGGATGACCCGCTGCACGGTGACGTCGAGCGCGCTGGTCGGCTCGTCGGCGATGAGCAGCGCCGGGTCGGCGGCGAGGCCGATGCCGATGAGCGCGCGCTGGCGCATGCCACCCGAGAACTGGTGCGGGAACTGGTGCAGCCGCCGCTCGGCGTCGGCGAGGCCGGCCTGCTGCAGCACCTCGATGGCGCGGGCCTGCACGGCCTTGCGCCCGGTGGCCAGGCCGTTGGCCTTGACGGCCTCCTTGACCTGGAAGCCGATCGACCAGACCGGGTTGAGGTTCGACATCGGGTCCTGCGGCACGTAGCCGATGCGGCGTCCGCGCAGCGACTCCATCTCGCGGCGACCGACCGTGGTCAGCTCCTGCCCGTCGAGCATGATGCTGCCGGCCGTGACCGCACCCGTGCCGGGCAGCAGGTCGATGATCGCCGTGGCGGTCGTCGATTTGCCCGAGCCGGACTCGCCGACGATCGCGACGGTCTCGCCGCGGAAGACGTCGAGATCGACGCCGTGCAGCACCTCGCGCTGCTTCGCACCGGAGCCGAACGCGACCTTGAGGCCTCGGATGCTCAGCAGCGGCTGGTCCATGGTGTTCTCCGTCCGATCGCTCAACGCTGGGCCCGCGCCTTCGGGTCGAGGGCGTCGCGCAGCAGCTCGCCGAGGGTGATGAACGCGAGCACCGTGAGGGTCAGCGCGATCGAGGGGTAGATGAGCGTCATGGGCGCGGTTCGAATGGTGGTCTGCGCCTGGCTGATTTCATTGCCCCACGACATGGTCGTGAAGCCGAGCCCGACGCCGAGGAACGACAGCGTCGCCTCTGCGACGATCGCGGAGCCGAGCCCGATGGTCGCGACGACGATGACCGGCGCCATCGCGTTCGGCAGCACGTGCACGACGAGGGTCTTGAACCGCGAGAGGCCGAGCGCGATGGAGGCCATCACGTAGTCGGACTGCTTGACGCGCAGCACCTCGGCGCGCACGATTCGCGCGGTACCCGCCCAGGAGAAGCCACCGATGGCGAGGGCGAGGGTGAACTCGCTGCGGTAGTCGCTGAGCACCGTCATCACCACGATGGCGGCGATGATGTAGGGGATCGTGAAGAAGATGTCGCCGACGCGCGAGAGCAGCGAGTCGAGCCACCCGCCGTAGAACGCGGCGAGGGAGCCCATGATCACGCCGATCAGCGTGCCGATGAGCGTCGCCAGCAAGCCCACGATCAACGAGGTGCGGGTGCCCCAGACGATGCGGGACCACACGTCGCAACCCTGACGGGTGAAGCCCAGCGGGCTGCCCGCCTCGGGACCCTGATTGCTGAACGCGAGGTTGCAGTCGCGGATCGGGTTCATCTGCGTGAGCAGCCAGGGGAAGACCGCGACGAAGATCAGCACCGCCACGAAGGCGAGCGAGACCCAGAAGGTCGGCCGCCGCCGCAGGTCGCGCCAGGCGTCGAGCCAGAGGTTACTGGGCTTCTCGTCGATGCGGACGGCGTCGACCGTGACCGACGCGTTCTTGACCGGCGCCACGTAGTGCTGCGGGGTCGGGGAGTTACTTGACATAGCGGATCCTCGGGTCGAGCAGACCGTAGAGCAGGTCGACGAGCAGGTTCACGAAGACGTACGCGATCACGAAGACCGTGACGAAGGAGACGACGGTCGGGGCCTCGTGGCGCAGGATCGCCTGGTAGAGCGTGTTGCCGACGCCGGGCACGTTGAAGATGCCCTCCGTGACGGTCGCGCCGACCATGAGGATGCCGAAGGTCGTCGCGGTATCAGTCACCATCGGGATCAGCGAGTTGCGCAGCACGTGCACGGGGATGACCCGGCGGCGGGAGAGCCCCTTCGAGTACGCCGTGCGCACCCAGTCCTGGCCGAGCGTCTCGATCGTGGACGATCGGGTGAGCCGCATGCTCGTGGCGTAGATGCCGACCGCCAGCGTGATGGCGGGCAGTGTCAGGCCGAGCCAGCCGTTGTCGGAGCCCACCGTCGGGCTGAACCAGCCGAGCTGCACGCCGAAGAAGTACTGGGCGAGGAAGCAGATGACGAAGACCGGCACGGAGACGAAGACCAACGAGACGATCAGGGACAGCTGGTCGAAGAGCTTGCCCTTGAAGATCGCGGAGAAGAGTCCGATCAGGATCGCGAGCAGGAACGACAGCACGATCGCCATGACCGCGAGTCGCAGGGTCACCGGGAAGGTGCGCTGCAGCACGTCGATGACCGGCTGGCCCGAGAAGCTGGTGCCGAAGTCGAGCTGGAAGACGCCGACGATGTAGTAGAAGTACTGCACCACGAAGGGCTCGTCGAGGTGGTACTGGGCGCGCAGCGCCTCGAGCAGCGCGGGGTTCGGTGCTCGGTCGCCGAACAGCGCGGCGATGGGGTCGCCGGGCATGGCGAAGACCATGTAGTAGATCAGCAGGGTGGCGCCGAAGAACACCGGGATCACCTGCAGGACGCGCCTGAGGATGTAGCTCCCCATCGGTCTCACTTCCCTTCGAAGGGGTATCGGGTTGGTACGAGCGAGCGGGAGGACCGCTCGCGACTGCGCGGGGACCGGCGCCATCGCCGGCTCCATTCTGACGCATGGATCCGGCGAGTTCACCGCGCACGTCACGGGGCGGTGGCGTCGTTCGCCACCGCCCCGTGATCGGTTACTGCGTGGTGCTCACTCCCAGGCGGAGATCTCGTTGGCCTCGGCCCACAGCTCGGCTGCGCGCTCGGGGTTGTACTCGAGGTACTCGGCGCCGGCGAGCGAGTCGCTCCATCCGTCGATGACCGGCGAGGTGAAGTCGCTGGCCGGGGTGCGGGTGCCCTGGAAGATGACGTCGGTGATCTGCTGACGGTCGATCGACATCGAGATCGCCTGGCGGCGCAGGATGCCCTCTTCGCCCTCGAAGTGCTCGAGGCTCTCGGGGATGGTGAACGACTGGAAGATCGCCGCGGGCTGGTTGACCGAGCGGTCGCCCAGCTCGTCCTCGTAGGTCTCGAACGCGGAGTCCGGGATGGCGTCGAGCACGTCGAGCTGGTTCGCCAGCAGGTCGGCGTAGGCGGCGTCCTGGGTCGCGTAGAAGACGATCTGCAGGCCCGAGTTCTGCGCGGTGCGGGGACCGTCGTAGGTCTCGTTGACCGCGAGGTCGATCTGCACGTCGTGCTGCCAGGCACCCTCGGCGGCCAGCTTGTACGGGCCGTTGCCGATCGGGTTCTCACCGAAAGCCGCGATGTCGTCGAAGGCGACGTCGGGCAGCGGGAAGTACGCCGAGTAGCCGAGGCGCTGCGCGAAGTCGGCGGCCGGCTTGTTGAGCGTGATGGTGAAGGTGTGCGGGTCGACCTCGACGAGGCCGGTCAGCTCGGAGTCCTCGTCGTAGCTGAAGCCCTCGATGTCCTCGAAGAAGTAGCTCGAGAGCTGCTCGTTCGAGGCCAGCGCGCCGTAGTTCCACGCCTTGATGAAGTTGTCCGAGGTGACCTCTTCGCCGTTCGAGAAGGTCAGGCCCGGGCGGATCTTCACCGTGAGCTGGGTGGGCGAGTCGACCGTGATGGACTCGGCGACGTCGTTGACCGCGCTGCCGTCGGTGTCGTACTTGACGAGGCCCGCGAAGATGGCGTCGAGGATCTTGCCGCCGCCGGTCTCGTTGGTGTTGGTCGGGATCAGCGGGTTCTGCGGCTCGGAGCCGTTCGCCGTGACGACCGAGCCGTCGGCCTTGGTGATCTGGTCGAAGACCGCGACGGAGTGCCAGTCGAACTCGACGTTCTCGACGTTCTCGCTGTAGCCGCCGACGACGTTGGAGTACCAGAGCGGGATGACCGGCAGGTCCTCGAGGAGGATCTCCTGCGCCTGCTGGAAGAGCGCGTTGGCCGCATCGAGGTCGGTCTCGGCGGCGCCCTCGGCGAGCAGCGCGTCGAACTCCTCGTTCGAGTAGTCGCCGTCGTTGGAGCCGGCGTTGGTCGCGTAGAGCGGGCCGAGGAAGTTGTAGAGGCCGGGGTAGTCGGCCTGCCATCCGGTGCGGAAGGCGGTGTCGATGGTGCGGTTCGTCACCTCTTCGCGGAGGCCCGCGAAGTCGGGGTAGGGCTCGCCGATGGCGGTGATGCCCAGCGTGCTCGAGATCGAGTTCGCGACCGCGTCGGCCCAGGCCGCGTGGCCGCCGTCCGCGTTGTACGCGATACCGAACTCGGTCTCGGTGCCGCCGCTGTTGCCGCTGCCGCCGTCAGGGGCGCAACCGGTGAGCGCGAGCGCTCCCGCGGTCAGCACGCCGAGAGCGATGCCTGCCTTCTTCTTCACTATGCCTCCATTGCGCAAAGGGGTGTCCGGTCACGACGCCTGTCGGTGTCGCCGAACCGTAGGCACTCTAAGCGAGTGCTCAGTCCGGTCCAAACGGGGGACATTACAACCGTGTTACATCTTGCGATCCGTCCCCCGATCGTGCGTCGATGTTCCCACAGGGTCGGCTCGCGCGCCGCGTCGCTGTGGTAAAAGAACGTCGCCGCGCGACCCGAGACGACGCGGTCTCGCCTCATGACATCGCGCTTGACCAGGTTTTTTGCTCCACCAGCACCCGACCCGACGCGGCGTCCACGGATCGCGGATCGGCGGACCATCCGTCCACGCCAGGCACTGGGAACGGACGCGCCGCGGGAACCCGGGGTACAAACCGGGTTCCCGAGCGGCACTGCGGCCTCGCGAGCGTCGCGACTCAGGCGAAGGCCTCCGGCGGCGGGCAGGAGCAGACGAGGTTGCGGTCACCCCAGGCCTGCTCGATGCGCCGCACGGGCGGCCAGTACTTCGAGCGGATGCGCTCGCGCTGCGATGCCGGATCGAGGGCGGTGAAGGGGTAGACCGCCAGCTCGCGCGAGTAGGGGTGCGACCACTCGCCGATCAGCGACTCGGCGGTGTGGGGTGCGCCCCGCAGCGGGTTGTCGCCAGCCGGCCAGTCTCCGCGGCCGACCGCATCCGCTTCTGCCTTGATCGCGATCATCGCGTCGACGAAGCGGTCGAGCTCGGCGAGGTCCTCGCTCTCGGTGGGCTCGACCATGAGCGTGCCCGGCACGGGGAACGACATGGTCGGCGCGTGGAAGCCGTAGTCGACCAGTCGCTTGGCGACGTCGTCGACCGTGACCCCGGTGGCCGCGGTGAGCGGGCGCAGGTCGAGGATGCACTCGTGCGCCACGAGACCGCCCTCGCCGCGGTAGAGCACCGGGAAGTGCTCGTGCAGGCGACCGGCGACGTGGTTCGCCGCGAGCACCGCCGCCGCGGTCGCCTGACGGAGCCCCTCGGCGCCCATGAGGCGCACGTAGGCCCAGGAGACCGGCAGGATGCTCGGCGAGCCGTAGGGCGCCGCCGAGACCGGGTTCGCGCTCGTGACCGCCCCGGGCGTCGCCGTCGGCAGGAACGGCGCGAGGTGCGCCTTCGCGGCCACCGGGCCGACACCGGGCCCGCCGCCGCCGTGCGGGATGCAGAAGGTCTTGTGCAGGTTGAGGTGGGAGACGTCGCCGCCGAGGTCGCCGAAGCGGGCCACCTCGAGCAGGGCGTTCAGGTTGGCGCCGTCGATGTAGACCTGGCCGCCCGCCTCGTGCACGAGCTCGCAGAGCGTCTCGATGCCGGCCTCGTAGACGCCGTGGGTCGAGGGGTACGTGACCATCACCGCGGACAGGCGCTCGGCGTGCTCCGCGATGCGCTCGCGCAGGTCGTCGAGGTCGACGTCCCCCTCCGCATCGCAGGCCACCACGACCACCCGCATGCCGGCGAGCACGGCGCTGGCGGCGTTGGTGCCGTGCGCGCTCGAGGGGATCAGGCAGACGTCGCGCTCGAGGTCGCCCCGCGAGCGGTGGTAGCCCCGGATGGCGAGCAGCCCGGCGAGCTCGCCCTGGCTGCCCGCGTTCGGCTGCAGCGAGACCGCGTCGTAGCCGGTGAGCTCGGCCAGCCACGTCTCCAACTGCTCGATGAGCTGGAGGTACCCGCCCACCTGGTCGGCGGGGGCGAAGGGATGGATGTCGGCGAACTCCGGCCAGCTGACCGCCGCCATCTCGGTGGCCGCGTTGAGCTTCATGGTGCAGGAGCCGAGCGGGATCATGCCGCGGTCGAGGGCGTAGTCCTGGTCGGCGAGGCGCTTGAGGTAGCGCAGCATGGCGGTCTCGGAGCGGTGGGCGTTGAAGACGGGGTGCTGCAGGTAGCGGCTCGTGCGGCGCAGACCGGCCGGCAGGCGCCCTTCCGCCGCGCTGGCAGCCTCGCCCCAGTCGAAGCCCTCCGGCGCGTCGACGCCGAACGCGCCGAGCGTGATCGCGATGACCCGTGCATCCGCTGCCGTGACCTCGTCGAAGGCCACCGCGACGGTGTCGGCGTCGACGCGGCGCAGGTTGACGCCCCGGTCCGCGGCGGCGGCGAGCACCGCATCCGCTCGTCCGGGAACCCGCAGGGCGACCGTGTCGTAGAAGGCGCCGTGCACGAGCTCCAAGCCGCCGGCCTCGGCGAGCGCGGCGAAGCGCGCTGCGGTGAGGTGCACCTGCTGGCCGATGAGGCCGAGCCCGATGGGGCCGTGGTAGACCGCGTACATCGAGGCCATGACCGCGAGCAGCACCTGGGCGGTGCAGATGTTGGAGGTGGCCTTCTCGCGGCGGATGTGCTGCTCGCGCGTCTGCAGGCTCAGCCGGTAGGCGGGGTGGCCGTCGGCATCGCGGCTGACCCCGACCAGGCGGCCGGGCAGCTGCCGCTCGAGGCCCGCCCGCACCGCGAGGTAGCCGGCGTGCGGGCCGCCGAAGCCCATCGGCACGCCGAACCGCTGGCTGCTGCCGACGGCGATGTCGGCGCCGAGCTCGCCGGGCGGCACCAGGGCGGTGAGCGCCAGCAGGTCGGCGGCGACGACGGCCAGACCGCCGCGCTCGCGGATCGCGGCGATCGCCGCGCGCGGGTCGGACACGCGGCCGGAGGCGCCGGGGTACTGCACGAAGAGCCCGAAGGCGTCGGGGATGGCGCGGTCGGCCTGCCCGCCGGCCGCGGCCCACACGTCGAAGCGCGCGTCGACGAGGCGGATGCCGAGCGCCTCGGCGCGGTGCTCGAGCAGCGCGCGGGTCTGCGGCAGCGCGTCCGGGTCGACGAGGAACACGTCGCTGTCGGAATTCGAGGCGCGGCGCGCGAGCAGCATGCCCTCGACCACAGCGGTGGCCTCGTCGAGCATCGAGGCGTTCGCGGTGGCGAGGCCGGTGAGGTCGGCCACCATGGTCTGGAAGTTGAGCAGCGCCTCGAGCCGGCCCTGCGAGATCTCGGGTTGATACGGCGTGTAGGCGGTGTACCAGCTCGGGTTCTCGAGCACGTTGCGCTGGATCACGGCCGGGGTGACCGTGCCGTGGTAGCCCAGGCCGATCATGCTCGTGAGCACCCGGTTGCGCCCGGCGATGGCGCGCAGCTCGGCGATCGTCTCGCGCTCGGTGGCGGCGGGCGGGATGGACGGCTCCGCCCGCTCGACGCGGTGGATGCCGCGCGGCACGGCCGCCTCGAGCAGGGCCTCGGCGTCGGCGTGGCCGAGGCCGCGCGCCAGGTCGATCTGCTCGTGCGGCGCGAGGCCGATGTGGCGGCGCCCGAAGGCGCCGTAGGAGTACGTGTCCGGCGCCTGCTGCATCGTCAGCTCAGCCCCGACCGGTACTCGTCCTCGCCGAGCAGCGGAGGCAGCTCGGTCGCGGAGATCCGCACCAGCCAGCCCTCGCCGAACGGGTCGGCGTTGACGAGCTCGGGGGCGTCGACGACGGCCTGGTTGACCTCGAGCACCGCGCCGGCGAGCGGCGCGAGCAGCTCGCCGACGCTCTTGGTCGACTCGATCTCGCCGATCTGCTGGCCGGTCCTCACGGAGTCCCCGACCCCCGGCAGGTCGACGTAGACGACGTCGCCGAGCTGCTGCGCGGCGTAGTCGGTGATCCCGACGGTGGCGACGCCCTCCTCGAGGCGCACCCATTCGTGGTCGGCGGTGTAGCGGAGCTCGGTCATCGGCGGGCCTTTCGGAGGAACGGGAGGGGGACGACGGTCGCCGGCAGAGCGGTGCCGCGCAGGGAGATCTCGAGGGCGGTGCCCGGCTCGGCGAGCGCGGGTTCGACGAGTGCCATCGCGATCGGATGGCCGAGTGCGGGCGAGAGCGCGCCGCTCGTGACGACGCCGACCTCGCGGCCCTCGTGCAGCACCGGGTAACCGGAACGCCCGGCGCGGCGGCCCTCCGAGGCGAGGCCGACGAGCACCGGAGCGCCGGGCGCCGGCATGGCGCCGCGGCCCACGAAGTCGGGCTTGGACTCGTCGACGACGCGGCCGAGCCCGGCCTGGGCCGGCAGCAGCTCGGGGCTCAGCTCGTGGCCGTGCAGCGGCATGCCCGCCTCGAGCCGCAGGGTGTCGCGCGCGGCGAGGCCGCAGGGCGCGAGGCCGTGCGGGACGCCGGCATCGAGCAGTGCGCTCCAGAGCGCCGGCGCCGCCGCGTCGTCGAGGAAGAGCTCGAAGCCGTCCTCGCCCGTGTAGCCGGTGCGGGCGAGCAGCACCGCGACCCCGGCGAAGCGGGCGGAGGTGGTGCGGTAGTACCGCAGCGCGGCGACGGGTGGGGCTCCGTCGTCGATCTCGAGGCCGGGCAGCGCCTCGAGCACGGCGAGGGTGGCCGGGCCCTGCACCGCGACGATGGCGGTGCGCTCCCCCGTGTCGACGACGCGGGCGTCGAAGCCGGCGAGGCGCTCGCGCAGCGCGACGGCGACGGCGACCCGGTTGCCGGCGTTCGCGACGACGGCGAAGCGGGCGCCCGCATCCGATCCGTCCTCCGGCAGCCGCGTGACGATGAGGTCGTCGAGCACGCCGCCGTCGGGGGCGAGCAGCATCGTGTACTTCGAGCGGCGCGGCTCGAGGGCGCTCAGGCGTCCGGCGAGCGCGTGGTCGAGGGCCTCGGGCGCCTGCGGGCCGGCGACGGTGACGAGCCCCATGTGCGAGAGGTCGAAGAGGCCGGCGGCGGTGCGCACGGCGCGGTGCTCGGCGAGGTCGGAGCCGTAGCTGAGCGGCATGGCCCAGCCGGCGAAGTCGACCATGCGGGCGCCGGCCGCGACGTGGACGTCGTGCAGCGCCGTGCGCTGCGGTGGCGGATCGACGGACGGAGGAGCGGATGCGGTCATGGAGAGCCCTCTCTGCAGGGCGCACCGAGGTGCGCCGGACGGGTTCTCCCCCTCTGTCATGGGCCTGAGAGCTTCACCGGATGCGGCATCCGGCTTGCACCGTCGGCGGCTCCGAGGAGCGCTTTCCAGAGCGACCTGTCCGGGCGGTACGAGTACCTGAGAGATTGGCGGGGAGGCTTGCTCCTTCGGTGCCGCACCTGGTTCGTGCGGCTCTCCCGCCTCGGACAACGGGTCCTGTGTTCGCTTGTGCCGCCAGCGTAGCGAGCGGGGTGTTACGAGCGCATGACGATTCGGCGCGCGCGCGAGCTTCTACAGGCGATAGAATGCGCGTATGCGCTCCCCCCGATCCCGCCAGCGCGGCGAACTCGAATCCGCCGTCATGGATCTGCTATGGGATGCGGGCCGCCCCCTCACCGCGCGTGAGGTGCAGGAGGCCGTCGAGGAGCCGCAGCCCGCGATAACCACCGTGCTGACGGTGCTCGAGCGCCTGCGCGAGAAGGGCTGGGTCGGCCGCGAGAGCGGATCGAGCCGCGGACTGCTCTTCACGCCCACCCTGAGCCGAGAGCACCGGGTCGCCGGCGCCATGGCCAACGCCCTCGCCTCGACGAGCGACCGCTCCGCAGCCCTGCTGCAGTTCGCCGGCGAGCTCTCGATCGCGGACCGCGATCTGCTGCGCGCGGCGATCGCCGGTAACGCGGCCGACTGACCTCGAGGCCCCGATGGCCCTCAAGATCCTGCTCCTCATGGAGCTCAGCATCATGCTGACGCTCCTCGCCCCCGTCGTGCTCGTGCGCGGCAAGCTGGCGTCGAAGCATCCGATGCTGCTGCTCAGCGCCTGGCACTCCTCGCTGCTCACGGCCGCGCTCGCACTGCTGCTGGCGCTCGGCATCCTCATCGCCAACGGCGCGCTCGCGCAGATGGGCTCGCCGGCGGCGATCGGCTGGCTCGATCCGCTCGCCGCCGCGATCCTCGCCTGGGGCGCCCTCGCCATCCTCGGCGTCATCGGCGTGCGCATCTGGTGGCAGGCGGATGCGCTGGCCAAGGAGGCCCGCGAGGCCGCCGACCGCTTCTCCGTCTTCTTCGGCCGCTCGGTGCGGCACATGGCGATGGGCCGCTGGTACGTGCGGCTCGTCGAGTTCCCGGTGCCGATCGTGGCCGCGCTGCCCTCGCCGCGCGGCATCATCGTGAGCACCGAGGCGCGCGACCGGCTCAGCGAGCGCGAGCTGCGCGCCGTGCTCTGGCACGAGGACACCCACCTGACGCACCGGCACTCCGCCGCGATCACGATCGGCCGTCTCGCCCAGAGCTGCGTACCCATGCTGCCGGCCGCCGAGCGCATGGCGCAGGCGACGAGCCTCGTCGTCGAGCTCATCGCCGACGACCGCGCGGCCGCGCACAGCGGCGCCGGCAACGTCGCGAGCGCGCTCGTGAAGCTCGGCGGCGACAGCGAGACCACGGCGCTGCGCGCGGCGCGGCTGCGCGCCGGCGCGAGCCGGTCGGGCGAGGGCTGGAAGCTCGCCGCGACGGCGATCTGGGTCGGCCCGCTGCTGCCGCTCGCGATCGCCTTCTGGCCTACCGCCTGAGCGCCGCGACACGGGTTCGCAACACGGCTCTGCTTGGCTGGTGCGCATGAGCAGTGCCCATCCCGTGACCGTCTCCATCCTGCGCCGGGTGCGCGCCGACCGCCTCGACGAGGTGACCCACTGGGTGCAGGACGGGGTCAATCTCGCCAACAAGCGCCCCGGCTTCCTCGGCTCCGGGTGGATCCGCGCCGGCGAGGGCTCCGCCGACTGGCAGATGCTCTACCGCTTCGCGAGCGAGGAGTCGCTGGCGGCATGGGAGGACTCCCCGGAGCGGCGGGCCTGGCTGGCGCACGGCGAACCGCTGGTCGAGCGGATGCGCGTGCAGAAGACCACCGGCATCGAGGGCTGGTTCGACGAGCCCGCGGTGGCGGAGGATGCGCATCCGACCCCGGTGCGCGCCGCGCCGCCGCGGTGGAAGCAGGCGCTGAGCATCTGGATCGGCTTCCTGCCGGTCAACATGGCGTTCACCCTGCTCAGCGGGCTCGTACCGGGCTGGGCGGAGGTGCCCGTCGCGCTGCGCGTGCTGATCACCGTGAGCGTGCTGACGCCGATCATGGCGTACTGGGTGCTGCCATTCGTGACGCGGCTGCTCGCGCCCTGGCTGCACCGCAGATGAACTCCGGGTGCGAGTCCGACGCGCGCCGCGCGCATCCGCTCTAGCGTGATCGCATGAGCATTCAGAGCCACGCGGCGAGCCTCGAGCAGCTGCACCGTTCCGCAACCATCCTGCGCGTCGTCAACGTCTGGGACGCCATCACCGCCAAGGTCGTCGCCGACCTGCCGGAGACGCGCGCCCTCGCCACGGCGGGCCACTCGATCGCCGCGAGCCACGGCTACGCCGACGGCGAGATCCCCGCCGACGAGATGATCGCCGCGGTCGCGCGCATCGTCGCCGCCGTCGAGGTGCCCGTCAGCGCCGACCTCGACGACGGCTACGCCGACCCGGGCGAGACCATCCGCAAGGCCATCGGGGTCGGCGTCGTCGGCGCCAACGTCGAGGACCGCCTGCGCCCGCTCGCCGAGTCGGTCGCCCGCGTCGAGGCGATCGTCAAGGCCGGCGAGGAGGAGGGCATCCCCTTCCAGCTCAACGCCCGCACCGATGCCTTCGTCAAGGGCGGCGACCGCCCGCTCGACGTGATCCTGGAGGACGCGATCGCCCGCGGCAACGCCTACCTCGAGGCCGGTGCGAGCACGATCTTCGTGCCCGGCCCCATCGACCGCAACGCGGCCGAGCAGCTCGTCGGCGCCTTCGGTCCCGGCCGGCTCAGCGTGATCGGCATCCCCGGCGCGCTGACCGCTCAGGAGTACGAGGAGCTGGGCGTGGCCCGCATCTCCTACGGCCCGTGGACGCAGAACGTGGCGCTCACCTCGCTCAAGAACCTGGCCGTCTCGCTCTACGACGGCGGCGTGATCCCCGAGGGCACCGAGAAGCTCAACTGAGCCCTCGCGCTCGACACCGGAGGCCGGCCCGCATCGCCCCGGCCGGCCTCACGGCGTTCCGGTCGGGCTCAGCGCACGGCGGCGCGGTCGTCGGCGCGGACGGCCGCGATGTTGCGCACGAACACGATGAGCCAGACGAGCACGAGCCCGGTGGCGACCAGCTCGTAGCCGGTGAAGTTGTAGTAGCCCACCTGCAGGAAGAGCACGGTCGAGCCGAGCACACCGAGCACCATGAGGTAGTTCAGCAGCAGGAAGGCGCGCGGCAGGCCGGGCAGCAGCATCGGCAGCGCGCACGCGACGACCACGAAGACCAGGCCGAGCCCGCTCGCCGCCGCGTTGTGCACCAGCATGTTCGCGTTCACCGTCACCAGCCCGACCATCGCGAGCAGCAGGCCGATCAGCAGGATGCCGATCTGCAGCAGCCGCACGCGACGGGAGGTGGTGCGCCGCGAACCCGGACGCCGCGCATCCCGCCGCCAGCCGGCCAGATCGAGCGCGACGCGGTCGGCGATGCCCACGACGACGAGCCCGGCGACGACGAGCGTTGCGTTGAAGATGATCGCCGAGGCGGTGATGCCCACGCCGAGCGCGCTGAGGTTCTTGTCCCACCACAGCGGGTCGTTGGCGGTGAGCATGGCGCTGAGCGCTCCGGCGATGAGGAAGAGCCCGAGCAGCGAGGCGAGGGTGGTCGTGCTGATGCGCGCGCCGCTGAGCGCGATGAAGTAGGTGGCGAGACCCGTGACCAGCCCCACGATGCCGGCCGCGGTGTAGCTGCCGAGCGCCAGCCGCAGGAAGGCGTCCTGCAGCACCGCGAAGCAGCCCAGCAGGCCGAGCGCGGCGATGCCCACGTGCACGAGCACGAGCGCCGCCAGATCGATGGCCGAGCGGATGCGGTGCGCGAGCCGGCGCGGCCTCGGCGCGCGCTTCGCGCCGAGGTAGGTGCTGAGGAACGCGGGCGTGCCGAGCACGGCGACGGAGGCCGCCGCGGTGATGCCGACCGAGATGCCCTCCTCGAGGAAGCCGGCGGTCAGCCCTCCGGAGAGCGGCACCCGGGCCTCGCGGAACAGCAGCGCGGCGACGGCGGCCGAGAGCAGGACCGAGGCGATGGCCACGAGCAGCGCCCGCGACTCCACCGAGACGCCGCGACGGTCGCGCGCGGCCGTGAGCTGCTCGGCGGAGGAGCGCTCCGCGACCTGCTCGGCGTCCTCGGCGGCGGTCCGGTCCGCTGCGGTGTCGATGCTGGTCATCCGCGTCATGCTAGCGAGCGCCGTGCGCTGAGGGCTCCGACGGGTGCCGGGCTTCGCTGGGAGCGAGCGGCGCATCCGCTCGTCCTGGTGCGGTCCGCGAGCGCTTGGGGGCATGAAGACGCCCTCCCGACCAGCACCCCTACTGGACGGGAGGGCGGACGCGCGGTGTCGATCCAGCGCGTCGGCGCCGGCTCAGCCGGCGAGTCTGGCCCCCTGGCGGTGCGCCCGGTACGGGGCGGGGTCGAGCGAGAGCCGCAGCCCCGCCAGCGCGGTGAGCCGGCGGCGGCCTCCGAGGGGATCGGTGCTGAAGCCGCTGTAGCGATCGAGGTAGCTGTCCTCGAGCAGGGCGTCGACCACGGTCTCGCGACCGGCCTGCGACTCGATGACGGTGCGCGCGAGCACGGTCTCGTGCTGATCGAAGACCTCGACCACGACCTCGTGGCGGTCGTCGATGCTGTACGCGGAGACGGCATGGGCGCGCGTCGCGATGGTGCGCGGCAGGTTCTGCAGCGTGGGGATGTCGGACACGGGGATCCGCCCTCCTCCGGGTCGCGGCGGCCGACCCGAACGGCCGCGGTGATGCTCCGGATATCGCTAGAGACACTAGTTACTCTGCGAGATCGGCTCAATCCCCTTCCAGCCGCTTCCCCGATTCGGGGGCCTCAGGGCGCCGTCGCGCGCAACGGCCGCGTTAAACGGATAGTCGCAGCGTGAAGCGCACGTTGGCCGGCTCGCCGTCCGAGCCCTCGATGAGACGCGCATCCGTCACCGTCGGCCGCAGCGCCGCGTCGATGCCGGTGATGCCCAGGTCGGCGACCGCGTTGCGGCCGGAGCCGAGCAGCACCGGCGCCACGTAGGCGACGATCTCGTCGACCACGCCGGCGCGGAGGAACGCCGCCGCGAGCGTCGGACCGCCCTCGAGGAACACGTGCCGGCGGCCGCGCTCGAAGAGCTCGGCGAGCGCCTCGCGCGGGTCGCGGGTGCGCAGCAGGAGCGTCTCGGCCGCGTCGTCGAGCACCCGGGCGCTCGCGGCGACCGCGCGCTGGCCCATGACCGCGCGCAGCGGCTGCCGGCCGAGCGGCTCGCCGTCGTCGCCGCGCACCGTGAGGCGCGGGTCGTCGGCGAGCACGGTGCCGGTGCCGACGAGCATGACGTCGGCCTCGGCGCGCAGCCGGTGGGTGTCGCGGCGCGCGGCGGCGCTCGTGATCCACTGGCTCGAGCCGTCGGCGGCAGCGCTGCGGCCGTCGAGCGAGCCCGCGAACTTCCAGGTGACGAGCGGACGCCCCGTGGCCACCCCGTGCAGCCAGGCGCGGTTGAGCGCGCGCGACTCCGCCTCGAGCAGACCGTGCTCGACCTCGATGCCGGCATCGCGCAGCGTCTGCGCTCCCCCGCTGGCGACCGGGTTCGGGTCGGACTGCGCGAAGACGACCCGGCGGACGCCGGCGCGGATGAGCGCCTGCGCGCAGGGGCCCGTGCGGCCGGTGTGGTTGCAGGGCTCGAGCGTGACGATCGCGGTGGTGCCGCGGGCGGCGTCGCCGGCCCGGTGCAGCGCATCCGCTTCGGCGTGACGGGTGCCCGCCCCGCGGTGGAAGCCCTCGGCGACCACGCGGCCGTCGTCGGCGAGCAGCACGCTGCCGACGCGCGGGTTGGGGCCGAGCGGCACCGCGGGGTCGGCGGCCAGCTCGAGGGCCCGTCGCATCGCCGAGGTCTCGGCCATGCTGAACGTCACGACGCGGCGGGGTGCTCGAGGTCGAGCGTGTGCGCCGTGTGGTCGCGCTTGGCCTCGAGGTAGTGCAGGTTCGAGGCGGAGAGGTGCACGCCGGTCGGCACGCGCTCGGCGACGGCGACGCCGAAGCCCTCGAGCTGGGCGGCCTTGTCGGGGTTGTTGCTGAGCAGGCGGATGCGCTCGGCGCCGACCGCGAGCAGCATCTGCGCGGCGGCGCGGTACTCGCGCTCGTCCTCGCCGCGGCCCAGCGCGACGTTGGCCTCGTAGGTGTCGAGGCCCGAGTCCTGCAGCGCGTAGGCGTCGAGCTTGGCGTAGAGGCCGATGCCGCGGCCCTCCTGGCGCAGGTAGAGCAGGAAGCCGCCGGTCTCGGCGATGCGCTCGACCGCCTCGCGCAGCTGCGGGCCGCAGTCGCAGCGCAGCGAGCCGAACACGTCGCCGGTGAGGCACTCGGAGTGCGGGCGCACGAGCGGCGCCTCGCCGCCGGTGGCGGAGCGCTCGAGTGCGGCCTGCCAGTCGCCGAGGCCGAGGAGCAGGTGCTCCTGACCGTCGACGAGGTCGGCGAAGGTGACGACCTGCGCGACGGTCTCGTAGCCGTCCGGGAAGCGGAGGGGCACGCGCACGCTGGTGCGGACGGCGGCGGGGGGAAGAATCTCGTTCATGGCGACTCCTGATGGTTCAACGCTCAAGTAACGACGCATCCGGAGCGTGTATTCCCCTCCGCGTCGCATTCCGTCACGAGCGCTCGGAAATGCTCGCACGCACGTCCGACGCCGGCGAAGTGCGTTGAGCGGACACGCAGCACCCCGATCCGGCGTCGGCCCGCCTCGCTAGGCTCGGCCGTGGGCTGCGGATCGCTCGTTCACCGAGGCGTTCCCCGCGACGACTACAGTGCGCATCGCTGTGCCGCCGAACCCCGCCGGCGGAAGAAGGAGATCCATGCTCGCGCCCGACGTCCGCATCCTCGACGGCGGGGCGCCCGCATCCGCTCGGACGCTCGTCGACGTGCTGCACGCGAGCGTGCTGGCGCATCCCGAGTCGAGCGCCCTCGAGGACGAGCGCGGGGCGCTGAGCTACCGCGAGCTGTGGGCCGAGGTGCGCGCGATCGCCGCGACGCTGCGCGAGGCGGGCATCGGCCCGGGTTCGCGCGTGGGCGTGCGCCGACGCTCGGGCACCCGCGAGCTGTACCTGGGCATCCTCGGCGCGATCGTCGCCGGCGCCGCGTACGTGCCCGTCGACGTGGACGACCCCGACGAGCGGGCGCGTCTCGTGTTCGACACCGCCGACGTCGAGGCGATCCTCGGCGACGAGGGGCTCGCTGTGCGTCGGGCGTCGACGGTGGCGCCGCGCGAGGTCGAGCCCGGGGACGACGCCTGGATCATCTTCACCTCGGGCTCCACCGGCACGCCCAAGGGCGTCGCCGTGACCCACCGCAACGCCGCCGCCTTCGTCGACGCCGAGCGCGCGCTGTTCCTGCAGGACGCCCCGCTCGGCCCGGGCGACCGCGTGCTCGCCGGGCTCTCGGTCGGCTTCGACGCCAGCTGCGAGGAGATGTGGCTGGCGTGGGCCAACGGCGCCTGCCTCGTGCCCGCCCCGCGCGCGCTCGTGAAGAGCGGCATGGACCTGGGGCCCTGGCTGCAGAGCCGTCGCATCAACGTGGTCTCGACCGTGCCGACGCTGGCGAGCCTCTGGCCCGCCGAGGCGCTCGACAGCGTGCGGCTGCTGATCTTCGGCGGCGAGGCCTGCCCGCCGGAGCTCGTGGACCGGCTCGCGAACGAGGAGCGCGAGGTCTGGAACACCTACGGCCCCACCGAGGCGACCGTCGTCGCCTGCGCCGCGCCGCTCGTGCCCGGGCGGCCCGTGCGCATCGGCCTGCCGCTGCTCGGCTGGCAGCTCGCGGTCGTCGACCCCGCCACAGGCGAGGTCGTGCCCGAGGGCGAGCCCGGCGAGCTCGTGATCGGCGGCGTCGGCCTGGCCCGCTACCTCGACCCCGTCAAGGACGCCGAGAAGTACGCGCCGCTCGAGTCGCTGGGCTGGCAGCGCGCCTACCGCAGCGGCGACCTGGTGCGCTTCGACGGCGAGGGGCTGCTCTTCCTCGGCCGCGCCGACGACCAGGTGAAGATCGGCGGCCGGCGCATCGAGCTCGGCGAGGTCGAGGCGGCGCTCGCGAACCTGCCCGACGTCTCGGCAGCGGCCGCCGCGGTGCGGCGCACCGAGGGCGGCATCTCGCTGCTCGTCGGCTACCTCACCGTGACCGCCGGATTCGAGCGCGGCGCCGCGCTCGCTCAGCTGCGCGAGCAGCTGCCCGCCGCGCTCGTGCCCGTGCTCGCGATCGTCGACGAGATGCCCGTGCGCACCAGCGGCAAGGTCGACAAGGCCGCCCTGCCCTGGCCCGTCGGCGGAGCGGATGCGGATGCGCAGCTGCCCGAGGACGAGGCCTGGCTGCGCGAGCAGTGGCGCGCCGTGCTCGGCGTGCCGGTACCGGATGCGGACGCCAACTTCTTCGACCTCGGCGGCGGATCGCTCGCCGCCGCCCAGCTCGTCGCTCGACTGCGCGAGCGCGACGGCGAGTTCGCGGTGGCCGAGATCTACGCGCATCCGCGCTTCGGGGCCATGCTCGACTACCTGCGCTCGCGAGAAGGGGCCGAGCGGGTGCCCGCCGACCAGCCGACGCCCGCGCCGGTGCCCGCATCCGCCGGCGCCTGGCAGACCGTGATCAGCGTGCTCGTGCGCGTGATCGACGGCGCGCGCTGGCTCACCCTGCTGCTGACGGCGGGCACGCTGCTCGAGGCGCTCGGCGTGGAGGTGCCGATCCCCACCGCCAGCTGGGCCCTGCTCGTGCCGGCGCTGCTGCTGCTCGTCACGCCCCCCGGGCGCATGGCGATCGCGGCGCTGGCGGCCAGGCTGCTGCTCGCCGGCGTGCGGCCCGGCGACCACCCCCGCGGCGGCTCGGTGCACCTGCGGCTCTGGACCGCGGAGCGCATCGTCGACACCGTCGGCGCCACCTCGATGGCCGGCGCCCCGTGGATCGTCTACTACGCCCGCGCGCTCGGCGCGAAGGTGGCCCGCGACGTCGACCTGCACGCCCTGCCGCCCGTGACCGGCATGCTGCACCTCGGCGCCCGGGCCTCGGTGGAGCCCGAGGTCGACCTCAGCGGCTACTGGATCGATGGCGACGTGCTGCGCCTCGGCGCGATCCGCATCGGCAAGGACGCCCAGGTCGGCGCCCGCTCGACGCTGCTGCCCGGCACCCGCATCGGCGCGGGCGCGACCGTCGCGCCCGGCTCCGCGGTCTACGGCCGGGTGCGCTCCGGCCAGCACTGGGCCGGCTCCCCCGCGGCGCGCCTCGGCTCCGCCGAGCCCTGGTGGCCGCTCGCCCGCCCGGCCCGCAGGACCCGCTGGGTGGTCGTCTTCGGCGCCGCCTCGGTGGCCATCGCAGGCATCCCGCTGCTCGGCCTGCTCGCCGGCGCCGCCGTGATGCTGCCGGCCATCGCCGGAGCGGATGCGGTCGCCGACGCCGTGCTGCCCGCCCTGCTCGCCCTCGTGCCGGCGGTGCTGGCCGCGGGCCTCGTGATCGCGCTCACCGTGCTCGGCTCGGTGCGCCTGCTCGGCCTCGGGCTCGCGGAGGGCGTGCACCCCGTGCGCAGCCGCATCGGCTGGCAGGCGTGGGCCACGGAGCGGATCCTCGACCAGGCGCGCACCACGCTGTTCCCGATCTACTCGTCGATGTTCACGGCCGCCTGGCTGCGCGCGCTCGGCGCGCAGGTGGGCGAGGGCGTGGAGGCGTCGACCGTGCTGCTCGTGCCCTCGATGACGACCATCAAGGACGGCGCCTTCCTCGCCGACGACACCCTCGTGGCCACCTACGATCTGGGCGGCGGCCACGTGCGCCTGGGTCGCGCCGAGATCGGCAAGCGCGCTTTCGTGGGCAACAGCGGCATGGCCGGCGGCGGCCACCGCATCCCGCGCGACGGCCTCGTCGCGGTGCTCTCGGCCGCGCCCGTGAAGTCGAAGCCGAGCTCGTCGTGGATGGGCTCGCCGCCCGTGCGGCTGCGGCGCAACGCCGCAGAGAACGACGTGTCGCTCACCTTCGCCCCGCCCAGGCGGCTCAAGGTGCAGCGCGCACTGTGGGAGTTCGGCCGCGTGCTCGCCGTCATCGCCAGCTGCGGCATCGGCATCGGCGTCGGGCTCGGCCTCAGCGCGCTGCTGGCCGTGAACGGCTGGCTGGCGCTCGCGCTCGCCGGTCCGGTGCTCGTCGCCGCCGGCGCGGTGGCGGCCCTGCTCGCGACCGGGGTGAAGTGGGCGCTCGTGGGGCGCATCCGCTCGGGCGAGCATCCGCTCTGGTCGTCGTTCATCTGGCGCAGCGAGCTGGCCGACACCTTCGTCGAGAGCTGCGCGGCGCCCTGGTTCGCCGCCCAGGCGCACGGCACCCCGGCGCTGGTGTGGTGGTTGCGCTCGCTCGGCGCGCGCATCGGCCGCGGCGTCTGGTGCGAGTCGTATTGGCTGCCCGAGGCCGACCTCGTGGAGCTCGCCGACGGCGCCACCGTCAACCGCGGCTGCGTCGTGCAGACGCACCTCTTCCACGACCGGGTCATGGCCACCGACGCGGTGCGGCTCGGCATCGGCGCCACGCTCGGCCCGCACAGCATCGTGCTGCCGGCCGCGTCGCTCGGCGAGGGCGCCGTCGTCGGGCCGGCCTCGCTCGTGATGCGCGGCGAGCTCGTGCCGGCGAACTCGCGCTGGGGCGGCAACCCGATCGGTCCATGGCGCGAGGTGCGCGTGGGAGCCTATAAGGCATGAGCTGGCCCGACCCCTACCTGCCGCAGCAGGGCGACGACCGGTACGCCGTCTCGCACTACGACCTCGAGCTGGACTACCGGCTGCGCGACAACCGCCTGCGCGGCACGGCCACGATCGCGCTGACCGCGCTGCGGGCGACGGATGCGCTGGTCTTCGACCTCACCCGGCTGCGCGTCGACCGAGTGGAGGTGGACGGGCGCCGCGCTCGCATCCGCCAGGTCGCGCACAAGCTCTTCGTGCGACCGGACACCCCGCTGGCCGCCGAGCAGCGCGCGACCGTGCGAATCGTCTACGCCGGCAACCCGGGCCCGCGCCGCTCCGCCTGGGGGCCGCTGGGCTGGGAGGAGCTCGAGGACGGCGCCCTCGTGGCCTCGCAGCCCAGCGGCTCGTCGACCTGGTTCCCCTGCAACGACCGCCCCGACGACAAGGCGGCCTACCGCTTCGCCGTGACGACGGATGCGGACTACGCGATCGTCGCCCCAGGCACGCTGACCTCGTCCCGGCGCCTCGGCGGCCGCAACGAGGCCGTCTTCGAGCAGCCCGCGCCGACCTCGACCTACCTGGCGGCCCTCCACATCGGCCGCTACGCCGCCAGTGCGATCGATCTCGACGGCGTGCCCGGCACGGTCTGGTCGCCGCCCGCGCTCGACGCCCGGGTGCGGCGCGACACCGCCGCGCTACCCGCCATGATGCGCGCGTTCCAGGAGCGCTTCGGCCCCTACCCCTTCGACACCTACGCGCTCGTCGTGACCCCCGACACCCTCGAGATCCCACTCGAGGCGCAGTCGCTCGCCGTCTTCGGCGAGAACCATATGGATGGTGTCGGCGGCAGCGAGCGGCTCGTCGCGCACGAGCTCGCGCACCAGTGGTTCGGCAACAGCGTGGGGCTGTCGAGCTGGAGCGACATCTGGCTCAACGAGGGCTTCGCGTGCTACGCCGAGTGGCTGTGGTTCGAGGCCTCGGGCAAGCAGCCCGCCGCCGTGACCGCCGCCGAGTACCACCGCCGACTCGCGGCGCAGCCGCAGGACCTCGTGCTCGCCGATCCGAGCGCCGGCCTCATGTTCGACGACCGGGTCTACAAGCGCGGCGCGCTCGCGCTGCACGCGCTGCGCACCGCGCTCGGCGACGACGCCTTCTTCGGGCTGCTGCGCACGTGGACCGCGCGGTTCCGGCACGGCGTCGTCACGACCGACGCCTTCCTCGACCTCGTCAGCGAGGCCGGCGGGGATGCGGCAGGATTCGAGGCGGCTTGGCTGCGGGGTACGGCGCTGCCCGCGCTGTAGCGAGGGTGGCGACGAAGCCGTCGATGGCGAGCTGCTCGAGCTCGTAGACGGTGCCGTCGAGCACGGCCCGGCGTCTCTGCTCGCGAGCATCTGCGAAGCGGATGCGCTCGGGCGCGACCTCGAGGCCCCGCCCGTCGGCCTTGAGCACGGCCTCGATCTCGGTCCAGCGCTGCGCGGTCATGCCGGGCGGCAGCGCGTCCGATCGCTCGAGGTCCACGCCGAGCGAACGCTCCCCCAGCGCCACCAGCGTCACGCCGGCGGCGTGCGCGATGCTCGCTTGGCCGGCGGACGTGAGCGGCCGGCCATGCGGGCCGCCGCAGCTCGGGCAGACGGCGGTGATGTCGTCGGCGCCGAGCTCGCGCAGCAGGGCTCGCCCGGTCGCGCGGGGGCCGGCGGGCAGGTCGGCGGACCAGGCGATGCGGATGCCGTCCCTCTGCTCATCCGCTCGCTGCACGGGGTCATCGTCGCACGTCGCCTCGGTGCGGGCGTACCGCTGCCTGAGTGGATGCGTTCCGGCGGTGCCTGGCGCGTAGCGTGCCGGCATGCCCAAGGATCAGGACAAGAGCACGCTCGGTCGGCGCGGAGAGCGCGACCCGAAGGACCCCGACGGCCTCATCACCGTCGACCAGGCGGCGGAACCGCCGGACTCGACGGCGTACGGCGATCCGCGCGCAGGTCGCGACGAGGAGGAGTGATTCCGGGGCGGCGAGGTCAGACGTTGAAGCGGAACTCCACCACGTCGCCGTCCTGCATGACGTACTCCTTGCCCTCCATGCGCACCTTGCCGCGGCTCTTCGCCTCGGTCATGGTGCCGGCGTCGATGAGGTCGTCGTAGGAGACGATCTCCGCCTTGATGAAGCCGCGCTCGAAGTCGGTGTGGATCACGCCGGCGGCCTGCGGGGCCTTCGCGCCGACGGGGATGGTCCAGGCGCGGACCTCCTTCGGGCCGGCCGTGAGGTAGGTCTGCAGGCCGAGGGTCTCGAAGCCGACGGTCGCGAGCTGGTCGAGGCCGCTCTGCGTCTGGCCGGTCGAGGCGAGGAGCTCCGCGGCGTCCTCGGGGTCGAGGCCGATGAGCTCGCTCTCGATCTTCGCGTCGAGGAAGACCGCCTTGGCCGGAGCGACGAGAGCGGCCAGCTCGGCGAGCTTGGTCTCGTCGGTGAGCACCGACTCGTCGACGTTGAAGACGTAGATGAAGGGCTTGGCCGTCAGCAGGCCGAGCTCCTTGACGGGCGCGAGGTCGAGGCTCACGGCCGAGAGCGGGGTGCCCTCGTCGAGCACGGCGCGGGCGGCCTTGACGGTCTCGAGCACGATGGGGTCGGTCTTCTTGCCCTTGACCTCCTTCTCGATGCGCGGCTCCGCCTTCTCGAGGGTCTGCAGGTCGGCCAGGATCAGCTCGGTGTTGATCGTGGCCATGTCGCTGGCCGGGTCGACGGCGCCGTCGACGTGCACGACATCCGCGTCGACGAAGCCGCGCACGACCTGGGCGATCGCATCCGCTTCACGGATGTTCGCGAGGAACTGGTTGCCCAGGCCCTCGCCCTCGCTGGCGCCGCGCACGATGCCGGCGATGTCGACGAAGCTGACCGTGGCGGGCACGAGGCGCTCGCTGCCGTGCAGCTTCGCGAGCTCGGCGAGGCGGCTGTCGGGCAGCTCGACCACGCCGACGTTGGGCTCGATCGTGGCGAACGGGTAGTTCGCCGCGAGCACGTCGTTCTCGGTCAGTGCGTTGAAGAGGGTGGACTTGCCGACGTTGGGCAGGCCGACGATGCCGATAGTGAGAGCCACGGGGCTCGAGTCTACCGGGGGCCTGGCTAGGCTCGATCGCAGGCCCCTACGGAAGCGAGCACCGCGTGACGAAGATCCTCATCCCCGCCGACTTCGAGCTGCACCTCGATCCCGTTGAGGGGGTCGAGATCGTCGCCTTCGACAAGTCCGCTCCCCTGCCCGCGGAGCATGCGGATGCGGTGGGCTTCGTCGAGTGGGCGATGAGCGGCAAGCAGATCGCCGCGCTGGTCGAGGCGCTGCCGGGCCTGCGCTGGGTGCAGTCGCTCGCCGCCGGCCCCAACGGCGTGCTGAGCGCGACCCCCGAGGACGTCGTCGTGACCGGCGGCAGCGGGCTGCACGACAAGCCCGTCGCCGAGCACGCGCTCGCGCTCGTGCTCGCCGGCCTGCGCCGCGTGCACCTCGCCGTGCGCGCCCAGATCGAGAGCCGCTGGGCCTTCGAGATCGGCGGACCGCAGCCCGAGTGGGACCCGACCGCGGCGACCACGCTGCGCGGCGCCCGCGTCACCATCTGGGGCTACGGGAACATCGCCCGCGAGCTCGCCCCGCACCTCATCGCGCTGGGCGCGACGGTCACGGGCGTGGCCCGATCGGCCCGCCAGGACGGCGATGTGCGCGTCGTCGACGACATCGACGCGGTGCTGCCCGAGACCGACGTGCTCGTCATGATCCTGCCCGGCAGCGACGCGACCGAGCACGCGCTGAACCACGAACGGCTCGCCGCGCTGCCCACCCGCTCGTGGATGGTCAACGTGGGCCGCGGCACCTCGGTCGACCAGGTCGCCCTGCTCGCCGCGCTGCGCTCCGGCGCGATCCGCGGCGCGGCCCTCGACGTGACCGACCCGGAGCCGCTGCCCTCGGACTCGCCGCTCTGGGCCGAGCCGAACCTGATCATCACGCCGCACGCGGCCGGCGGGCGCCCCCTCGGGGCCTCCGAGCTCATCCAGCGCAATCTCGAGGCCTTCGCCTCGGGCGGCGAGCTGGAGAACGTGATCCCGCGCTGATCCGCCCTCGGCCCGAATGCCGTCGGCGACCGGGGTCAGCGCAGGCTGCTGGCCGCCGCTGCGGGAGGGCCCGCGCGCGTGACTGCATTCGGCTCGGGACGCGGGCGTCGCGGTCGGCGGCGTCGGTGGGGCGTGCGACCATGGATGCGATATGCCCATCGACTTCACCGCCATCGACTTCGAGACCGCCAACGCCTCCGCCGCCTCCGCGTGCTCGGTCGGGATGGTGAAGGTGCGCGACGGCCGCGTGGTCGACCGCGCGGGCTGGCTGATCCGGCCGCCGTTCGGGCACGACGGGTTCAACGACTGGAACACGCGGATCCACGGCATCCGCGCCGAGGACGTCGTCGACGCGCTGCTCTGGCGCGACCAGCTCGCCGACCTCGTCGCGTTCGCCGGCGACGACGTGCTCGTGGCGCACAACGCCGGCTTCGACATGGGCGTGATCACCGCGGCCTGCATGGCCAGCGAGATCGAGACGCCGAGCTACGACTACCTCTGCAGCCTGCAGCTGGCGCGCAAGACCTACCACCTCGACTCGTACAAGCTGCCGGTGGCCGCGATGGCCGCGGGCTTCGAGGACTTCAACCACCACGATGCGCTCGAGGACGCCGCCGCCTGCGCGGCGATCGTCGCGCATGCGGCGAAGCGGCACGACGCCGAGTCGATGCAGCACCTGGCGCAGATCGCGAGCCTGCGCATCCGCTCGATCGGCGCCGCCGCCGAGGCCGCGGCATCGGCCGCGCGCCCGATGGCGCTGGGCTGAGCCCGGCCCCTCCCCCAGCCGGCCCGGCACGACGATCGCCGCCGATGTCGATGTCGATGTCCGAGGCTGCTGCGAGACTGCGCGCATGGACCCCGTCATCGCCCTGCTGCTCGGCCTCGTCATCGGTGCGGCGGTCGGCGCCGGTGCGGTCGCGCTGCTGCGCCGGGACCGTGGGGGCTCGACAGCGGCAGACGCGCTCGTGGCCGCCGAGCGGCGATGGGCGGACGAGCGGATGCAGTCGGCCCGTCGCGAGGGCGAGCTCGCCGCCGAGCTGGCCGCCGCCACCGCCACCGCGGACGGACTGCAGCGGCAGCTCGGCGGATCGCAGCAGCAGGTGCGCGAGCTGCTCGATCGGCAGCGCTCGGAGCAGGCCTCCGTGCAGGAGCGCGAGCGCGGCGAGAGCCGCGTGCTGCAGGCCCTCGCCCCGGTCGCGCAGAGCCTCGCCGACATGCAGCTGAAGGTCACCGACCTCGAGCACCAGCGCCGCACCCAGCACGGCGAGCTGAGCCAGCAGCTGCGCAGCGCGACCGAGTCGGAGGAGCGGCTGCGCGCCACCGCCGAATCGCTCGCCTCGGCGATGCGCAACAACAGCACCCGCGGGGTCTGGGGCGAGACGCAGCTGCGCAGCGTCGTCGAGGCCGCCGGCCTGCTGCAGCGCGTCGACTTCGACGTGCAGTCGAGCATCGCCGGCGAGAGCGGCGCGGGGCGCCCCGACATGATCGTGCGCCTGCCGGGCGGCAAGAGCATCGCGGTCGATGCGAAGGTGCCCTTCAACGCGTACCTCGACGCGAGCGCCATCCCCTCGACGGCGAACGACGCCGAGCTGGCCCGGCGCGAGGCGCTGCTGCGGCAGCACGTGAAGGCCGTGCGCGACCACATCACCGCCCTCGGCGATCGGCGCTACTGGACGGGGCTGCCGGCAAGCCCTGAGATGGTGATCGCCTTCATCCCGAGCGAGTCGCTCATCTCCTCCGCGCTCGAGGCCGACCCGTCGATCATGGAGTTCGCCTTCGCCAGGAAGGTGGCGCTCGCCTCACCCGTCACGCTGTGGTCGGTGCTCAAGACCGTCGCCTTCAGCTGGCAGCAGGACGTGCTGACCGAGGACGCGAAGGTGCTCTTCGACCTGAGCCGCGAGCTCTACACCCGGCTCTCGACCCTCGGCGAGCACGTGGACAAGCTCGGGCGCACGATCACGGCATCGGTGCGCGACTACAACAGGCTCGTCGGCACGCTCGAGAGCCGCGTGCTGGTCTCGGCGCGCAAGCTCAACGACCTCGACGAGGGGACGGTGCTGGCGCCAGCGGCGACCATCGAGGAGGCGCCGCGCGAGGTGACCGCGCACGAGCTGACCGGGCGCTCCTCCGTGGCGGACTGACTCCGACTCAGCGGATCACGAGCCGGGGCGGGGACTCAGCCTGCGAGCGAGCGCTGCTGCGCGCCGCGCAGCAGCGTGGGCTCGACCACCGCGGCAGCGAGGCGCACGCCGACGACGGCGCGCAGCTTGCGCTTGCCCGTGGCCGGCATGACCATGAAGTCCCCGTAGCGCTCCACGGCCGAGCGGCGCAGCACGGCATCCGCCGCCGCCTCACGGGAGGGCGCGCCCTGCACGACCGTGCGACCGAGCAGCGTCGAGCGCGCATCGCGCACCTCGACGATGACGCCCTCGACGCCCTCGGAGGTCATGACGTAGGCGATGACCGCATCGGCGTCCATCGCGGTGCTGCGGTCGAGGTGCTCGATCGTCGGGATCTCGGTCATGGTCGTTCCTCCAGGGCTGCGCAGCGCATCCGCTCGCTCGGCGAGCTTCTTACTAGAGAGTCTAACTAAGAGTGCGCGCGACGCAAGAGAACGGCCCCGCGGCGCTGCCGCGGGGCCGTTCGAGGCGCTGGGATCAGCGGATCAGAGCCCCTTCGAGGCGAGGTGGTCGGCGCCGACGCCGCGCGTGGTGCCGG
>JASCOA010000189.1 GCA_029959365.1 Microbacteriaceae bacterium PS02343 | reverse complement strand
CGCGTGCGCTCGGCGCGCGGCTCATCGTCGGTCACCGCGCGGAGGCGCGGCAGCAGCGGCGCTGCAGCGGGGTCCTGCTGCGAGAGGCGCTCCGCCTCCTCGCCGCCCGGGGCCAGGGCGTTCTTGCGGGGATCGAAGCGCCAACGGGCCTCGTGCTCGGTGTCGCCCTGCTGGTAGCGCACGGCGACGAGCCAGTCGCCCTGCTGCTCCTTCCAGCTCGACCAGGGGCCCGCGCCGGCGCCGATGCCGACGAGTCGCTTGCCGATGATGGCGCCGAAGCTGTTCTCGCCGTCGATGGGCGAGGTCTCGTTG
>JASCOA010000188.1 GCA_029959365.1 Microbacteriaceae bacterium PS02343 | reverse complement strand
GGAGGACGAGGCCGGCCGCAGCCGCGCCGCCGCCCTCGTGGTCGGGCACCTGCTCGAGCTGGGGCCCCGCCGCATCGCGCCCGTCGGCGGCCCGCGGGCCTGGGACAGCGCCCGGCCCCGGCCCGACGCCTGGGCCGGCCTGCTGGCCGAGCACGGGGTGCCCCCGCAGCCGGTGCAGACCGGCGACTGGGCGGCGCGCTCGGGCTACGAGGCGGGCCTGCGGCTCGACCTCGATGGGGTGACCGCGGTGTTCGTCGCGAACGACCGCATGGCGCTCGGCGTGCTGCGCGCGCTGGCCGAGCGGGGCGTACGGG
>JASCOA010000187.1 GCA_029959365.1 Microbacteriaceae bacterium PS02343 | reverse complement strand
CGTCTACGGCGTGAACGTCGCCTTCGAGCCCACGGCCGCCACCACGGTCGAGTCGCTCGTCGCGGGCGAGATCGAGGTCGCGAACATCTACAGCGCCGACCCGAGCATCGGCTCGAACGCCCTCGTCACGCTCGAGGACCCCGAGGGCCTGTTCCTCGCCTCGAACGTCGTGCCGATCGCCTCGAGCGACATCGCCGGCGACATCGCCGACGTGATCAACGCGGGCAGCGCCGCGCTGACCGCCGAGGACCTCGTCGCGCTCAACGCGCTGAGCGTCGACGACCAGGAGTCCACGGCGAAGATCGCCGCAGACTGGCTGACCG
>JASCOA010000186.1 GCA_029959365.1 Microbacteriaceae bacterium PS02343 | reverse complement strand
GCCGGGGGCGATCGAGGCCGGTGCGGTGGTCGACCTCTGGGCCGCACCCTCGACCGGGGCACGAGAGTTCGGCCCGCCCGCGATGCTCGTGGGCGGCGCGCCGGTGCTGCAGGTGATCGAGGAGGAGGGCATGGTGGCGGGCGCAGCCGCCCGGGACGTCGAGCTGCTGGTGCCCCGCGACGAGCTCGCTGCCGTGGGGGGGGGGGGGGGGGGCGGGGGGGGGGGGGGGGGGCGGGGGGGCGGGGGGGGGGGGGGCGCCCCCCCCCGCGGGGCCGCGGGGGGGGGGGGCCCCCCCCCCCGCGCGGGCGGCGGGGCGGGCCGGGGGGGCCCCCCCCCCCACGGC
>JASCOA010000185.1 GCA_029959365.1 Microbacteriaceae bacterium PS02343 | reverse complement strand
GGATGCGCGCGGCATGCCGGGGCGGCGCGACGGATCACGGCCGGCACCGGACGACGGCCCGCAGCGCGGGGAGGAGCGACGGGCCGTCGAGGTGAGAGCGTCAGGCGCCGAGCAGGTCGATCACGAAGATCAGCGTGCGGCCCGAGAGGCGGTGGCCGCTGCCGGCGGGGCCGTAGGCGAGCTCCGGCGGGCAGACCAGCTTGCGGCGGCCGCCGACCTTCATGCCGGGGATGCCCTGCTGCCAGCCGGCGATGAGGCTGGTCAGCGGGAACTCGATCGACTGACCGCGGCCCCAGGACGAGTCGAACTCCTCGCCGGTCTCGAAGTCGACGCCGAGGTAGTGCACCTCGACCTTGGCGCCGGGCTGCGCCTCGGCGCCGTCGCCGACGATGAGGTCGGTGATCTCGAGCGAGGTGGGGGCGGGGCCCGCGGGGGCGTCGAGCTCGGGCGTGGTGCGGGGGGTCT
>JASCOA010000184.1 GCA_029959365.1 Microbacteriaceae bacterium PS02343 | reverse complement strand
CGCCCGGGGCGGGCGCCCGCGGGCGTATGCCGGCGGGGCCCGGCGGGTCGCCCGCGGCCGCGGCGGGAACGCGCCAGACGCCGGCGCCCGCCGCGGAAGCCGCTGCCGCGGCGAGCTCGCGGCGCTGGGTCTCGGCGTGCTCGTCGGCGGCGCTGCGCGCATGCGCGCGCTCCGCATCCGCTGCGGAGCCGTCCGCTGCGGAGCCGTCCGGCGCGGCGTAGCGCGACGAGCCGGCCATGAGCGTGCGGCGCGAGCACTCGGGGCAGGTGGTGTCACGGCCCCGGCGGTCGCGGCCGGACCGGTCGCGCTGCTCCTGCGGGGTGGCGACCCACTCGTGCCCGAGGAAGCAGCCGAACACGAGGTAGACGTCGGCGGCGAGCGGAACCTGCGAGAGCAGCAGCCCGTGGTTGCGCTCGGGCTCGTAGACCGCGACCACGCGCCGGTAGCCCGACCAGAACGCGCTGAAGCGACCGGCCTCGTAGGGCACGGTCAGCCCGGTCACGCGCTGCCGGCGCGCCCACCACTGCAGCGAGCTCTCGGGCATGGATCCACCTCCGCGGGCAGGGTAGATCGAGCCGCCGACATCGCAACGAGCGGTCCCTACGGACCGGGCTCGATGACTTCGACCGTCTGCGACGACTTCGGTGTCGCGCACGGCCGAAGTCGTCGCGCCGCGCCGAAGTCTCGGCGCCCGCACTGCGCCCCGCGGGGTCTTATTCACATCTGCGCGCCCCCGCGCCCGCTGCGGGTATGG
>JASCOA010000183.1 GCA_029959365.1 Microbacteriaceae bacterium PS02343 | reverse complement strand
CCCCCCCCCCCCCCCCCCCCGGCGCGCCGGGGGGCCCCCCCCCCGGGGGGAGCCGGGCGCCGTGCAGCCCCCATCCGCTCACCCACGACACGGTGCCGTCGAGCCGCCAGCCGCCGGGCACCCGCGTCGCGGCGATGTAGCGCTCGGGGTAGCGGCGCACGTCGCTCATCGCGGCGCCGGCGAGCACCCGGCCGGTCACGACCTCCTCGACGAGCGGATGCGCCCCGCCCGCGTCGAGCGCCGCCTCGAGCCGGCGCACGACCGGCGCGTGCTGCGCCCAGACGAGCCAGGTGTCGAGGCAGGCGCCGGCGATGATCTCGTGCAGCAGCCGGTCCTCGCCGGCGCCGGCGGCGACCCCGCCACGGCGAGCGGATGCGAGGTGGTTGAGCGCACCCGCCGCCCGCAGCGCGTCGATGGTCGCCGCGGTCACCCCGTGCCGCTCCGTCTCGAGGGCGCGCGGTCGCAGCCGCTCGACCGCGAGCGCGGCCACGGCGCGGGGGACGGGGAGCGTCGCTGCGTCGTCGACCTGCTGGGCGGGATCGGCGCTCAGCACCGCCCGCGCGGCGCTCATCGGAGCGCTCCGTCCGGCCGAGCGCGTCCGCTCGTCCGCACCGTTCCGATCGTCCGCATGGCGCCTCCGCTCCTCGGGCCCTCGTCCCGATCCGGCGAACCTACGCCGCGGTGCGCCCCTGCGTCCCCGGCCTCGTAACGCGCCGACACCCGGCGTCGGGGTGGGGCGCCGCGCCCCGGCCCCGCCGGGCCCCCCCCCCCGCGCCGCGGGGGGCCGGGGCGCCCCGCGGCC
>JASCOA010000182.1 GCA_029959365.1 Microbacteriaceae bacterium PS02343 | reverse complement strand
GGCCCGGCACCGTCACGGTGCCGGGCCCCTCCGGGTGCTCGGTGGCTCAGGCTCCGCGACGTGCGCGCAGGTACTGCAGCCGCTCCTGGAGGATCTCCTCGAGCTCCTCGCGGGTGCGCCGCTCGAGCAGCATGTCCCAGTGGGTGCGCACGGGCTTGACGTCGCCGACCTCGTTCTCGACGGGGTCGCCCTGCGCGTCGAGCAGCGTTCCCTCCTGGCCGCTCTTGGGCGAGCTCCAGAGGGTGGGCACCTCGGCCTCCTCCGCGAAGACGACCTCGAACGTGCTGCCGTCCTCCGTCCGGTAGGTCGCTCGTTTGCGCGCCGAGTACTCGACGCCCTCTTCGCTCTGCAGGCTCGTGGCCCCGATCCTCATGCCTCGCAGGCTCCGATCGGCCATGGTGCGCTCCTTCCGCCGTGCGTGGTCGTGACTCCGGTATAAACCCTCAGCCTTGGCGGAACCTTTCCGCGGCCGGGGCGGTCCAGTGCATTCCCAGTCTCGTGACGAGCCGAGCGGCACTCATCACCTGTTCGGAGCGGAGCGGATGCGCGGATCGCTCGATCGCGCTCCCGCGTCAGCGCCGAGCGGCGATGATCGGCGCGGCGAGGTCGGCGCGATCGGTCACGATGCCGTCCGCACCGAGGTCGAGCAGCCGCTCCATCTCGCCCGGGTCGTTGACCGTCCAGACGTGCACCTCGAGCCCTGCGCGGTGGTACGCGGCGATCCGACGGCGGTCGACGATCGTGAGCGGGCCCTGCCGCTCGGGCACCTGCAGCGCGTCGACGCCGCGGGCGGCGAGGCGCACGAGCGGCTGCACCCCGAGCCCGGCGCCCACCGCGGCCAGCAGCACGCGGGGCGCCGCGGCCGCGGTCGCGCCCCCGGCCCGGGCTCTTTTACACATCTGACGCTGGCGCCG
>JASCOA010000181.1 GCA_029959365.1 Microbacteriaceae bacterium PS02343 | reverse complement strand
CCCCGGGCCGCCCCTGGCCCCCGGGGGGCCCGCCACCGGACGCGGCCCGGCCCGCCCCCCGCGGCGGGGCCCTCGTGAGGGGTCGTCGCTTACGCGCCGACCTTGAAGCGCACGAACGACTGCACGGCGAGGCCGGCGTCGTCGAGGATCTTCGAGACGGCGATCTTGCTGTCCTTGGCGTAGCCCTGGTCGAGCAGCACGCGCTCCTTGAAGAAGCCGGTCAGGCGACCCTCGATGATCTTCGGGAGCGCGGCCTCGGGCTTGCCCTCGGCGGTCGCGATCTCGGTGACGATGCGGCGCTCGTTCTCGACGGCGTCGGCCGGGACCTCGTCGCGCGAGAGGAAGGCCGGGTCGAACATGGCGACGTGCTGCGCGATGCCGCGAGCCGTGTCGGCGTCCGAACCCGTGTAGGCGACGACCACGCCGACCTGCGGGGGCAGGTCCTTGCTGGTCTTGTGCAGGTACACGGCGAACTCGCTGCCCTCGATGCGGGCGACGCGGCGCAGCTCGATCTTCTCGCCGAGGATCGCGGCGTCGTCGGTGATGACGTCGGCGACGGTGCCACGACCGCCGGGAGCCGCGAGGGCCTCCTCGAGCGTGCCGGCGCCGGCGGCGGCGACGGCCTCGAGGACCTTCTCCGACAGGGCGATGAACTTCTCGTTCTTGGCGACGAAGTCGGTCTCGGTGCCGAGCTCGATGATCGTGGTGGCGCCGTCGACGGTCTTGGCGGCGACCAGGCCCTCGCTCGTCGAGCGGTCCTCGCGCTTCGAGACCTGCTTGAGGCCCTTGAGGCGCAGGATCTCGATGGCCTTCTCGATGTCGCCCTCGGCCTCGACCAGGGCGTTCTTGCTGTCGACCATGCCGGCGCCGGTGCGCTCGCGCAGGACCTTGACGTCGGCGACGTTGAAGTTTGCCATGTTGCGGCTATCCCTCGTTCTGGTTGTGATTCGTGATGGTGATCGTGCTGGTCGTGCAACCGGATGCGGCCGGTCGGGGGATGCTCCCCCGGCC
>JASCOA010000180.1 GCA_029959365.1 Microbacteriaceae bacterium PS02343 | reverse complement strand
TGCTGTTGTCTATACGAGCCCCCCCCCCTCCCCCGCGGGGGGGGGGCGCGCCGGGGGGGGGGGGCGCGCGCACCACCCCGCCACCGCCGTGCTCGTGCTGAGCCAGTACGTCGAGGAGCGCTACGCCAGCGAGCTCATCGCCGAGAACAGCGGGGGCCTCGGCTACCTGCTCAAGGACCGGGTCGCCGACGTAGCCGACTTCCTCGCCGCGGTCGACACCGTCGGCGCCGGCGGCACCGCCCTCGACCCGGAGGTCGTCACCCAGATCGTGGTGCGCTCGCGCCGCGGCGACGACCTCGGCAGCCTCTCGAACCGCGAGCGCGAGACACTGCAGCTCATGGCGGAGGGCCGCTCGAACAGCGCCATCGCCGCCTCGATGCACGTCACCGAGGGCAGCGTCGAGAAGCACATCTCCGCCATCTTCACCAAGCTCGGCCTGCCCATCGAGGAGCACGGCAACCGCCGCGTCCTCGCCGTGCTGCGCTACCTGCGCAGCGAGCCGCGCGCCTGAACCACGAACGGGAACCGACCATCATGACCTTCGCACCGCCCACTCCGCCCGTCGCCCCCAACCGAACGCTGCGCACCGTGCTGCTCGTCATCGGCAGCATCGCGCTCGCGCTCGTGCTCGTCTTCACGGCGCTGGGCGCCGTCCACTCGGCGGTCGCCGCGGGCGGCGGCCCCGACGACCGGGGCGACGGCACCCGCGTGCTCGAGGGCGAGGTCGACGCTGTGCGCGTCGACGCCGCCATCGCCGACCTCACCGTGCGCCTCGCCGACGTCGACGAGCCCACCGTCGAGTGGGACTCGGGCACGAGCGGGCTGCGCCTGCGCACCGATCTCGCGGACGGCGAGCTCGTCGCCCGCGTGCAGGACAGCGGATGGGGCCCCTTCGGCTGGTTCTTCGAGGAGCGCGGCGGCACCGCGCGCCTGGAAGTCCTGCTGCCCGAGCGCGCCGCGGGCATCGACCTCGATCTCGAGGCGACCGCGGGCGGCGTGCAGCTCGACGGCGAGTGGGGCGACGTGACGATCGAGGCGACCGTCGGCGAGGTCCGGCTGGCCGGCAGTGCTGCCAGCCTCGCCCTCGCGGCGCCCGCCGGGCACACCGCGGGCTAGGGGCTCGAGATCGACGCCGGGGCCCCCGCAGTC
>JASCOA010000017.1 GCA_029959365.1 Microbacteriaceae bacterium PS02343 | reverse complement strand
CCCCGCCGGCGCCGGGGGGTGGGGCGCCGGCGCCGGGCACCCCGCCGACGCCACCGCGCTCGCCCCGCGCGGCACGCTCGTGCGCATCGCCACCGGTCGCGACGCCGCCGACACGGCCTTCCTCACGACGCTGCACGGCCGCGTCGACCTGCTCGAGATGACCGTCACGGCCACCGCCGACGCGCTGCCGGCCGACGACCTCGACGAGCTCGTCGCGATCCGGTGACGCTGCCGCAGGACCGCTCGCCGAACCTGCTGCTCGGCGCGACAGTGCGCAGTGCCGAGCGGGTGACGCCGGGCTTCGTGCGCCTCGCGCTGCACGGCGCCGACCTCGAGCGGCTCGTGGATCGGGGCCTCGACCAGCGCATGAAGCTGCTCGTGCCCCGGGGCGCGTACCCCGCGGAGCTGCTCGAGCCGCTGCTGCCCGAGCGCGAGTGGCGCCGCCGCTGGCGCGCGCTCGACCCGGCCGCTCGGCCGGCGCTGCGCAGCTACACGGTCGGCGAGGCGCGTCCGGCGCTCGGCGAGCTCGACGTCGACGTGTTCGTGCACGCCGAGCCGGGGCCGGCCAGCGCGTGGGCGCTCGCGGCGCGACCTGGGCACCCGCTGCTGCTCTCGGCGCCGGACGCCGGCCTCGAGCGCGCCGCCGGCGATCGTGTCGCCCACGGCGTGCAGTGGCATCCCGGTGCGGCCGAACGGATGCTGCTGGCCGGCGATGAGACGGCGTTCCCCGCGATCGCCGGCATCCTGCGAACGCTCCCGTCGGAGGCGGCGGTCGAGGTGGTGCTCCAGGTCGCCGACCGGGCCGACCTCGCGCTCGTCGAGCCGTTCCTCGGCGGTGCCGTGCCGGACGTGCGGATGCGCGAGCCAGGCACCCCCGGGGGCCTCCCGCTCCTCGACGGCGTCGCCGCCTGGGCCGACGCGCACGGCGCGGCGGCGGCGGCGCTGGGGGACCGCTTCTTCGCGTGGAGCGCGACGGAGACGGCGCGCGTGGCGCGCATCCGCTCGTTGTTGACGGCGGCGGGCATCCGTTCGGACCGGGCGCACGCGCAGGGCTACTGGAACGACCGGCCCCGTTCCGACTGAGGTGAGGCTATCCTGATCTCGCCCCCTGAACGGGTGGCGACACCAGCACCCCTCCTGGAGCACGATGCACCGCGCCGCACGACCCCTGATCGCCTACCCCCTGACCGCCCTGGTCCTGCTCGTCGGCCTCGCCGGCTGCGCGGCCTCGCCGGCCGCCGCCCCCGGCGAGGACGCCGATGGCGGCACCCGCTCCGTCGCGCACGCCCGCGGCACCGCCGAGGTGCCCGAGTCGCCGCAGCGCGTCGTCGTGCTCGAGCCCGTGCAGCTCGACACCGCGGTGGCCCTGGGCGTCACGCCGGTCGGCGCCGCCGTGCTGAGCGACGCCGCCGGGATCCCCGCCTACCTCGGCGAGGAGGCCGCGGGCATCGAGAGCGTCGGCACCGTGATGGAGCCGAGCATCGAGGCGATCGCCGCGCTCGAGCCCGACCTCATCATCGGCACCGAGTCGCGGCACGCCGCGCTCTACGAGCGGCTCGAGACCATCGCCCCCACCGTCTTCATGGCCAGCCAGACCGACCCGTGGCAGCAGAACGTGGCGCTGGTCGCCGAGGCGCTCGGCGATCCGGCTGGAGCCGAGCAGCTGCTCGCCGAGTACCAGGAGCGCTGCGACGAGGTCGCCGCGGAGTTCGGCACCGCCGGCTCCACCGCGCAGCTCGTCCGCCCGCGCGACGGGATGCTCACGCTCTACGGCCCCGAGTCCTTCGCGGGCAGCGCGCTCGAGTGCGCCGGCTTCACGATCCCCGAGCAGCCCTGGGAGGACATCTCGCTCGACGTCTCGCCCGAGAACGTGCTCGACGCCAGCGCCGATCTCGTGCTGGTCACGACCACCGACGTCGACGACGCGAGCAGCATGCCTGCCGTCATCGCCGAGAACACGGCCTCCTTCCCGGAGCTGCACCTGGTCGACCAGTCGTTCTGGATCACCGGGGTCGGGCCGCTCGGCGGCATGACCGTGCTCGACGATCTGGAGCGCATCCTGGCCGGTTGAGGCCATCCGCTCGGCGCGCCGGGCTCGACCCGCCGGTCGTTCGGGGGGTAGGAAGGGGGCATGACCGGTATCCCGTCCGTGCTCGAGCTCACCCGCGACGACGCCGTCTCGGCCGACACCGTCTCGGCCTACGCGTTGGAGGAGGGCCGGCAGGAGGGCATGACCGTCGTCGAGGTCTTCGATCCGCACCACGTGGTGCTCGCCCGAACGATCACCGATGCGGTCGGCTCGCGCGAGCGGGTGGCCGACGCCGTGCTCGAGCGCAGCGAGCTCGAGCGCTGCTCGGACTTCGCGGTCGACCCGCTCGGCAAGCGCAAGCGGGTGGTCGCCGCGGTGACGCTGCGGGTCTCGCCGCAGCGCAGCGCCTACGAGGCCGAGCGCGAGCACGGCACCTACGGCGCCAGCGCCTGAGCGGCTGGGTGCGCTCGTCCGGAGCCCACGGTTGCATCCGCCCCGACGGCCCGGGAGCATGACGGCATGAGCGGACTCCCCGACGGCTACCGGCTGAGCGATGCGGCCCCCGGCACGGCCGACTACCGGGCGCTGCGCGAGCGCTCCGGCCTCTCGCCCAAGACCGAGGGGCAGGCGCGGGGCGCGATCGACGGGGCCTGGACCTTCCGCACGGTCACCGCGCCGAGCGGCGAGGTCGTCGCGATGGGACGGATCGTCGGTGACGGCGGCTGGTACTTCCTCGTGGCCGACATGGCGACCTACCCGGAGCACCAGGGGCGCGGCCTCGGCGCCGCGGTGCTCGATGCGCTGCTCGCCGCCGTCCGCGAGCACGCCGAGCCCGGCGCCTACGTGACCCTCACGGCCGACCCGCCGGGTCGGCGGCTCTACGCGTCCCGCGGCTTCGAGGACGTCGCTCCCGATCGCACGGGCATGTGGCTGCTGACCTGATCGCGTCCCGCGACCGGGCTCGCCGTGCCGGCTGATCGCGCAGGGACCAGCCTCGTGACGTCGTGCGATGCAGCGCGCCGCCTCGCGCTCGTGCTCGTGTCGGCGGCTGTTCGTAGCCTCGTTCCGTGCATCCGTTCTGCCTCGTGCCGACCTGCGGCGAGCCCGCTGCGACGGGCGCGCTCGTCGCGCTGTGCGCCGATCACCTGGCGCTGGCGGCCGACTCGGCGACGGCGAGCGGATGCGAGGACCTGCTGCCGACGCCCTGCCCGGCCTGCGCCTCGCGCCTCGGCGTGCGGTACCCGAGCGGCTGGCTCTGCGCGCACTGCGAGTGGCGCAACGACGTGCTGCCCGACACCGAGCTGCCGCCCCCGCGCGTCGACGTGGTCTACTACCTGCGCTTCGACGAGCGGTACAAGATCGGCACCACGGCCAACCTGCGGCGGCGGCTCGGCGCGATCCGGCACCACGAGCTCGTCGCGCTCGAGCGCGGCGACCGCCATCGCGAGCGGATGCGCCACGGCCAGTTCGCCGCCACCCGGCACCCCGGCACCGAGTGGTTCGCGCCCTCGCCCGAGCTCGAGGCCCACCTCGTCGCGCTGCGCGCCGGCGTCGACGACCCGTGGGCGCTGCTCGCGCGCTGGCGCAGCGAGGCGGCGGCGCTGCGCGGCTAAGGTCGGGGGCATGGCGCAGATCGTGATCACCGGGCACCGGGCCGCGCTCGACCGGCGTCGGCAGCAGCTCTCCGATGCGATCCACGCGGCCGTCATGAGTGCGCTCGACTACCCCGTCGAGGTCTGATCGGCCCTGATCACATCCGGTGGCCGTGGGCCGGGCCCTCGTAGGTGCCGCGGTCGGAGTCGGCGTAGCTGCCGCCGCCTCGCGGGTCGTCGGTGAGCAGCGCGCGGTCGGGCCGCTCGGTCTCGCCGCGCTCCACGGCCTTCGCGAGCTGCCGCTCGCGCCACCAGTGGATGAGCCCCATCTCGTCGCCCCTCGTTCGTCGTTCAGTCCACGGTACGCGCCACTCGCACGGCCCAGCACACGAGCGGCACCTGGAGCGGCAGGCGCACCGCGGTGATCACGCGCTCGGGGCCCGTGCGGCCCCGGGTCTTGCGGAAGTGCTCGACGTTGGCGGGGAACACCGCCACGAACAGCGCCACGGCGCCCCAGGCCGCGAGCCGACGGGTGCGCGGCGCGAGCAGCCCGGCGCCGAGCGCCGCCTCGGCGACGCCGCTGGCGAGCACCACCTGGCGCGGGGTGCCGGGCACCCAACCGGGCACGACGCCCTCGTAGACGGAGGGCTTGACCAGGTGCAGGGCGCCGGCGGCGCCGAGGACCCCGGCGAGCAGGGCGGTGGATGCGCGCATGGGCCGATCCTCGCATCCGCCCGTCAGTGCGTCCTGCGAGCGGGCCACCGGAACGGGCCCCGACCCCGAGCGTGCTGCCGCGGCGGCCCCGAGGCGACCCTAGGGGCGACCACCCAGCACCGATCCGCCGAGCGGAGGAGCGGGTCGGCACCCGAGCCCGACGCGCAGGTGGGGGCCGCCGCGGTGGACTCGGAGCATGACTTCACGCACAGCACGCATCACCCTCGGCCTCGCCACGACGGCGGTGCTCGGCACCGCGCTCACCGCCTGCTCGGGCGGCGAGCTCCTGGGCGGCGACCTCTATCACGGCTCGTGGAGCTGGGACGACCTCGAGCAGGCGCTCGATAGCGACGAGGGCTTCCGCATCCCCGAGCTCGTGCCCGCCGACGCGACCGAGCTGCGGCTCTTCAACGACCAGCGCGCCTACGGCAACCACCTCTCCTTCGTCTCCGACGAGGGCGTCACCGCCGACTACTGCGAGCCGTCCGCCATCGAGGTGCAGACGACCCTGCCGTCGGGCTGGTGGCCTGAGGAGACGCCGGAGAGCGGATGGACCTGCGGCTGGTGGCAGGTCTTCGAGGCCGACGACGCGATCTACGCCTGGGACAGCCGCGAGGGCACGCCGCTCGAGGGCGCGGGCGGCTGATCCACGACGGAGGGCGGCGCGGCCGCGTCCGAAGACACGTGCCGCACCGCCCTCATCCGCTCGCCCTCCTCGCCGGAGGGCTCGCGCTCACTCCGGGTCGCGCTCCCCGCGCCGCGCGGGCAGGTCGGGGTCAGCGGTGCCGCCGGGCGCTGCGCCCTCGGAGGCGCTGCGGTCCGCGTCGGACGAGCGGGGCAGGCCGATGGCGCCCGTGCTCGGCTCGATGGCCGAAGCGGAGCGGCGTCCGTGCACCTTGGGCGGTGCAGCCGGCTGGGCGGCGTCGGAGGAGCCGCCGGTGGGCTCCGTCGCGACCGCCGAGTCGTCCGCCGGCTCGATGACGTCGATCGCGGCCGTGTAGGTCTCGAGCAGCGTCTCATCGGTCTGCGGCTCGACCCAGGCCAGGTCGTCCTGCGAGTGGTCGTAGGGCACGGCCGCGAGCGCGAAGTCGTCGCCGTGCTCCTCGAGGCCCACGCGCACGGAGTGGCGCACGGCCCGCTCGGCGTAGGCGTCGCGCTGGATGAGCGGATCGCTGCGCAGGTCCTTCGTGAACGCCACCATCATGAACGCCATGATGATCGCGAACGGCAGGGCCGCGATGATCGTCACGTTCTGCAGCGCGGTGAGCCCGCCGCCGTCCTCGCCGCCGGCGACCAGGAGCACCGCGGCGATCGCGCCGACCAGGGTTCCCCAGACCACGGTGACCCAGCGGGACGGATCGGGCTTGCCCTGCTGGGAGAGCGTGCCCATCACGAGCGAGGCGCTGTCGGCGCCGGTCACGAAGAAGATCGCCACGAGCACGGCGGCGATCACCGTCGTGATGCCGGCCAGCGGCAGGTCGGCGAGCACGCTGAAGAGCACCTCCTCGGAGGGGCTGACGGCGAGGCCGGCGCCGTTCATCTGGTCGTTGATGGCCGTGGTGCCGAAGATGGCGAACCACAGGAACGAGACCGCCGAGGGCACGATAACGACGACCGAGACGAACTGGCGCAGCGTGCGCCCGCGCGAGACCTTCGCGATGAACATGCCGACGAAGGGAGACCAGCTGATCCACCAGGCCCAGTAGAAGATCGTCCACGCCGACAGGAAGGCCTGCGCCTCCTCGCCCTGCGATCCGGATCGGGCGATCATCTGCGGCAGGTCGCCGACGAACTGCGCCGCGACGGACGGGATGACGTTGAGGATCAGCATCGTCGGTCCGACGAAGAACACGAAGAGCGCCAGCAGCATCGCCACGGCGGCGTTGATGTTCGACAGCGCCCGGATGCCGCGCGAGACGCCCGAGACGGCCGAGATGATGAACGCGATCGTCAGCACGGTGATCACGCCGATGAGCAGGCCGTTGCCGACCGGGCCCACGCCGGCGATGATCTCGACGCCGTGCCCGATCTGCAGGGCGCCGAGGCCGAGCGAGGCCGCGGTGCCGAAGAGCGTGACGATGATCGCGAAGATGTCGATGGTCTTGCCGATCGGGCCGCTGGTGCGCTGCTCGCCGAGCAGCGGGGCGAAGATCGACGAGATCAGGGGCAGGCGGCCGCGGCGGTAAGCGCCGTAGGCGATGGCACCGCCGATGAGGGCGTAGAACGCCCAGGCCTGCGGGCCCCAGTGGTAGAGCACCTGCGTGAGCGCGGTGTGCATCGCCTCGATGGTGCCGGCCTCGGCGCTGCCGGGCGGCGGCGACTCGAAGAAGTTCAGCGGCTCGGCGGCGCCCCAGAAGACGAGGCCGATGCCCATGCCCGCGGCGAAGAGCATCGAGATCCACGAGAACATCGAGAACTCGGGCTTCTCGTCGTCGGTGCCCAGGCGGATGCGCCCGAAGCGCCCGAAGCCGACCCAGAGCATGAAGACGAGCACGACCGTCGCGATGGAGGTGAAGAACCAGCCGGTGTAGGTGATGACCCAGTCGAGGCCGGCCGCGGCCGCGGCGGCGAGGCTGTCGCCGGCGAGCACGCCCCAGGCGATGAACCCGACCGTGAAGGCGAGCGCGATTGCGAAGACGACGCGGTCGGTGCGGAAGACGCGGTTGGTCTGCTCGACGCCGAGGCCGGGGATGAGCGCGGGGTGGATGCCGTCGGGCGCGGGATCGACGAGCTCCTTGGCGATGCGCTTGGCGCTGTCGCCGGCGCGGGCTGCGGGGGAGCTCGGATGCGGTGGGCCGGCCTGGGCGGGACTCGTGGTCTTCTCGGGTTCGTCCATAGCTTCAATCGTGCCCAAGCACTCGGATGGGGGCCAATCGCTGCACGCCTTCCCACCTCGCGTTCGGGTTCGGGCTCGCTACGCTGCCGGGATGCGCGCAGCGGATCAGGAGCCGGTGACGGCCTTCCACCGCGACGTGATGCAGCACGGCATGCTCGCCGCCATCGAGCGCCGGGACGGCGAGCTCGGCGCGGTGCTGCAGGCCCTCTCGGCGCTGGGGCTCGATGACGCGGCCCGGCACCTGCGCGCGGTCGCGGCCGAGCTGGAGCGCCAGGATCCCGAGAACCGGCCGGTGATCGACATCGCCGCCGAGGACGGCTACCTGCTGGACGAGGAGACGATCGCCGCGGCAGCGCGACGCGCCTAGCCGTCCCGCCGCTGCCGGATCAGTCCTCTCTCCGCGCCCGCATCTGGGCGAGCGGACGCGCCATCCGGTGGTTCTCCGACAGCCGATCCTCGTGCCGCTCGAGGAAGGCCCAGTACGCCTCGGTGAAGGCGGAGTCCTTCGCCGCATCCGCGTTGCGCCACCAGCGCCCCATCCGCTGCAGGTAGGCGCCGCCCGAGACGTAGGGCTTGGTGCCGACGAGGCCGCCGTCGGCGTACTGGCTCATGCCCATGACGTTGGGCACCATGACCCACTCGTAGGCGTCGACGAACAGCGCCAGGAACCAGTCGTTCACCGAGCGCGGCGCGTAGCCGTTCAGCAGGAACCAGTTGCCGAGCACCATGAGCCGCTCGATGTGGTGCGCGTAGCCGTGCCGGTGCACCCGCTCGAGCACGCTGCGCACGGGCTCGGGCAGGTCGTCGGGCACGCCGTCGAGGTCGTACCACCAGGGCTCCAGCTCGCGGTCGAGGTCGAGCTCGTTGACCGACTCGAGCTGCGGATGCGCGCGGTACATGCCGCGCATGTACTCGCGCCAGCCGATGACCTGCCGCACGAAGCCCTCGACCGAGTTGAGGGGAGCGCCGTCGGCGGCGAGCACCGCCTCGAGCACCTCGTCGACCGTGACGAGCCCGATGTTGAGCATCGGCGTGAGCACCGAGTGGAAGAGGAACGGCTGCTCGGCCGCCATCGCGTCCTCGTAGCGGCCGAAGTCCGTCAGCCGCTCGGCGACGAAGGCGCGCAGCCAGGCGCGGGCGTCGGACGGGGTGACCGGCAACCAGAAGCCGCGGGCGTCGCCGGGGTGGTCGGCGAAGCGCGCCGCGACCTCCTCGATCGCCGCATCCGTGATCGCATCGCGCTCCGGCCGGGGCAGCGCCGGGGCCTCGACGCCGGCCTTCGGCAGCGGATGCCGGTTGTCGTGGTCGTAGTTCCACTGCCCGCCCGCGGGCTGCCGCCCGTGCATGAGGATGCCGGTGCGCTGCCGCTGCCAGCGGTAGAAGTCCTCCATCACGGGCGTCGGATGCGCCGCGAACCACTCGTCCGCGAGCTCGGCCGGCGTGAGGAACAGGGCGTCCCGGTAGCGCTTGGAGCGCAGGCCGAGGCGCTCGCAGAGTGCGTGCATCCGCTCGTCGACGCCGCGGTCGGTGGCGCTCATCCAGGCGAGGCCGTCGATGGCGTGCTCGCGCACGAGGTGCTCGACGCCGGCGGCGAAGCCCAGCCCCTCGTCGAGGCGCACGACGCGCACGGTGCGCCCCTCCGCCTCGAGCCGCGCGACGAGCTGGCGCAGGCCGGCGAGCAGCAGCACGATCTTGTGCTGGTGGTACGGCAGCTTCGCGAAGCGCGCGGCCGATTCGACGACGAGCAGCTCGTCGATGTCCGGATCGTCGAGTGCCGGGTGCCGCTCGAAGAGCTGGGTGCCGAGGATCAGCGCGGCGCTCGTCATGCCCGCCGCCGGTCCCGAGCGGCTGCGGAGCGGCAGCCGCGCGAGCAGTACCGCACCGCGTCCCACTGCTCGCGGCCGTCCCAGCGCTTGCGGTTCTCGAAGGGGCGCCCGCAGTGGGCGCACGGCTTCGTCTCGCGCTGCGCTCGTGCCATGCAGCCATCGTCCCCGCGCGGGCGAGCGGATGCGCCGAGCAGCGGGCGCGCATCCAGGCTCCGGTCAGCTCTGCCGGTGCGCCAGCGCGTGCACCCGTACCAGCACGTCGAGCTGAGCGCGGTTGTAGAGGTCGGCCATGGAGCTGCCGATCACCGCCTGGGTGCGCGCCGCGCTGTGCAGCGACTGCGTGTCGGCGTCCATCCAGTCGAGGCCTCCGCCGATCGCGAGCACCTCCTCGGCGAGCTGCTCGGCCAGCGCCTGCCGCGTGGCCTCATCGGCGTCCTCGGGCAGGGCGTCGAACACGTCGTCGCCCGGCGAGCGCGGCTGCCGCGCGATCAGGTCGCGCAGCGAGTCCATGGCGTCGTGGTCGACGACCTGCGAGTAGATGAGCACGAGTGCGCGGTCCGTGTCGCTGAGCTCGCCCGCCACGGCGCTGAAGCCGGGCGGCAGGTCGACCGGGGCGTCGTGCTGCAGGATCAGCGCCAGCTCGGCGCGCACCTTCTGCAGCCGCTCGATGCTCGCAGCGAGCTCGGCGTCGATGATCCGGAGCGCCTCGCCGGGGTTCTGCTCGGCGGCGCCCTCGGCGGGGATGCGGGCCAACGGCACCCCGAGGTCGACGAGGCGGCGGATGCGCAGCACCCGGACGAGGTGCCGCGTCGTGTATCGCTTGTAGCCGTTCGAGGCGCGCTCGGGATGATCGAGCAGCCCGATCTCGTGGTAGTGCCGGATCGCCTTGACGGTCGTGCCGGCGAGCTCGGCGAGCTGGCTGGTGCTCCAGGTCATGGTCGGCTCCTCTCATGCGGGAACCACTCAAGACCATGCCCCTGGGGCAGGGTCAAGCGATCAGCGCGCGGACTTGGTGCGGCGCTTGAGCCAGCCCCAGACGACCGTGGCCGCGAAGAGCACGAGGCCGACGACCGCGAGCCAGAGCAGGCCCTCGATCACGAACCCGAGGATCGAGAGGGCGGCCCAGATGATGAGCAGTGCGACGACGATCTTCAGCATGCCGTCGACGGTATCGGCGCGGCCGCCGGCGGCGAGCGGACGGGGCGCTCGCGTTCAGGGAGCCGCTCGGAGTGCACGGCGCAGAGCGCGCAGCTTGCGCAGCCCGACCGCCGCGAAGGCGGGCTTCAGCCAGAGCGCCTCGCCCCAGCGATGGTCCGCCGTCGGCCCGAGCCGCGCGGCGAGGTCGGGGCGCTGGCGGAGCAGGTAGGTGCGCGCCTTCTCGGCGTGCAGCGGGTTCGAGGCGATGCGGATCGTGTCGGCTCGCTCGATGAACGGCACCGCGTTCGCGATGTTCTCCCACGTGCTGCGGCTCGTGCGGTCGAGCGCGATGCTGCCGCCGTAACCCTGCCGTCGGCTCTCCCGCGCCAGCAGCACGGCCTCGGGCGCGCCGCCCGCCACCGCGCCGCCGCAGAGCACGAGCAGGGTCGAGCCGGCGGCGGGGTCCATCGAGCGCAGCGCGATGCGCATCCGATGCCGGTTCACGGCGTTGGCCCGCAGGCCGCGGTTGCGGAAGCCCAGCACCACCACGGCCTCGGCGCCGACCGGTGCGCTGCTCCGGCCGGGGCCGCGTCGGTGCGCTGCGCGGTGCACCAGCTCGCTCCAGAGCAGCACCCCGCCCGCGACCGCGGCGAGCACGGCGAGGCTGCGGCGGATCGGCATGCGCCGACCGTACCCGCCGGGGCTGCGGCGCTCCCGAGCCGTCCGAGGGGAGTAACGTGCCTGCAACGACGGGAGGCCCGGTATGCGAGCAGCGGATGCAGCGGACACCCTGGGCGCGGACGGCCGGTTCTTCGACCCGCTCTGGCGCGTCGACGTCGCGCTCACCGACCTCGAGCGCGAGCTGCTGCGCACCTGGCACGTGCGTCGGCTGGCGTTCATCGCTCATGCGGGGGCGGCGTCGATCACCACGACGCAGCGCTACTCGCGGCTCGAGCACTCGCTCGGCGTGCTCGCGCTGGTGGCGCACTTCGCGCCGCACGACCACCTGGCCCGGGCCACCGCGCTGCTGCACGACGTGGGCCACCTCGCCTTCAGCCACAGCGTCGAGGGCTTCGCGGGGCTGAACCATCACGCGATCGGCCGGGTGCGCATCCGCTCGCTCGATGCGACCCTGCGCGAGCACGGCCTCGACGCCGAGACCGTCATCGCGGTCGACGAGGGGCGAATCCCCTCGCCGCTCTACGCCCGCGCGGGCGGGCTCAAGCTCGACCACCTCGACTCCTTCCTGCGCAGCGGGCAGGCGCACGGGCGCACGAGCACGCCGCCGGGCGAGCTGCTGCGGCGCCTGCGGCTGATCGGCGGCACGGTGGACGCGGATGCGGCCACGGCCGCCGAGCTCGTCGACCTGATCGTGGGCGAGGCGCGCGGTCACCGGGCCAGCGCCAACGTCTCGGCCGTCGCGGTGCTGCGCAGCCTCGTCACCGAACTGCTCGCCGACGCGCCGCCGGCGGTGCTCGACGGCTTCGTCGAGTGGACCGACGACGAGCTGTGGGCGGCGCTGCTCGCCGACCCGCGCACCACCGAGCGCACGCGCGCCTTCCGGCGCAGCCCCGACGCCTGGCGCGCGCTGCTGCGGCCGGCGGATGCGGTGCCCGGGCCCGCGCAGATCGAGCACGTCATCGCACGCGGCTACCTCGACCTGCCGACCGTCGACGGCGAGCTGCGCGGCAGCGCCGAGGTGCTCGAGCTGGGCGCGGGCCTGCCGCTGCGGTACCTCGTCGAGCCGAGCTGAGGGTCGGAGGCCCGCCTCGCCTCGCCCGGCTCCTGCCCCTCCGCGCCCCTTTCCGATCTGAAGGAGATCGGTTCGTCGAGCGGATGCGGTGCGATCCTGTCCGCTGTCTTCGCGGGCATCCGCTCGTCGCGCGGCGGCGCTTCCAGGGACTCGGGTGGCGGAACTCCTTCAGATCGGAAGCGGGGTGCGGCGGAGCGGGGCAGCTTCGAGGGCGTCGGACCTGCGAGCTCGCCCCGTCGAGTTGTGCACAACTGGATTGCGTGCAACCGTAGTCGCATGGCCGTGACCGACGAGATGGTGTGCTTCTCCCTCTACGCCGCCACGCGCGCGACGACGCAGGCGTACCGCGCCCTGCTCGAGCCGTGGGGCGTGACGTACCCGCAGTACCTCGTGCTCGTGGTGCTCTGGAACGACGGAGACGAGGACGGCACCGGGCAGACCGTCGGCTCGCTGGGCGAGCGGCTGCAGCTCGACTCGGGCACCCTCTCCCCGCTGCTGCGGCGCATGGAGGAGTCCGGTCTCGTCGTGCGCTCGCGCAAGGCGGGCGACGAGCGCGTCGTCACCGTCGCGCTCGGCGACCTCGGCCGCGACCTGCGCGGCGAGCTCGCGCACATCCCCGCGCGCATCGCCGCGGGCACCGGGCTCGACGGCCCGGAGGCGGCGGAGTCCCTCATCCGCACGCTGCAGGAGCTCACCCGCACCATGCAGGCGACGGCTGCGGCGGCGACCGCGCAGCCCGGCGCCACGGCGCATCCGACGACGCCCGTGCCGCCGGCGGCGACCGCGCAGTCGGCCGAGGCCATCGCGACCTGATCGCGCACGGCGGCTCACCGGCCGCCCGCCTGCGCCGACCGCTCGCAGCGGCCGCACCGCGCATCCGCTCGTCCGGATCGGACGGGCCCCACGACCCGCGTCGCCCACCCCCTCGGGCGGCGCCGAGAGAAGGAGAAACACCATGGACGTGCTCTACACCGCAGAGGCCCTGTCGACCGGCTCCGGCCGCGACGGGCACGTCGCCACCGGCGACGGCACCCTCGACCTCGACATGGCCGTGCCGAAGGAGATGGGCGGCTCGGGCGCGGGCTCGAACCCCGAGCAGCTCTTCGCCGCCGGCTACGCCGCCTGCTTCCACTCCGCGCTGCACGCCGTGGCGCGCGCCTCGAAGGCGAACCTCGAGGGCTCGAGCGTCGGCGGCCGCGTGCAGATCGGCCCGAACGGCGAGGGCGGCTTCCAGCTTGCCGTGCTGCTCGAGGTCGTCATCCCCGAGCTGCCGCACGACGAGGCGAAGGCCCTCGCCGACGCCGCGCACCAGGTGTGCCCCTACTCGAACGCCACGCGCGGCAACATCGACGTGACCATCACGGTCTCGGACGACTGATGCGCGCCGTCACGCAGGACGTCTTCGGCGAGCCGCAGCAGGTGCTCGGCGTCAGCGAGCTCGAGCGGCCCGAGCCCGGCCCCGGTGAGGTGCGGCTGCGCGTCGTGCTGAGCCCGATCCACAACCACGACCTCTGGACCGCCCGCGGCACCTACGGCTTCAAGCCGTCGCTGCCGGCGCGCGCGGGCACCGAGGCGGTCGCCGTGATCGACGCGCTCGGCGAGGGCGTCGAGGGGCTCGAGCTCGGCCAGCGCGTCGCGACCGGCGGCACCTTCGGCGCCTGGGCCGAGTTCGTGACCGCGACGGCCGCAGGGCTCATCCCGGTGCCGGATGCGCTGCCCGACGAGGCCGCCGCCCAGCTGGTGGCCATGCCGTTCAGCGCCATCAGCCTGCTCGACTCGCTCGGGCTGCAGGAGGGCGACTGGCTCGTGCAGAACGCCGCCAACGGCGCGGTCGGCCGCATGGTCGCCCAGCTCGGTGCCGCGCGCGGCATCAACGTCGTCGGACTGGTCCGTCGCGCCGCGGGCGTCGAGGAGCTGCGCGAGCAGGGCATCGAGCGCGTCGTCGCGACGGATGCGGACGGCTGGCGCGACGAGGTCGCCGCGATCACCGGCGGCGCCCCGATCCGCGTCGGCATCGAGTCCGTCGGCGGCAAGGCCGCGGGCGACGTGCTCTCGCTGCTGGCCGAGGGTGGCGAGCTCGTGGCCTTCGGCGCGATGGCCGCGCCCGTCATGGAGATCGCCTCGGGCGACGTCATCTTCAAGCAGGCCACCGTGCGCGGTTTCTGGGGCAGCAAGGTCAGCGGCGCGATGGGTGCCGACGACAAGCGCCGCCTCTTCGGCGAGCTGCTGCAGCGCATCGGCTCCGGCGAGCTGACGCTGCCGGTCGCGGCGATCTTCCCGCTCGAGCGCGTGGCCGAGGCCGCCGAGGCCAGCTTCACCGCGGGCCGCGTCGGCAAGGTGCTGCTCAAGCCGTAGCGGCCCGGCCGGCCGAGCCCGACCTCGACGAGTCGGTTCGCCGGGCCGGTTGGCCGGGCCCGACCGCGCCCTGCCGGTTCGGCGGGCCCCGCGCCCGGCCGGCCCTGCGCGTTCGGTGCAGCTCGGGAGCGGGAGCCTCGGCGACGACGTGACTCGCGTGCGCAAGTCGCCTCGTCGCCGAGGCTCCAGCTCGTGGCGGCCGAGCGCATCCGCTCCGGCAGCGGGCGGGGCTGGACGCAGACGAGCGGATGCGTCAGCCCTCCTCCATGAGCCGCTCCAGCGCGGCGCGATGGCCGGCGTACGCCGCCCGGCCCGCCGGCGTCAGCGCGAGCAGCTGCCGGGAGTACCCGGAGCGGACGATCGACGACTCCGTGACGTAGCCGGCGTCGACCAGCTGCGCGAGGTGCTTGCTGAGCGCCGACTTCGACAGCTCGATGCGCTGCAGGATCTCGCCGAACTCGATGCCCTCGGCTTGCGAGAGCATCGCGCAGATGCGCAGGCGGTGCGGCGCGTGGATGAGCTCGTCGAAGCGCGGTTCAGGCACGCCCGGTCCGCCGCTGGTAGGCGATGCCCGAGCCGGCGATGAGGGCGGCGAGCACGACCCCGCAGGGCACCCAGATCCAGGCGCCGACCGTGTCGGCCAGCAGCACCGGGGTCAGCGCCAGCACCGCGGCGATCGCGGCGCCGCCGAGCGCCCAGCCCCAGCGGATGCGCACCCCGTGGTACCCGGTCTGGCGGAACGACACGCGGCCGACGAGCACCGCGACGGAGAGGGCGATCGCCAGCGTCAGCCCGATCGCGATGCCGCGCAGGACGCCTTCCGGTCGATCGATCGCGTTGAGCAGGAACAGCGCGAAGACGGCGACGGCGAGCACCGGGTAGTACCAGACGGGCACCGGCCGGTTGCGGGTCGCCTCCTCCTCGGAGTTGGCGGTCTCGAGCGCGGCGCGGGCCTCTTCGGGGGTGGGCCGCCCACCCTGATCACGTGTTTCCATGTCGGAAACACTAGCGCCTGTTTCCGTCACGGAAACAAGCGTTCAGCGAGCTGACAGCTCTACCGGCGCGGCCCGCTCGGGCGTAGCGTTCGCGGCATGGGCGTGCGCAGCTTCGAGCACATCGGCATCGTCGTGGACGACCTCGAGCGGGTCGCCGACTTCTTCGAGCTGCTCGGATTCGAGCGTGCGGCGCCCTTCCACGTGCGCGGCCGCTGGGCCGACCGGGTCAACGGCCTCGACGGCACCGACGGCGACATGGTCTTCGTCACCGCCCCCGACGGCTCCGGGGCGATCGAGCTCACCCGTTTCCGCTCGCCGCTCGACGACACCCTGCGCGAGGGCGACGCCCCGGCGAACCGGCACGGCCTGCGCCACCTCGCCTACCGCGTCGACGAGCTCGCTCCGCTGCTGGAGCGCCTCGCTGCCGCCGGCTACCGGCTGGTGCGCGAGGCCGTGAACTACGAGGACGTCTGGCTGGTCTGCTACGTCCGCGGACCGGAGGGGCTCCTCATCGAGCTGGGGGAGCGGCTCGACGGCGGGTGACCCGGCGGGTCCCACTGCTCGGCTGCTCGCCGCTGCAGGTCCGGCCAGCGGGGCGACGCTCATCGCCGCGCAGGGCGGCTGATGCATCGAGGACCGACGAGCCGCGTTCGGCCGGAGCTCCGGTCGGGCTGCCGCGCCCTCGCCCGCGCGTTCAGCTTCGCCGGGGCGAGCGGATGCAGGATGGACGCATCCGTCCACCCCTCCCGAGAGCGCACCCGATGAGCACCCCCGATCCGACCCCGACGCCCGACCGGGACGCCGACCGCGACCGCATGCCCGAGACCGGCATCGACAACGGGCTGGACCTCGACCAGCGCTCGGGCAGCAGCATCCTGCCGATCCTCATCGGCGGTCTCGGCGTGGTGCTCGCCGTCGTGCTGAGCACGATCGGACTCTCGCTCAACCGCTGAGCGCGGCCGCCGCGCGGCTCAGCCGAGCAGCGCCGCGACCGCCAGGGCGATCAGGGCCAGACCGGGCGCCGCGAGCTGCTTCAGGGCGGCGCCGCGCTTGTCGGGCGAGGTCAGCAGCAGCACGAGCGCCGCGGCCGCCATGCTGCCGGTGCCCGCGACGACCAGCGTGAGCCCGACGGCTGCGTCGCCCGCGGCCACGACGATCACGCCGACGCCCGCGAGCACTGCGAGGAAGAGGTTGTAGAAGCCCTGGTTGAAGGCCATCTCCTTGTTCGCGGCGGCCTGCTCGGCGGTGGTGCCGAAGGTCGCGCGAGCCCGCGGGGTGGTCCAGAGCAGCGACTCGAGCACGAAGATGTAGACGTGCACGAGGGCGGCGAGCGCGGCGAGCACGAGGGCGACGATGAGCACGGATGCACCTTCCGATCGGGCCGGTCGGAGCGGCCGGCGCTCCCATCATCCTCCTGCGGAAGGCCTCCGCCCGGCGCTCGCCGCAGAGCGCGATCCCCTCGGCGCCATCCGCTCGGCTCAGGCCCGCTCGGCGGCTCGCCCGAGTGCGTCGGCCGAGTGCACGGGGCGCGACTCAGCATCGACGCGACGAGTCAGCACGGATCGCGCCGCTGACTTGTCGTTCCGGTGCTGAGTTCCCGTGCAGTCGATGCCGAGCGGATGCGCGCCGCCGCCCGCTCCCGCACGCCTCGCGCGCGCGGCGGCGCGCTGATGCGCCCACCCGGCAGACTGGACCCCGTGAGCACCCTCGACGAGCTGCGGGCCGAGATCGCCGCGCACGAGAGCAACGCCTGGGCGACCGCGCAGGGCTGGAAGCCGCTCGTGATCGGCGAGCCGAGCGCGCGCATCCTCATCCTCAGCCAGGCGCCCGGCCGCCTCGCGCAGGAGTCGGGCATCGCCTTCGACGATCCGAGCGGACGCCTGCTGCGGGCGTGGATGGGCGTGACGGATGCGGAGTTCTGGGACCCCGCGCAGGTCGCGATCCTGCCGATGGACGCCTACTTCCCGGGCAGCCGGGCCGCCACCGGCCCCACCGGCAGGCGCCCCTCCGGCGACCTGCCGCCGCGTCGCGACTTCGCCGAGCGCTGGCACCCGCGGGTGCTCGAGCAGCTGCCCGAGGTGCGGCTGCGGCTCGTGATCGGCGGCTACGCGCAGCGGCGCTACCTCGGCGCCGGCAGCGTCACCGATAACGTGCGCGCCGCGGAGTCGTTCCTGCCGTTCTTCCCGCTCGTGCACCCCTCGCCGCTCGCCCGGGGGTGGCGCAGCGCCAATCCGTGGTTCGCGGAGTCGACGGTGCCGCGCCTGCAGCGCGAAGTGCGCGCGGCGCTGGAGCCGTAGCTCGTCCCGCCGCGTCCGCGGTCGGGCGGGTCGCGCCCGCTAGTCCCGCCGCACCCGGCGCTGCGCAGGCAGCCGGTGCATGGAGGCGGACTCGTGCCCGCGCCGGTCCTTCTGCCCGACGAAGCCGAGCCGGGCGAAGAGCCGCCGGTCGGCGCTCGTCGACGACTCGACGTAGCTGTCCTCGCCGGCCGCATCCGCTGCCGCCAACCGGTGCTCGAGCAGCGCGCTGCCGACGCCGCGGTCGCGGTGGGCGGCGAGCACGCCGACCGCCGAGAGCCACCAGTGCGCGCTGTGCGGGCGCCGCCGCTCGATGCTCTGCCAGAGCTGGTACGGCGGGATGAGGCGCCCTACGCCGAGCGCCTTGACGTAGCCGAGCACGAGCGCGGTGTGCTCGAAGGGCGAGTAGGCGCCGGCCGCGCGGAACGACCAGGCCGCGGCGCCCACGATCCCGCCCGTCTCGTCGCGCGCGACCTCGAGCGCCCGGCCCTGCCCGGCGTACGAGCGCACGTACACCTCGAAGAAGGCGCGCAGCGTCTCGGTGCGCTGCGGCCCCTGCGGCACGATCTGCGCGAACACCGGGTCGGCGGCGAGGGTGAGCGCGAGCACCTCGGCGACGCGCGGGAGGTCGGCGGATCCCGCCGGTTCGATCACGATCACGGCTAGCCGCTCCGCCGAGCCCGTCGGGCCGGGGTGCGGAACATCGCCGTCGGTCGGGCCGTCGGCAGGCCCTGGATCATCGCGCCGGGCACGAAGCCGAGCGCATCGAACAGGCGCCGGTCGTCCGACGTCGTCGACTCGAGGTACGCCGCAGAGCCCTCGTCGTCGAGCTGGCGCAGCCGATACCGCAGCAGATCGCCGCCGACTCCGGCCCCCTGCGCATCGGTGCGCACCCCGCAGGTCATCAGGTACCAGTGCGGCTCCACGGGGCGGAACCGCTCGAGCGCGTGCTGCACGCGGTAGGCGCGCAGCACGCCGCGCGGGCCGAGCGCCACGAGGAAGCGCACCGCGTAGGGGATCTGCGCCAGGAGCGCGCTGTCGCGCCCGACCTCCGAGCGCTCCCACACCGCTGCGCCGAGGACCGCGCCGGTCTCGTCGCGCACCAGGTCGACGGCGAGCCTGCTCGGCGGCGTCGAGCGCAGGTAGGCGGTGAGGAAGCGGCGCAGCGCCACGAACCGGTCACCGCCGGGGGCGAGGATGTCGGCGTACACGGGGTCGTCGACGAGCGCCTCGGCCAGCACGTTCGCGACCGCCGTGAGATCGCCTCGGCCCGCGGTCTCGATGGGGGTGCTCATCGGCGGGGTGGTTCTCCTGGATGCTTCGCTGCGGTGTGGATTCCTCGAGGCTAGAGAACGATGGTTCGCCACGCGAACACTCACGCCTCGCTCCCAAGCTGGATTCGCTAAGTTGCTTAATGAAATGATGAAGCACACGCGCCGCGTCGTCGGCTGGTCCCTCGTCGGTCTCGCCGCGCTACTCGTGATCGCCGTCATCGGCTTCGTCATCTGGGCCTCGTTCCCCATGCGGGCCGAGGCGGACCGCACCGCCGAGGTCGACGCCGACCCTGCGATCAGCGTCACGAACGACCCCGAGGCGATCCTGCTCGAGCCGACCGGCGCATCCAACGGTCGGGGGCTCGTCTTCGTGCCGGGCGCGCGCGTCGAGGCCGCGGCCTACGAGTGGACCCTGCAGCCGCTCGTCGACGCCGGGTACACGGTCGTCATCACGCATCCGGCGCTGAACTTCGCGATCCTCGAGATCCGCGGCCTCGGCACCTACACGGCGCTGGCGCCCGAGGTGGACGACTGGGCCGTGGGCGGCCACTCGCTCGGCGGCGTGCGCGCCTGCCAGTACGCGGCCGACGAGGCGGATGCGGTCGACGCCCTCGTCCTGTTCGGCTCGTACTGCTCGGTCGACCTCTCGGGCGCCGACCTCGACGTGCTCTCGATCGGCGGCGGCGAGGACGGCCTGAGCACTCCCGAGAAGATCGAGGACGCGGCGGCCCTGCTGCCGGCGGACGCGACCTTCGTCGAGATCGCCGGCATGAACCACGCCCAGTTCGGCGCCTACGGCGCGCAGTCGGGCGACGGCGAGGCGACGATCCCGGCCGAGGAGGCCCGCGAGTCCATGACCGCGGAGCTGCTCGCCTTCCTGGGCTGATCGCCGAAGGAGCTTCGGCGCGGTGACGCGGGAGGGCGATGCCTCCGAAGAGCGCCCGCGAAACGAGCAGCCTGAGAGGGTGAATATTCGGCAACTGGTGCGTTCCGGCGAAGAAGCTGCGTGAATGGGGGCATTCGGCGAACGCCTCGCCGGTCCAGCATCCGAGCATCGGAGCCCTCATGCGCATCGGCGTCCCCACCGAGATCAAGAACAACGAGTTCCGCGTCGCCATCACGCCCGCCGGCGTGCACGAGCTCGTCGCCCGGGGGCACGAGGTGCTCGTGCAGGCCGGCGCCGGCGTCGGATCGGGCATCGCCGACGACGAGTTCCGACTCGCCGGGGCGACACTGCCGGAGACGGCCGAGCAGACCTGGGCCGCCGCGGAGCTGCTGCTCAAGGTCAAGGAGCCGGTCGCGGACGAGTACCCGTTCCTGCGTCCCGACCTGGCCCTGTTCACCTACCTGCACCTCGCCGCCGACCGACCGCTCACCGACGCGCTGCTCGCCGCCGGCAGCACCGCGATCGCCTACGAGACCGTGCAGCTGCCGAACCGCCAGCTGCCGCTGCTCTCGCCGATGAGCGAGGTCGCGGGGCGGCTCTCCGCCCAGGTCGGCGCGTACCACCTGATGCGCGCCGCGGGCGGTCGCGGCAAGCTGCTGGGCGGCGTGCCCGGTGCTCCGAAGTCGAAGGTCGTCGTCATCGGCGGCGGCGTCGCCGGCGAGCACGCCGCGGCGAACGCGCTCGGCATGGGTGCCGACGTGACCATGATCGACATCTCGATCCCGCGCCTGCGCGAGCTCGACATCCGCTTCGGCGGCCGCATCCATACCCGCACCTCCTCGGCCTACGAGATCGCGGCGCAGCTCGCCGACGCCGATCTCGTGATCGGCTCGGTGCTCATCCCCGGCGCCGCGGCACCCAAGCTCGTCACCGACCGGATGGTGCGCGGCATGAAGGCCGGCGCGGTGCTGGTCGACATCGCGATCGACCAGGGCGGCTGCTTCGAGGGCTCGCGGCCCACCACCCACGACGCGCCGACCTTCGCGGTGCACGACACGGTCTACTACTGCGTGGCGAACATGCCCGGTGCCGTGCCGGAGACCTCGACCCGAGCGCTCACCAACGCGACGCTGCCGTACGTGATCGCGTTGGCTGAGCGCGGCGTCGACGCGGCGCTCGCCGCCGACCCCGCGCTCGCCGCGGGCCTCAACGCCCGTGCCGGCGCGGTCACCAACGCGGGCGTCGCCCAGGCGCACGGGCTGGCGCTCGCCGAGGGCTGACTCAGCGCGTCGGCAGCCACACCCGCATGCCGCCCGCCGCCCGGTTGCCCCAGCGGTGGTAGGGCACCGCGATCAGGCCGAACGCCGAGCTCGACGGGGCGTAGCCCGCATCCGATCGCGCGCTGGGCGAGCTGCGGTACAGCTCGTGCCGGTGCCCGCCGCGCACGCGCGCGCCAGCAACCAGCAGCCGTTGCCCCAGCACCGGGTCGACGCCGGCGAGCCGCACCTCGGGCGCCTCGGGCACCACGACGTCGTCGCTCAGCACGCCCTCGGGCAGGTCGGCCTGCTCGATCGCGTAGAGCACGGGTCCGCGCGCGATCGCGACGCAACCGCGCACGGCGTCGATGCGCGGGTGCGGGCGGATCACCTCGGGCTCCATGGGCAGCTCGAGCACGACGCTGGAGAGCGGATGCTCGGAGCCGTCGATCACGAGGTAGCCGTCGCGCGCATCCGCTCGCCCGTCGCGGCCGTTCACGGTGACCGCGGCGCCGCGCGCCCACCCGGGCCGGCGCAGCTGCAGCTCACCGGTGAAGGGCTCGTCGAAGGCGATCTCGACGCGGCCGTCCCACGGGTAGTCGGTGCGCACCGTGGCGGTGCCGCCGCCGGGCAGCGCGATCGTCGCGTCGGCGAAGAGGTGCAGCTGCAGGCCGTCGTCCGTGGTCGTGGCGATGTAGTCGTGCAGCGAGGCGACGAGCCGGGCGAGGTTCGGCGGGCAGCAGGCGCAGCGGAACCACGGCTGGCGCCGGGTGGGCGCGTTCTCGCCGCCGCCGGCCGCGTCGCTGCGCAGGTGCAGCGGGTTCGCGTAGGTGAAGGCGCAGCCGCCGACCGCCGTCGAGACGGCGATGGCGTTGTAGAGGCCGCGCTCCATCTCGTCGGCGTGCCGGCCGAGCCCGGTGAGCAGCAGCATCCGCCAGTTCCAGTGCAGGTTCGCGATGGCCGCGCAGGTCTCGGCGTAGGCGCGGTCCGGCGGCAGCTCGTAGGCGTCGCCGAACGCCTCGTCGCGGTGCCGCGAACCGAGCCCGCCGCTCACGTACTGCTTGCGCTCGTGCACGCTCGACCAGAGCCGCTCGAGCGCCTCGAGCAGCTCGGGATCGCCCGTCTCGGCGACGACGTCGGCGACGCCCGCGGCCAGGTAGAGCTGGCGCACGGCGTGGCCGGTCGCGTCGCGCACCTCGCGCACCGGCTGGTGGTCCTGGTAGTACTGCGCCCCCATCGCGTCCTCGCCGAGCAGACCGCGGCCGCGCAGATCGACGAAGCGCCGTGCGAGCCGCAGCCAGCGCTCGTCGTCGGTCTCGCGGAACACCTCCACGAGGGCCGTCTCGATCTCGGGGTGGCCGTCGACCATGTCGACGCCGCCCTCGCCGAAGCGCTGCTCGACGAGCTCGGCGAAGCGCAGCCCGATCTGCAGCAGGTCGAGCCGGCCGACCGACCGCGACCAGGCGACGCCGGCCTGCAGCAGGTGGCCGAGGCAGTAGAGCTCGTGGCTCCAGCGCAGCTCGAGCAGCTCGCGCTCGGGTCGGTCGACCTGGAAGTGCGAGTTCAGGTAGCCGTCGTCGTCCTGCGCGCGAGCGAGCAGATCGATCGTCGACTCGACGAACGGCATCAGCTCGCCGACGTCGCTGCGCCCGGCCTCCCATCCGATCGCCTCGAGCGTCTTGTAGACGTCGGAGTCCGCGAACCAGAAGCCGACGAACCCGCCGTCGTGCTCGCCGGTGATGCGGCGCAGGTTGTCGAGCGCGCCGGATGTCTCGAGCTGCGCGACCGCGTGCGGGATGGTGCCCTCGCGATTCGTGCGCTGCCAGTCGGCGAGGAAGCCGCCGGTGAGCGTCACGGCGTCGTGCCCGAGCGGATGCAGGGTCGAGTGGGCGGGCGTGCTCGGGGCGACGGGCCCGGGGCTCGCGGCGGTCGTCGTGGTGGTCGTCATCGAGCCTCCAGGCCTACATCGTTGTAACGATCAGGATGGGCGCTGGCGCGGGGCGCGGTCAAGGCGCGCAGCTGGCAGCGAACGGTGCGGATGGACAGGGTCGGCTGGGGCGGAGCGCCGTCGCGAGGCGGCGAGGGCACCGCTGCCCATCGACCGCGGCCGCCGGCCGCAGTAGCGTCGGTGCTCCGCCGAGCCGCGCAATCACTGGAGCACCGGATGACGTACGACACGACCACGCCGACCCCCGCGACCCCGTCGCTGCACGCCCCGCTCTACGGGGCGAACGCCGCCCAGGCCTTCTCGCGCTTCTGGCGCAGGTACGCCGACTTCTCCGGCCGCGCCAGCCGCAGCGAGTACTGGTGGGTCTCGCTGATCCTCGTCGTGCTCAACGTCGTCGCGGCGGCGCTGCCCGCGCTCAGCGTGCTCATCGCGCTCGGTCCGGAGGGCCGTTCCTCCACGATCCCGCCGCTCACCGTGGTCGCCCTCATCATCACAGGCGCCTGGTTCCTCGCCACGATCGTGCCGAGCTTGGCGTTACTGGCCCGTCGGCTGCACGACGCGAACTACTCCGCCTGGTTCATCCTGTTGACCTTCGTGCCCTTCGGCGGCATCGTGCTCTTCGTCTTCACCCTGCTCGGGCCGAACCCCGCGGGCGCGCGCTTCGATCGGCCCGCCGCCTGAGCCGAGCGCTCAGATCGTCAGCGTCACGGCCGCCAGCACGAGGCCGCCCGCGAAGACCGCGAGGGCCGCGATCGCGAGCCCGGTCGGCAGCCGGGGCCGCGACGAGCGCCGCCCCAGCACGAGGCCGATCACCGCGAGCGCCAGCCAGAGCAGGCCGCTGACGCCGAAGCCGACGAGCGGGTTCAGCAGGGCGACGCGGTCGCCGCCCTCGAGGGTCAGCAGCAGCTGCAGCCAGACGCCGGTCAGAGCGACGAGCGGCAGCAGAGCGGCGGACGCGCAGAGCACGGCGGCGATCTGCCGACGGTCCTTCGAGACGGGCGTGTCGATCATCCGGACAGCCTGCCGACTGCGGGTGTGCGCTCCCGCCGCAGCGCCTGGAGGCGTGGTGCGAGTCGCACGGGCACCCCTGCCCATCGACCGACGGCGCCGCGGCGCGTAGCGTCGGCGACGAGGGAACAGCAGGGGGCGAGCAGGGGGAGCAACATGATCATCTGGAGCCGTTGGGGCATCCTCGTCTTCGTGTCGATCGGGGTGTCGGTGGGGATGGGGTTCGGTCTGAAGGGGCTCTTCGCCCCCGATTCGCCGACCGACGGGGCGCTCACCAACCTGTTCATCGGGCTGGGGTTCATGATCGGCGCGGGGGCGCTCTGGTCGTTCTGCACGCTCGCGCTGCCCAAGCTCGACGCGCCGAAGCCGCTGGTGCTCACCGAACGGCTGGCCGAGCCGGTGCGCACCGAGAGCGGCGCCACCCGCACCCATCGCGTGGTGCCGATGCTGCACCCCGAGACGGGCGAGCAGATCTTCAGCCGGCCGCGGTCGACCTTCTTCTTCATCCCGATGCGGTTCTGGTGGATCCTGCTCGCGGCGATCGGGCTCGTCAACATCGCGATCGGCGTCATCGGCTGATCGCGCGGTGCGCATCCGCTCCGCTTGGGAATGCACGGCGCACCCCGCGCGCTGAGCCCCGGGTGAACCTCTTCGATCAGCTGACCCTCGGCCGCACCCCGCTCGACAACCGCGTCGTCATGGCACCCCTCACCCGCCTTCGCGCGGGGGAGCACGGCGTGCCCGACGACCTGCTCGTCGAGCACTACGCGCAGCGCGCCGGCATGGGCCTCATCATCACCGAGGGCACCTACCCCTTCGCCGAGGGGCGCACCTGGATGGGCCAGCCCGGCATCGAGACCGCCGAGCAGATCGCCGGCTGGGCGCGGGTGGCGGATGCGGTGCACGCGGCCGGCGGTCGCATCGCCGTGCAGATCATGCACGGCGGCCGCATCGGGCACCCCTCGATCACCGGAACGGGACGCGTCGTCTCGGCCAGCGCGCTCGCCGCGCCCGGCGAGGTGCGCACCGCGGACGGCGGCAAGGCCGAGCACCCGGTCGCGCACGAGCTCACGGAGGCTGAGATCCCCGACGTCGTGGCCGGCTTCGTCGCCGCGGCCCGCAACGCCATCGAGGCCGGTCTCGACGCCGTCGAGCTGCACGGCGCGAACGGCTACCTGCTGCACCAATTCCTCTCGCCGGCCTCCAACCACCGCACGGACGGCTACGGCGGCTCGCCGGAGCGACGCGCCCGCATCGTCATCGAGGTCGTCTCCGCCGTCGCCGAGGCCATCGGCGCCGACCGCACCGGCATCCGCCTCTCGCCGCAGCACGACATCCAGGGCGCGGTCGAGACCGACGCCGACGAGACCGCGGCCACCTACGCGGCCGTCGCCGAGGGGCTCGCCCCGCTCGGCCTCGCCTTCGTCGACGTGCTGCAGGCCGACCTGCGCGGCGAGCTGGTGCAGCGCATCCGCTCGTCCATCGGCGCACCGCTCATCGGCAACTCGGGCTTCTCGGCGCAGACGACCCGCGAGGAGGCGAGCGCGCTCGTCGAGGAGGGCGTCGTCGACGCCGTCGCCGTCGGTCGTGCAGCGATCGCGAACCCCGACCTCGTCGCGCGCTGGCGGGCGGATGCGCAGGAGAACGCCCCCGAGCCCGCGACGTTCTACGCGCCCGACGCCCGCGGTTACACCGACTACCCGACGCTCGCGGCGGTCGGCGCCTGAGCTCGGCTCAGTCGAGCAGCGCGTTGTAGCGCAGGCGCATCGCCCGCTCGGTGCTGGCGAGCGCGGCGAGCAGCGTGAGCCCGATGTTCACCGCGGCGGGCAGCGCGATCGGCGAGTCGAACCGCCCGATGCGCTGCTCGATCGGCGGGATGCCGCTCAGCTGCTCGGCGAGCTGCAGCAGCAGCAGGCCGAGCGAGCCCAGCAGCACGAGCATCGCGGCACCGCCGATGAATCGGCTCAGACCCGGATGGCTGCGATCGAGCTGCGCGCGCCGACCCTCGCCGGAGCGCGGGTCGGGCTCGAGCTGGCGCTCGGTGCCGTCGGTGGCGACGAAGTGGCAGCGCTTGAGCCCGAACATCGTCGCGGCCACCTCGATGTCGCCGCCGGGCACCGGGAACAGCGCGGGCATGCGCGAGCGGGCGCTCTCGCGCCCGTCGGTGTAGAGCCGGGCCAGCGTGTTGCCGTCCGAGTCCGACCGCAGGTGGTGCACGTCGACGGTGAAGACGTGGCCGTCCTCGTGCGGCAGGTGCATGAGCGCGCGCGAGGTCGGCTGCCACCAGCGGAACGGCTTGAGGGCGCGGCCGTCGCCGGGCTGCAGGCGCCGCCGCGCCAGAGTGCGCTTGATCTCATCGAACATGCCACCATCACAGACCCTGCCCATGGGGCAGGGTCAAGCGCGGATCAGCGGATGCCCGCCAGGGGCTGCGATCCGAGCACCGAGAGCAGCCGCAGCCGCTCCGCGCTCTCGGTGCCCGGCACCGCCGTGTAGACGAGCAGGATGTGCGACTGCGCCGGGTCGACGAGCGTCTGGCAGCTGAGCTCCAGCAGCCCGACCTGCGGGTGCACGTAGCGCTTGACCTCGCTGGGCCGCAGCCCGACGACGTGCGCCTGCCAGATCGCGCGGAACTCGTCGCTCTCGCCGAGCAGCCGCTCGCCGAGCTGCGCCGCGCGCGAGCCCGGACCGCGCTTGGCGACGAGCTCGCGCAACCCCGATGCGTAGAGCCGCGAGTACCCGTCGTGGTCCTCCGGCGGATGCAGGGCCCGGGCGGCGGGATCGGTGAACCAGCGGTAGCCGAGGCTGCGCGCGGGCCCGCGGCGCTCGCTCGCGTCGCCGGTGAGCGCGACTCCGAGGGGCGTCTGCCGCAGCGTCTCGCCGAGCTCCGTGACGATCTCGGCGGGCACGTCCTGCAGCCGGTCGAGCACCGCCTGCAGGCCGGGGGAGACGTGCTCGCTCGTCGGTCCGCGCAGCGGCGGGTGGTGGCCGGCGAGCCGGAACAGGTGGTCGCGCTCGTCGAGCGTCAGGTGCAGGCCCTGGGCGATCGCCGCGGCCATCTGCGTCGAGGGCTGGGGTCCGCGGCTCCGCTCCAGCCGCGCGTAGTAGTCGGCCGACATGTGGCAGAGGGCGGCCACCTCCTCCCGGCGCAGCCCGTCGGTGCGGCGCCGCTGGCCGCGCGGCAGGCCGACGTCCTCCGGCTGGGTGGCGGTGCGCCGTCCGCGCAGGAACCCCGCGAGTCCCTCTCGATCGATCTCCATGGGTCGTTCCTACCGTGCGCCGATGCGCGCAGCCACGGTCCGTCGATCCACCCCTGCGGTGCGCTCAGCCGCTGATCGGCAGGCCGTGGATGCGATCCGCGATCCTGCGCAGTCTGGAACCGCCACGAGACCGACCCTTCGACCGAGGAGCCACCATGACCCGCACCATCGACCTCACCGTCCCCGACCAGACCGGTCGCCGCGCCCTCGTCACCGGCGGCAGCGACGGCATCGGTCTGCGCATCGCCCGTCGGCTCGCCGCCGCGGGCGCCGAGGTGCTGCTGCCGGTGCGCAACTCGGCGAAGGGCGCCGCCGCCGCCGAGCGCATCCGCCGCGAGGTGCCCGGCGCCCGCATCCTGCTGCGCGAGCTCGACCTCTCGTCGCTCGACTCGGTCGCCGCGCTCGCCGAGGGGCTGCGGGCGGAGGGCGATCCGATCCACCTGCTCGTCGGCAACGCCGGGGTCATGACGCCGCCCGAGCGGCAGACGACCGCCGACGGCTTCGAGCTGCAGTTCGGCACCAACCACCTGGGCCACTTCGCCCTCGTCGCGGGGCTGCTGCCCCTGCTGCGCGAGGGGCGCGCGCGGGTGGCGAGCCAGATCAGCATCGCCGCGAACCAGGGCGCCGTGCAGTGGGACGACCTGAACTGGCAGCGGAGCTACGACGGCATGCGCGCCTACAGCTCCTCGAAGATCGCGTACGGGCTCTTCGGGCTCGAGCTCGATCGGCGCAGCCGCGCGGGCGGCTGGGGTATCACGAGCAACCTGTCGCACCCGGGCGTCGCCCCGACGAGCCTGCTCGCGGCGCGGCCCGAGGTGGGCCGCGCGGACGATACGAGGGAGGTGCGGCTGATCCGCTGGCTGTCGGCGCGCGGCATCGTCGTCGGCACGGTCGAGACCGCCCCGCTGCCCGCCGTGCTGGCCGCGACCGTCGGCGAGGAGGGGCGTTCGCGCCTGTACTCGCCCCGCGGCCTCGGGCGGCTGGGCGGTGCGCCCGCCGAGCAGCGGGTGCTCTCCCGACTGCGCAGCGAGGCCGACGCGGCGCGCATCTGGGCGGAGTCCGAGCGGATGACCGGGGTCGCGTTCCCCGCCGCGGCGAACGCCACAGCATCTTGAGGTCGGCTGCGCCGATCCTGCGGCAGTCCAGCCGCAACCCCGCGGCTGCGGTGCGGGCCGCCTTGCGGTGGCCTGCCTAGCCTCGAAGAGAACACAGATCCCCGGAGGAACCGGACCGGACGCGACCCGAACGCGTCCGGCACGAGCCGGGATCGAGCCCCGTCGGCACACCCCCTCTGCCGGCGGGGCTCCCGTGTCCCGTCGACCGGAACGTGCGAGACCTCGCTCCCGGTACCCCTACCGGGAGCGAGGTCCTCGCGGCGCGCACCCCTGCGCGCCGGTCGTGCTGGGCCACCCGAGGCCGCGCGCACGAGTCGATGGGCTCAGGGCGCGATCGAGAGCATGCCGACCACGGCGATGGCGCTGCTGGCGAGCGCTGCGGCGCAGAGCAGTGCCACGTGCACGCGATCGCGCGAGAGGCGGCGCGGCCGTTCGGTGCTGGACGGAGTGGTGCGCAGAGCGAGGCTCATCGTGGCGTTCCCTGTCTCGAGGTCGGCGGCGTCGCCGATCCATGGCTCCCGTGGCGGTCGGATCTCCTGCTCTTCGGCGCCCAGGCGCCTCTCGGATTGGAACCGGCGCCGCGGTTACGCGCTCGGCCGGGTCAGGATCTCCGCGCCGTCCTCGGTGATGGCCACCGTGTGCTCGGTGTGCGCGGTGCGGCCGCCGTTGATGCTGCGCAGCGTCCAGCCGTCCTTGTCGGTGATCAGGGTCTTGGTGCCCTGCATCACCCACGGCTCGATCGCGATCAGCAGGCCCGGGCGCAGCGTGTAGCCGCGGCCCGCCTTGCCGTCGTTCGCGATGTGCGGCTCCTGGTGCATGGTGGTGCCGATGCCGTGGCCGCCGAACTCGAGGTTGATCGGGTAGCCGCGCTCGCGCAGCACGGTGCCGATCGCGTGCGAGAGGTCGCCGGTCTTCCTGCCGGGGCCCGCCACGGCGATCGCCGCGGCGAGAGCGGTCTCGGTCGCCTCGATGAGGGCGAGGTCCTCGGCGGATGCGGTGCCCACGACGAAGCTGATCGCCGCGTCGGCGGCCACGCCGTCGAGCAGCACGGCGAGGTCGAGGGTGAGCAGGTCGCCGTCCTGCAGCGCGTAGTCGTGCGGCAGGCCGTGCAGCACGGCGTCGTTGACGGCGGTGCAGATGTAGTGGCCGAAGGGTCCGCGGCCGAAGGACGGCGCGTAGTCGACGTAGCAGCTCTCGGCGCCGGCGCCGAGGATCATCTCCTCGGCCCATCCGTCGATCTCGAGCAGGTTCACGCCCGCGGTGGCGCGGCCCTTGAGGCTGTGCAGGATGTCGCCGACGAGCGCGCCGGTGCGGCGGGCCTTGTCGACCTCGGCGGGGGTGAGGATCTCGATCATGCCGACCAGCCTAGCGGTATGATCATCCCGGTATTAGTATCGGCCACATGGTCCGTCTCCCGCTCACCCCCGCCGACGTCGAGCGCGGCCGCCGCCTCGGCGCCCTGCTGCGCGATGCCCGCGGTGAGCGCCCCATGCTGCAGGTCGCCCTCGAGGCGGGCCTCTCGCCCGAGACGCTGCGCAAGATCGAGACCGGCCGCATCGCCACCCCGGCCTTCCCGACCATCGCCGCGCTCGCCGAGGTGCTCGGGCTCTCGCTCGACCGCGTCTGGGCCGAGATCACCGCCTGCGAGCGAGCGGATGCACCCGGCCGGGCGGATGCGCCCCGCCTCGTCTCCTAGGCCGCCGGGGCGCGGCGCTCTCCTAGGCCGCGGGCGCGCGGCGCCGCCGCGTGCGCGCGACCGGTGCGGCCGCCGGCAGCTGCTCCGCCAGCAGCGGCATCGACTCGATGCGCCCGCGCTCGACGTGCGCAGCGGTGAGCAGCTCGGCCACGTCCGCCTGCCCGGCGACGATCGCGTCGACGATGTCGCGGTGCTCGATCCACATCGCGGTGGTGTCGCGCTGCGGGGTGAGGCGGAACAGCCAGCGCACGCGTCCGCTCATCAGCTTCGTGACCCGCCGCAGCAGCGCGTGGTCGGCGAGCGCGATGATCTCCTCGTGCAGGTCGGAGTTGCGGGTCGAGGGCGGTGCGTCCGACTCGCTCGCGGGGGCCGTCGCCCCGTGCGCCGAGCGCAGTGCGGCGAGCATCGGCTCGACGTCGGCGCCCGCGGCGGCCCGTCGGGCGGCGAAGGCCGAGGCCATGGGCTCGAGCTGGCGGCGCAGGTCGAAGACCTCGGCGGCGTCGGTGATCGTGAGCAGGTGCACGACGGCGCCGCGGCGCGGCTGCGAGGTGATGAACCCCTCCGATTCGAGGATCGGCAGCGCCTCGCGCACGGGGATGCGCGAGACCTGCAGCCGCTCGGCGATCTCGCGCTCGTTGAGCTTCGAGCCCATCGCGAGCTCGCCCGTGATGATCTGCTCGCGCAGCGCGTGGGCGATGCGCGCGGGGGTGGGTTCGAGGCTCATGCGCACCATCCTGGCACGTCCGCGGAAGCGGCGTTTGGAATGCCAAATGGCATTAAGAGCCCCATCGGGCCGGGTAAAGAGCGCATTTGGTATGCGAAAGTGACGCTCACGTAAGAACTGTGTGACGAGCGTGTTACGCCGCCCCGAACGGGGCGGACCGTCGCATAGCGTCGCCGACGTGCTCCCCTTCATCGCCCGCCGACTGGCCCTCGCCGTCGCCACCGTGCTCGCCGTGGTGACCATCGCGTTCGTGCTCGGCCGCGCCACCGGCGAGCCCGGTGGGCTGCTGCTGCCCGACAACGCGACGCAGGCCGAGGTCGATGCGCTCAACGCAGCGCTCGGCTTCGACCGGCCCATCGTCGTGCAGTACCTCGACACGCTCGTCGGCCTCGTCACGGGCGACTTCGGCGACTCGTACCGCCTGCGCGAGTCGGCCCTCGGGCTCGTGCTCGAGCGGGTGCCCGCCACGGTCGAGCTGGCCTTCTGGGCCTTCGCGATCGGGCTCGTGCTCGCGGTCGCCGCGGCCCTCGCCATCCAGCTCACCGGCAGCCGGGTGCTGCGGGCCGTCGCGGGCTGGGCCGGCGCGATGCGCCAGTCGGTGCCCGATTTCTTCTTCGCGCTGCTGCTGGTGCTCGTCTTCTCGGTGCTGCTCGGCGCGCTGCCCTCCCTCGGCCGCACGAGCTACGCCAGCCTGGTGCTGCCGGTGCTCACGCTCGCCACCGGCCAGTTCGTTATGTACCTGCGGCTGCTCGACGCCTCGCTCAGCGAGCAGGCCGGGCAGGACTTCGTGCGCACCGCCATCGCGCAGGGCCAGCGCCGCAGCACCGTGCTGTTCACCCGCATGCTGCCGAACGCGGCGCTGCCGGTCCTCGGCATGGCCGGCCTCAACCTCGGCGGGCTGCTCGGCGGCACCGTCGTCGTCGAGGTCGTCTTCGCCTGGCCGGGCCTCGGCAAGCTGCTGACGGATGCCGTCAGCCAGCGCGACTTCCCGATCGTGCAGGCGGGCCTCGTCTTCGTGGCCCTCGCCTTCGTGATCGTCAACACCGCGGTGGACGTGCTCGTGCGCCGCATCGACACGAGGACGGCTGCCGCATGACCGCTCAGCTCGCGGCCGTCGCCGCGCCCACCCCGCGCCGCTGGCGCCCGCGTCCCGGCGCCGTCGTCGGCGCCGTGATGCTCGGCGCGGTGCTGCTGCTCACCGCCGTCGTGCCGCTGCTGCCGGCCTTCGACCCGATGGGGCAGGATCTGCGCGCCGCGCTGCTGCCGCCCTTCGCCGACCCGGCGCATCCGCTCGGCACCGACGCCCTCGGGCGCGACCTGCTCAGCCGCATCGCGCTGGCCTCGGCGGTGACCCTCGGCATGACCCTGCTCATCGTGATCATGAACGCGGTCATCGGCAGCTCGATCGGCATCCTCGCCGGCTACTTCGGCGGCCGCATCGAGGCGCTCATCACCCTGCTCAGCAACGTGACCCTGGCGATGCCCGTCGTGCTGCTGCTCATCGCGATCTGCGCGGTGCTGCGGCCGAGCGCCGGCCTCACGATCCTGGTGCTCGGCTGCACCTGGTGGGTCGGCTACGCCCGGGTCACCCGCAACGTGGCGGCCTCGCTGCGCCGGCAGGACTTCGTGGTCTCGCCGCTGACGCAGGGCGGCGACACCTTCTGGGTGCTGACCCGCCACATCGTGCCGAACATCTGGCCGCACACCCTCATCATCGCGGCCACCGACATCGCCACGATCGTGCTCATCACCTCGTCGCTCGAGTACCTGGGCCTCGGCGTGCAGCCGCCCGTGCCGAGCTGGGGGTCGATGATCTTCGACGGCCAGCGCCACCTCGGCGCCGACCCCTGGCTGGCGCTGCTGCCGGGCATCGTCATGCTGCTCGCCGTCGGCGGCGCGCAGTTCCTGAGCCAGCAGTTCACGGCGGAGACCCGCGGCGGCCTGCTGCGGAAGGGAGGCATGCGATGAGCGCCGTGCTGCGCATCGAGGACCTGCGCATCGAGACCACTGGAGATGCGCCCCGCGCCCTCGTCGACGGCGTCTCGCTGCACGTCGACCGCGGCGAGGCCCTCGGCGTCGTCGGCGAGTCGGGCTCGGGCAAGAGCCTCACGGTGCTCGCCGCGCTCGGCCTGCTGCCGGTCGGCACCCGCGTCGCGGGCGGCCGCATCGCGATCGACGAGCACGTGCTCGTCGACGTCGGGGCCGGCGTCTGGGCGGGGGAGCGCGAGCTGCGGGCTCTGCGCGGGCGCACCGCCGCGATGGTCTTCCAGGACCCGATGTCGTCGCTCGACCCGCTGCGGGCCGTGGGCGCGCAGGTCGCTTCCGCGGTGCGGGTGCACGCGCCGATGAGCCGCCGGGCGGCCCGCGAGCGCGCCGTCGAGCTGCTGACCTCCGTCGGCGTGCGCGACGCCGCCGAGCGCGCCGGCACCCGTCCGCACCAGTGGTCGGGCGGCATGCGCCAGCGCGCGATGATCGCGATGGCGATCGCCCACGATCCGCTGCTGCTCATCGCCGACGAGCCGACCACCGCGCTCGACGTGACCGTGCAGGCCCAGGTCATGGACCTGCTCGCCGAGGTGCGCGAGCGCACCGGCTCGGCCCTCGTGCTCATCACCCACGACCTCGGCCTCGTCGCCGAGAACAGCGACCGGCTCGCGGTCATGCACCACGGCCGCGTCGTCGAGACGGGCGCCACCCGCGCCGTGCTCGACGCCCCGGCCGAGGACTACACGAAGCGCCTCATGGCCGCCATGCCCGCCGAGTCCGAGCGCACGGCGCCCGCGGTGCGCGCGGGGGAGCCGGATGCGCTGGTCGCCGACCGCATCGTCGTCGAGTACCGGGTGCCCGGTCGCAAGGCGCCGGTGCGCGCGGTCGACGGCGTCTCCCTGCGCATCGCCGCCGGCGAGACGGTCGCCGTGGTCGGGGAGTCCGGCTGCGGCAAGAGCTCGCTGGCCAAGGCCGTGCTCGGCGTGCAGCCCGCCATCGAGGGCGCCGTCGTGCTCGGCGGCGAGCCGGTGCGCAAGGAGCTCGCGGCCCGCACCGCCGCCGAGCGCGAGCGCGCGCAGATCGTCTTCCAGGACCCGTACTCGGCGCTCGACCCGCGGCTCACCGTGCACGAGCTGGTCGCCGAGCCGCTGCGCATCCGCCGCGCGTACACCCGCGCCGCGGTGACGAAGCTGCTCGAGGACGTCGGCCTCGACGAAGGGCACGCGAAGCGCCTGCCCGGCCAGCTCTCCGGCGGGCAGCGCCAGCGGGTGGGCATCGCCCGCGCGCTGGCCCTGCGCCCGAAGCTGCTCGTGCTCGACGAGCCCGTCTCGGCGCTCGACGTCTCGATCCAGGCCCAGGTGCTCGAGCTGCTCGACGGCCTGCAGCGCGAGCACGGCCTCGGCTACCTCTTCATCTCGCACGACCTCGGCGTGGTGCGCAGCATCGCCGACCGGGTCGTCGTCATGCAGCAGGGGCGGGTGGTGGAGGAGGCGCCGACGGCGCAGATCTTCCGCGACCCGCAGCACCCCTTCACCCGCCAGCTGCTCGACGCGGTGCCGCGCCTCGACGGGCCGCGCCGCGGGCGCCGTCCGCTCCGCGTCTCCTGAACCGCTCCAGCGCGGAACGTCCCCTGAACCGCTCCACCGCAGAACGTCCCCCGACCCCCTCCACCACAGAACCGAGGATCACCATGCCCCAGCACGCCCTCCGCAGCCGCCTGCTCGCCGCCGGCGCGCTCGCCGCCACCGGTACCCTGCTGCTCACGAGCTGCGCCGGCGGCTTCGACGACGCCGCCGCCGACGGCGAGGCGCCCACCGAGATCGTGGCCGCGATCCCCACCGACCCGACCTCGATGGACCCCATCCGCTCGGGCGCCCTCGTCGTGCTCTCGGTGTTCTTCCACACCTTCGACCAGCTCGTGGCGATCACCGCCGACGGCGAGCTCGCGCCCAAGCTCGCCACCGAGTGGACCTCGAACGACGACCTCACCCAGTGGGACTTCACCCTGCGCGAGGGCGTCGAGGCCAGCAACGGCGAGGCCATCACCGCCGAGGACGTCGCCTTCTCGTACCAGACCATCCTCGACGACCCCACCGGCGAGAACTTCGCCTACCTCAGCTCCGTCGCCTCGGTCGAGGCAATCGACGAGCTCACGGTGCGCTTCACCCTGAACTCGCCGTTCTCGGCGTTCCCGCGCAACACCTCGCTCATCTCGGTCGTGCCGGCCGACACCTACCAGGAGGTCGGGGCCGACGCCTTCGCGCAGGAGCCGATCGGCTCGGGCCCCTACGTCTTCGACAGCATCCGGACGGGCGTCTCCTACGACCTCGTGCGCAGCGAGAGCTACTGGGGCGAGGCGCCCGAGATCGAGCGGATCTCGCTGCAGCCCGTCTCCTCCGACGAGTCGCGCGTCAACGGCGTGCTCTCCGGCAGCCTCGACGTCGCGCCGATCGGCCCGACCCAGGTCGCCACGGTCGACGGCCAGGGGGCCGCGCAGGTCTTCTCGGCGCTCTCGAACGGCGTCGTCTTCCTCGGCGTCAACTCGACCAGCGGTGTGCTGGCGGATGCGCGCATCCGCGAGGCCATCAGCCTGGCCATCGACAAGGAAGCCATCACCGACGGTCTGCTCAGCGGTCTCGCCGAGCCGGCGACCGCCATGCTCGCCCCGGCCGTCGAGGGCTACAGCGACGACGTGACCGACCCCGGCTTCGACCCGGAGCGCGCCCGCGAGCTGCTCGCCGAGGCGGGCTACGCCGGCGAGGCGATCCCCTTCGACTACGCGACCGACGGCCGCATCCCGCTCTCCTCCGAGGTGGCGCAGACCATCCAGGCCTCGCTCGCCGACGTCGGCATCACGATCGACCTGCGCGGCGCCGACCAGCAGGCGCACACCCTCAAGGTGCGCGGCCGTGAGATGCAGGGCATCTACCTCAACACCTGGGCGCCCTCGACCGTGGACGGCGACCTGCCGCTCACCGACTTCTACGAGACCGCCGGCAACAACAACTACGCGCAGGACCCGCTGACCGCCGAGCTCGCCGCCGAGCAGCGCGGCGTCACGGGCGATGCCCGTCTCGACGTCTTCGCCGAGCTGCTGAGCTACAGCAACGAGCAGGGCTACTTCGTGCCGCTCTACGTGCCGATGAACAACTACGCGGCCGACCCCGACCTCGACTGGACGCCCCGCGCGGACGGCCTGTTCGACTTCTCCCAGACGGTGTTCAAGTGAGCGGCGAGCTCGAGGTGAGCGGCGCTTCGCTGATCACCGGCGCCCGCCCCTGGGGCGGCCCGGCCGCCGACGTGCGGCTCGTCGACGGCGCGATCGCACAGATCCTGCCGAGCGGATCGGCCCCGCAGCCGGGCGAGACGGTGATCGAGGGGCGCGACCGCATCCTGCTCCCCTCCTTCGCCGACGTGCACGTGCACCTCGACTCCACCCGCATCGGCCTGCCGTTCCGCCCGCACACCGGCTCGCCCGGGGTGTGGAGCATGATGCTCAACGACCGCGCCAACTGGCGGGGCGCCGAGGCCACGATGGCGGAGCGCACCACCGAGACGCTCGGGCGCATGATCGCCCGCGGCACGACGAGCACCCGCAGCTACGCGCAGGTCGACGTCGACGCCGGGCTCGAGCGGCTGCACGGCGTGCTCGCGGCGAAGGAGGCGCACGCCGACCGCGCCACGGTCGAGGTGATCGCCTTCCCGCAGGCCGGCCTGCTGCGCGAGGAGGGCTCCTTCGAGCTGCTCGAGGAGGCGATGCGCCAGGGCGCCGACGTGGTCGGCGGCATCGACCCGTGCATGCTCGACCGCGACCCGGCGAAGCACCTCGACCTGGTCTTCGGGCTGGCCGAGCGCTTCGACGCGCCCATCGACATCCACCTGCACGAGCCCGACCAGCTGGCGAGGTTCTCGGCCGAGCTCATCATCGAGCGCACCCGCGCGCTCGGCATGACGGGCCGCGTCACCATCTCGCACGGTTACGGCCTCGGCGAGCTGCCGCGCGAGCAGCTCGTGGCGCTGCTCGAGCAGTTCGCCGAGCTCGACATCGCCTGGGCGACCATCGCCCCGGCGAAGCCGCTGCCGACGCTGCTGCTCGCCGAGCACGGCATCCGCCTGGGTCTCGGCGAGGACGGCCAGCGCGACTACTGGACGCCGTACGGCAACGCCGACATGCTCGACCGCACCTGGCAGCTGGCCTTCACGAACGGCTTCCGCCGCGACGAGGACATCGAGCACTGCATGGCCGTCGCCACGGTGGGCGGCCGCTCGGTGCTCGGCACGGCGCCGGCGCTGCGCGGGCACCTCGATCGCCCGGGTCTGGCGGTCGGCGACCCCGCCGACCTGCAGCTCATCGCCGGCGAGACGGTCACGAGCGCGGTCATGGACCGCCTGCCCGACCGCACGGTGCTGTTCCGCGGTGCCGTCGTGGCCGAGGGCCTCGAGCTCGTGGGCGCCGCATGATCGTGCTCACCGCATCCCAGCTCGAGGGCCTGGTCGACAGGCCGGCCACCGAGCGGGCCGTGGCGCAGGTCTTCGCCGACATCGCCCGCGGCACCGCCGACCAGCCGGCGCCGACGTCCATGAGGACGGATGCGGGCACCGGCCGCTACGTGCTCATGGCGGCGCTGTCGGAGGCCACCGGCACCGCCGCGGTCAAGCTGCTCGCCGACGTGCCCGACAACGGCGGCCGCGGCCTGCCGACGCAGCGCTCGATGATCACCGTGCTCGACCGCGAGGACGGCGCGCCCGTCGCGCTGCTGCACGGCGGTGTGCCCACCCGGGTGCGCACGGCGGCCGCGAGCGCGGTCGCCACCCGCGCCCTCGCCCGCGAGGACAGCCGCGTGCTGGGCCTCGTCGGTGCGGGCGGCCTCGCCCGCGAGCACGTCGAGGCGCTGCGCGGCGTGCGCGACTGGGATCGCCTGGTCATCTGGTCGCGCACCCGCGAGCGGGCTACGGCGCTCGCCGACTCGCTCGACTGGTCGGGCGCGATCGAGGTCGTCGACGACTGCGCCGACGTCTTCGAGCGAGCGGATGCGGTCTGCACGCTCACCCCCTCCATCACCCCGATCGTCAGCGGGCGCTGGCTGCGGCCGGGCCAGCACCTCAACGTCGTCGGCGCGCGCCCGCGCCCCGACGAGCGCGAGGTCGACGCGCTCGCGATGGCCCGCTCCTCCGTCTGGGTCGACGACCTGGCTACGGCGCAGAGCAAGTCGGGTGACCTCATGCTCGCGGTCGGCGAGGGCGCGATCGCGGTGAGCGACGTCGTCGGCACGGTCGGGCAGGTGCTGGCGGGGCTGCGCCCGGGCCGCACCAGCGTCGAGCAGATCACCCTGTTCGACTCGGTGGGCATCGGCGCGCAGGACCTCGCGATCGCCGACCTGCTCGTGCGCGAGGCGAGGGTGCGGGGCGTGGGCCTGGAGCTCGACCTCAGCGCCTGAGCGCCGCGGCACCTGAGCGCCGCCGCGCCGCGTCCCCTCGTAGGCCGCGCGGCGGCGCCCGGGTCTAGGCTGGGCCGGTCGTCGGCGAACGGACCGGCGCGGAACGACGAGAGGCGGTGCGGTTCGGATGTCCGGTGATCATCGTCTGGCGCTGACCTCGATCCTCCTCTCGGAGCCGGTCCGCGCCCGCTGATCCTCGCGGTCACTCCGCACTGCGCTGCGCGAGCAGGCAGGAGAGCGCATGTCGCTCATCGACAACGGCATCTACGTGGACGGCGTGCGCCGCAGCACCCCGGCGAGCCTCGACGAGACCTACGAGCAGCTGCACGAGCACGGCGGCATGGCCTGGATCGGGCTGTTCCAGCCGAGCGCGGAGGAGCTGGCCTCGGTGGCGGCGGAGTTCGCGCTGCATCCGCTCGCCATCGAGGACGCCCGCAAGGGCCACCAGCGCCCGAAGCTCGAGCGCTACGACGACACCCTCTTCACTGTGCTGCGCCCGGCCTGGTACGTCGACGAGACCGAGACGGTGCACTTCGGCGAGATCCACCTCTTCGTCGGCCCGCGCTTCGTCGTGACCGTGCGGCACGCTGCGCGGCCCGAGCTCGTCGGCGTGCGCCAGCGCTTGGAGCACGCCAGCGACCTGCTGCGCCTCGGCCCCGAGGCGGTGCTCTACGGCGTGCTCGACCAGGTGGTCGACGGCTACGGGCCCGTGATCGCCGGCCTCGAGAACGACATCGACGAGATCGAGGACCAGCTCTTCGCCGGCGATCAGGCGGTCACCCGACGCATCTACGAGCTGCTCAGCGAGGTGATCGCGTTCCAGCGCGCCACGAGCCCGTTGCGCGGCATCCTCGAGGCGCTGCTGCGCGGTGCGCACAAGTACGGCACGGGGGAGGAGCTGCAGGCCCGGTACCGCGACGTGCTCGACCACTCGCTGCGCATCGCCGAGCGAGCGGATGCGTTCCGCGTGCTGCTCGAGAACGCCCTCACGGTGCACAGCACGCTCGTCACGCAGCAGCAGAACGAGGCGATGCGCGAGCTGTCGGAGGCGAGCCTGGCGCAGAGCGAGGAGACCAAGAAGCTCTCCGAGCAGAGCATCGCCCAGAACGAGGAGATCAAGAAGATCACGAGCTGGGCGGCGATCCTCTTCGCACCGAGCCTGATCAGCAGCGTGTACGGCATGAACTTCGAGGGCATGCCCGAGCTCGACCACGAGCTCGGGTACCCGCTCGCGCTGCTCGGCATGGTCGCGCTGGCGGCCGGACTGTGGACGGCGTTCAAGCTCAAGAAGTGGCTCTGACATCCGCAAGCGCTTTCCTGACCCCCGCGCGAGGGGCGAGTTAAGCGACGATTGGTCGCGATCCTGTCGTCGAAGTCGGCGTTCAGGGTTCACTCGGTTCGTCCTCGGTGCTTGCACAGTCCCGGGCCGTGACGAATGGGCCGCTCGGTGCGTCACAGTGACGACAGCAACAACGCGCCGCACCTGGCGCCCACCGAGAGGAACGTCCCCGATGTCGCAGAACACCACCGCCCCCGCCGTCGCCTCGACGGGCAAGACCACGATCGTCGACCCCGTGGTCGCGAAGCTCGCGGGCATCGCCGCCCGCGAGGTGCCCGGCGTGCACGCGCTCGGCGCCGGCGCCGCCCGCCTCGTCGGCAACATCCGCGAGGCCATCGGCAACAAGGACCTGTCGCAGGGCGTGAAGGTCGAGGTCGGCGAGACCGAGGTCGCCGCCGACGTGACCATCGTCGTCGAGTACCCGGAGCCCCTGCAGGAGGTCGCCGAGGCCGTGCGCAAGTCGGTCGCCCGCACCATCACCGAGCTCGTCGGCATGAAGGTCGCCGAGGTCAACGTCATCGTCACCGACGTCTTCATCCAGGGCGAGGACGACAAGGACGAGGCCGAGGAGCCGCGCGTCTCGTGAACGGCTACGTCTACGGCGCGGCGGCGGGAGTCGTCCTGGCTCTCGCCGGCCTCGCCTTCGGATTCTGGGGCGCGGTCCTCGTCGCCCTGATCGGCGCGATCGGCGCCCTCATCGGCGCGACCGTCACCGGTCGTCTCGACCTGCGCGCGGCGTTCGACGCCGCCCGCGGCCGCAGGGTCGGCTGATGGACGGCACGTCGCCGGCGGGCCGGGTCTCGCTCAGCAGCAGGGCCATCGAGCGCACGCTCGGAGCTCTCGCCGCCGAGGAGCTCGGGGTCCCCGCCGACACGAGCGGCGTGCGCCTGCACGATGCCGGCGGTCGCCTCGGCGTCGCCGTCACCGCACCCGTCGCCCTCGGGCGCGGGAGGACGGTGCTCGCTGCCGCGGAGGCCGCGCAGCGTCGGGTGCTCGCCGATGGGCCCACGCTCACCGGCGCGCAGATCAGCACGGCGCGCATTCGCGTGACCGGGCTGCACGACGTCGAACCGAGGAGGGTGCGATGAACGAGCGGATGCGAAGCCGCTACGGTCGCCGCATGCGGCACCGCTCCCGGTCGGTCGCGGTCTCGATCGCGCTGTGGATCGCGGCCCTGCCGCTGGTCTACCTCGCCATCGAGTCGGTGCTCGAGCTCGTCGGGGCGCCCGCGCTCTGGCAGGCGCCGCTGCAGGTCATCGAGACCGTCACGGGCGCTGAGGCGCTGCGCTTCGGCGTCGCCGCCGCGGCCGTCATGATCGGCCTCGTGCTGCTGGTGCTCGCGTTCGCGCCGGGCCGTCTCGGTCGGCACGAGCTGGCGGACGAGCGGATGCTCGTGGTCGTCGACGACGACGTGCTGGCCGGTGCGCTCTCGCGTGCCGCGGCCAGCACCGCCGGTGTCGAGCGCGACCGCGCATCGACCTCCATCGGCCGCCGGAAGGCGGACGTGTCGCTGCGACCCACCTCGGGCTTCGCGGTGTCGCGCGAGGATGTGGATCGGGCGACCGAGCGCGAGCTCGAGCGCCTCGCGGTGCGACCCGCCGTCCGGGCCCGCAGCCGTATCGAGCAGGCAGGAGTGGTCGGACGATGACCCGTAGCAACCGTTTCCTCAACCGTCTCGCCCTGCTCCTGCTGGCCGTGATCGCCCTCGCCGGTGCAGCCCTGCTGCTGCGCCCCGAGATCGAGCAGTACCTGCTCGAGCCGGCAGGGCTCATGGTCCCGTCGCTCGGGCTCGATCAGCTCGGCACGATCCTGCCCATCGCGATCATCGTGCTCGCGGTGCTGGCCGTGATCGTCGCGCTGGCCGTGACGCTCACCCGGGGCCGCGGCGCCGACGGCACCGCGATCGAGCAGGACGCCGTGAGCGTCGACGCGAACCTGATCGAGGGCATCCTGCGCCGTGAGCTCGACGGCGAAGGCGAGGTGCTCCACGTGCGCCTGCGCGCGTTCGGCAAGAAGGGCCGCACCCTCCTGGCCGAGGTGCAGGTGCGTCGCGGGGCGGACCTCGCGAACGTGCACCGCCGCGTCAGCGCGGCGGTCGCGACCGCGGACGAGCTCCTCGGCGAGGCCCCGCCGGTCGTGACCCACATCACGACCGGGCTGCGCACCCGTTTCGCAGGCAGCACGCGCACCCACTGAAGCCATCACCATCCGTCCCCGATCCCCGGGGGCACCCCACCATCAGAAGGAGAACATCATGGCCACGGACGACATCAAGAACACCGCGCAGGACCTCCTGGGCAAGGCCAAGGAGAAGGTCGGCGAGGTCACCAACAACGACAAGCTCGCCGCCGAGGGCAAGAAGGACCAGGCCGCGGCCTCGGTCAAGAAGACCGGCAACGCGATCGGCGACACCCTCAAGGGCGACCGCTGACCCGCAGCATCGCGATGAAGGGCGCATCCGCAGCGCGGATGCGCC
>JASCOA010000179.1 GCA_029959365.1 Microbacteriaceae bacterium PS02343 | reverse complement strand
CCCCCCCCCCCCCGCGGGGGGGGGGGCGCGCTCGTGCCCCCCCCCCCCCCCCCCCCCCCCCCCCCCCCCCCCCCCCCCCCCCGCGCCCGGGCGCTCCCTTGCGCCCTCCGTCACCAATCACCCGCGCACAGCAAGCGGGACGAAAGGAACGAACGATGAAGAACAGCATCCGCACCACTCTGGCGATCGGCGCCGCAGGCGTCATCGCCGCGACCGGAGTCGGCTGCGCCAGCACCGGCGGCTCCGGCGACGACGCCGCCGAGGGCGACTACATCGCGGTCACGCTCTGGCGCCCGCACTGGGCCTACGACGCCTACGACATCAAGGACCTCGAGGACCCCGAGGGCGCGCTCGGCCAGACCGAGTCGATCTACTCCTACGGTCGCACCGGCTTCGACACCGACTACCCGCAGGCCAGCCAGTGGATCAGCGACTTCGCCATGTCGAGCGAGCTGCTCTACAGCCTCGAGAACGTGCTCTACAACGAGAACGCCGACGCCGGGGTGGACGAGTACCCCGGCCTCGTCGAGGAGTGGGCCGCCGAGAACCAGGAGTACGTCGACGGCCTGAGCGACGCCACCACGGTCGGCGGCGACCAGGAGGACATCACCATCGGCGTCTTCAACGGCTGGCCCGAGGGCGAGGCCGTCTCGCTGCTCTGGGAGTACGTGCTCGAGAACGCCGGCTACACCGTCGAGCTGCAGTACGCCGACGCGGGCCCCGTCTTCGTGGGCGTGAGCCAGGGCGACTTCGACGTCACCCTCGACGTCTGGCTGCCGCTGACCCACGAGTCCTACGTCGAGCAGTACGGCGACGACATGGTGGAGCTCGGCGCCTGGAACGACGAGGCCGTGCTCACGGTCGCCGTCAGCGCCGACGCCCCGATCGACTCGCTCGCCGAGCTGGCCGAGAACGCCGACCTCTTCGGCAACCGCATCGTCGGCATCGAGCCCGGCGCCGGCCTCACCGCCGCCATGGAGGACGCCGTGATCCCGGGCTACGGCCTCGAGGACATGGACTTCAGCACCTCCAGCACGCCCGCGATGCTCTCGGAGCTCGCCCGCTCGCAGCGCTGACGCGCAGCAGCACCACGTGGAAGGGGCCCCCCCCGCGGGGGGGGCCCGCGGCCGGGGCGGGGGCCGGCGGCGGGTGTCGCCCCGGCCGG
>JASCOA010000178.1 GCA_029959365.1 Microbacteriaceae bacterium PS02343 | reverse complement strand
GCCGGGCGGGGGCGCCGCGGCGGCGGCGCCCGGGGGCGACGACCTGGGTGCCGACGGGGCGGCGGCCGCCCGCGAGCCCGCGGCCGCGGCGATGGCCGGGGAGGCCGTCGAGCTCGTCGGCCTCGAGGCGCGGACGGCGGCGGTGTCGTGAGCGGCCCGGATCTCGCGAGCGGCGCCGACGGCGACCTTCGCGGATGCGGGCGCTGCACGAGCCGGCTGCACCTGCGCGCAGGCGGCCCCGCATGAGCCCGCCGAGCCCGTCCCCCTGGGATCGCGCGCCGGCACGGCCCGGCGCCGTGCGGCCGGCCGCCGAACCGGTGCGCACGATGCTGCTCTGGGTGCCCGACTGGCCCGTGCTCGCTGCGGTGGCGGATGCGGGCATCGACCCCGCGCATCCGCTCGCCCTCGTGGAGAAGGGGCTCGTGCTCGCCTGCTCGTCCGCGGCCCGGACGGAGGGGGTGCGCCGCGGGCAGCGGCTGCGCGACGCGCAGTCCCGCAGCCCGGCGCTGCAGCTGCTGCAGTACGACCCGGCCGCCGACCACCGCGCCTTCGAACCGGTGCTCGACCGCATCGAGGCGGTCATGCCCGGTGTGCAGGCCATCAGGCCCGGACTCTGCGCGCTGCGCGCCCGGGGCCCCGCGCGCTTCTACGGCGGCGAGGCGGCCGCGGGCGACGAGCTGCTGCGGGCCGTCGCCCTGCCGGGGGCGCGCCTCGGCATCGCGGAGGGGCCCTACACGGCCGAGCAGGCCGCCCGCGCGGCCGAGGCCGGCACGGTGCTCGCGGTGCCGCCGGGCGGCGCGGCCGAGTTCCTCGCCGGGCTGCCCGTGACGGCGCTCGGCGACGAGGAGCTCGCCGCACTGCTGCGCCGGCTCGGGGTGCGCACGCTCGGCGGCTTCGCCGCGCTCGACGCCACCGCGGTGCGCGACCGCTTCGGCGAGGCCGGCGCCCGGGCGCACGCGCTCGCCGCGGGCCGCGACCCGCGTGCCGTGCAGCCGCGGGTGCCCCCGCCCGAGCTCGAGGTCGCGCTGGCCTTCGAGCCGCCCCTCGACCGGGTCGACCAGCTCGCCTTCGCGGCCCGCCAGCCCGCGGCGCGCTTCATCGCGGGGCTGCGGGCCGCGGGGGGCGCCTGCCCGCGCCGGCGCGGGGTGGTCGACGCCGCGGCGGGCGGGCG
>JASCOA010000177.1 GCA_029959365.1 Microbacteriaceae bacterium PS02343 | reverse complement strand
ATCAGCGCGGCCGCGGGACCGCCGACGCGCTGCGCCGCCGAGGCGACGAGCGGATGCGCGTGGCGCGGCCCCGCGCATCCGCTCGCGGCCTGCGCTGTCGCGCTCAGACCGCCTTGGCGGCGATGTCGGTGCGGAACTGCCCGCCCTCGAGGGTGATGCGGCCGATGGCCTCGTAGGCGCGCTCGCGGGCCTCGGCGAAGTCGGCGCCGAGCGCCACGACGCTGAGCACGCGGCCGCCGGTGGCGACGAAGCGGCCCTCGTCGTCGAGCGTCGTGGCGGCGTGCGCCAGGTGCACGCCCTCCACCTGCTCGGCCTCGGCCAGGCCGCCCAGCACGCGTCCCGTGATCGGGGCCTCGGGGTAGTTCTCGCTCGCCAGCACCACCGTGACGCCGGCCTGCTCGCTGAACTCGGGGCGCGGCATCGCGGCGCAGCCGCCCGTCGCGGCGGCGAAGAGCAGGTCGCTCAGCGGTGTGATCAGGCGGGGCAGCACGATCTGGGTCTCGGGGTCGCCGAAGCGCGCGTTGAACTCGATCACCCGGATGCCCTTGTCGGTGACGATCAGGCCGCAGTAGAGCAGGCCGATGAAGGGGGTGCCCTGCGCGGCGAGTGCGCGCACGGTCGGCAGGCCGACGGTCTCGATGACCTCGTCGACGAAGCCCTCCGGCAGCCAGTTCAGCGGCGAGTACGAGCCCATGCCGCCGGTGTTCGGGCCCTGGTCGCCGTCGAGCGCGCGCTTGAAGTCCTGGGCCGGCTGCAGCGGCAGCACGTGGGTGCCGTCGCTGAGCAGGAAGAGCGAGACCTCCTGTCCTGCGAGGAACTCCTCGACCAGCACGCCGCCCTCGCCGTGGGTCAGCCAGTAGCGCGCGTGCTCGATGGCCGCGTCGCGGTCCTCGGTGACGATGACGCCCTTGCCCGCGGCCAGGCCGTCGGCTTTGACGACGTAGGGGGCGCCGATCCCGTCGATCGCGGCGATGGCCGCCTCGAGCGTGGCGGCCTGGGTCGCGGCGCCGGTCGGCACGCCGGCGACGTCCATGATGTGCTTGGCGAAGGCCTTCGAGCCCTCGAGCTGCGCGGCGGCGCGGCCGGGGCCGAACACGGCGATGCCGCGCTCGCGCAGCTCGTCGGCCACGCCCGCGATCAGCGGCGCCTCAGGGCCGGTCTCTTATACACAACTGA
>JASCOA010000176.1 GCA_029959365.1 Microbacteriaceae bacterium PS02343 | reverse complement strand
GCGAAGGTGCGCGGCGGCGCCGCGCAGCGCGGCGTGCCGGCGGCCCGGGACGAGCGCCCGCGCCGTGAGGCGCCCCGCCGCGGACGCGACGAGCGCGAGCGCGACTCCCGCGAGGAGCGCGAGCGCCGCGACGAGCACCAGGGCCGCGGGGCCCGGGGCGGCCGCGACGAGCGGCCTCGTCGGGACGACCGACCCCGTCGCGACGACGGCCCCCGTCGGGATGACCGAGCTCGCCGGGACGACGGGCCCCGTCGTGACGGCGGACCGCGTCGTGACGACCGTGGCTACGGTGGCGACCGGCGCGAGGGCGCCCCGCGCCGCGACTTCGGACCGCGACGCGACGGCGGTTCCTCACAGGGCCGGCGCGATGACGGACCCCGTCGGGACGACCGCGGCTTCGGCGGCGACCGGCGTGACGGCGCTCCGCGTCGCGAGGGTGGCTACAGCCGCGACAGCGGACCCCGCACCGAGGGCGGCGGCTTCCGCCGCGAGGGCGGGCCGAGCCGCGATGGTGGCGGGTACAGCCGCGACGGTGGGCCGCGCCGCGAAGGCGGCGGGTTCAACCGGGACAGCGGGCCGCGTCGTGAGGGCGGGGGCTACAGCCGCGACGGTGGGCAGAGCCGCGACGGTGGCGGGTACAGCCGTGACGGCGGGCCGCGCCGTGAGGGCGGTGGCTACAGCCGCGATGGTGGGCCGCGCCGCGAAGGCGGCGGGTTCAACCGGGACAACGGGCCGCGCCGCGAAGGCGGGGGCTACAACCGCGACGGTGGGCAGAGCCGCGACGGTGGCGGGTACAGCCGCGACGGCGGCCCGCGTCGCGAAGGCGGTGGCTTCAACCGTGACAGCGGACCGCGCCGTGAAGGTGGCGGGTACAGCCGCGACGGAGGGCCGAGCCGTGACGGCGGGCCCCGCGGCAACGGCGGGCCCCGCGGCAACGGCGGACCGCGTCGTGACGGTGGACCGCGCGGCGGTGGGGGCCGGCAGCGATGAGCGGTCCCGTTCCCGCCGACGACCGTCGGCTCGCGGGACCCGTGCGCATCGTGGGCACCGGGCTGCTCGGCACGAGCATCGGACTGGCGCTCTCCGAGCGCGGCGTCGACGTGAGCCTCGCGGACGCGTCGCCCGCGTCGCTGGCGCTCGCGGTCGACTACGGTGCGGGACGCCCGGCGGGGGAGCACGACGAGCCGCGGCTCGTCGTCGTC
>JASCOA010000175.1 GCA_029959365.1 Microbacteriaceae bacterium PS02343 | reverse complement strand
CGATGCTTATGTGGGGCCGGCGGGCGGGGGGTGGGGCGCTGTGCTGGGCGTTGGGGGTCCGCGGCGGCCGAGCACCCGCTCGAGCGGGATGGAGCCGTCCTGCCAGGGCGTGACCACCCAGACGATCACGTACGCCACCCAGCCGAGCACGGGCAGCAGGAACGCGAGCAGGATCAGCAGGCGCACCAGCCAGACGTTCCAGCCGAAGCGGGAGGCCAGGCCGCCGGCGATGCCGCCGAAGAGGCGCTGCGGGCCGCGGCGGAAGCCGGCCTTGCGGATGGAGTCGAAGAGGCTGCTCATGCCGCGACGCTAGCGCTCGCTCATGGAATCCTGCTGAGGTCCGCCTCGCGGATCGTCACCGAGTCGTCGGCTCGCCAGACGATCTCGAGCACGGCGTGGAGATCGACGCCGTGCGAGGAGTGCAACGGGACCGGACCCGCGATCACGGAGCTGCCGATGGCTCAGCCGGTCCAGACGGTGCCCGGTTCCCGGGTGCTCATCGCGAGCAGGGCCGAGACCTCGGCGATCGCGGCTCGATCGGCCGGAGCCGCAGCGGCGAACCGGTCGAAGGCATCGCCCCGTAGCAGGCCCGTGCTGACGACGACCGTCGCCGCACCGAGCGCCGCCCCGAGCACGAGCGCGCCGAGCGCCACGGGCCAGGCGGAACGACGACGCGCGGGCGCCGGCGGGAGGGCGAGCGCCGCGGAATGCTCGCGTTCGAACGCCGCGAGCGCAGCACGATCGTCCTCGCTCGCGTCGCGCGAGTACGCGGCACGGCGCAGCTCCGCGAGCCGCTCGTTCCGCGGATAGGAGTGCTCGGAGGACGACGGCATGCCTCGAGGCTATGGAACCGGCCATCTCGCGCCAGGATGCGACCAAGGTCGCTTCCGCGCATCCGCTCGTGCCGTCAGCATGGAAGCGGATGAGGGAGGCCGCATGGAGCACCGCTGGCAGCGCACGAGGGTCGGGCTCGGGGTCGCGCTGATCGCGGCGGGCATCGGCGTGTACGGCGCGCGGTGGTGGCTGCAGGAGCATCTGCCCCTGCTCGAGCAGTGGCCCGTGCTGCTCATCGTGGCGCCGGCGCTGACGCTCGCCGGCGCGCGCCTCATCGTGGCCGCGCGGCCGGCGCCGGCGCAGCGGTCAGCGCCGGCGGTGCGGCCCGCCCACGCGCGCGGCTCGGCCCCACACAGCCCCATCGCCCCCCCCC
>JASCOA010000174.1 GCA_029959365.1 Microbacteriaceae bacterium PS02343 | reverse complement strand
CCCCCCCCCCCGGGCCCCCCCCCCCCCCCCCCCCCGCCCCCCCCCCCCGCGGGGGGCCCCCCCCCCTTCCGCCGTTCCCGGTTGCGGGCATCCGACGCCCGCGCTGCGGCTTCGCGCGCGGGATCGACGCACCGCCGCGGCCCTAGAATCGGGGGGTGACTGGAACCGACGCGACACTGCTCTCCCACCCCGACCGGAACCTGGCTCTCGAGCTGGTCCGCGCGACCGAGGCGGCGGCGATCCGCGCGGTGCCCTTCATCGGGCGCGGTGACAAGAACGCGGCCGACGGCGCGGCCGTCGACGCGATGCGCAAGTTCCTCGGCACGGTCGACTTCGACGGCGTCGTGGTGATCGGCGAGGGCGAGAAGGACAACGCCCCGATGCTCTTCAACGGCGAGCACGTCGGCACCGGACGGGGACCCGCCTGCGACATCGCGGTCGACCCGATCGACGGCACCTCGCTCACGGCCAGCGGGCGCCGCAACGCGATCTCGATGATCGCCGCCGCCGACCGCGGCTCGATGCTCGACGCGTCGACCGTGTTCTACATGCAGAAGCTCGTCGCCGGCCCCGAGGCGCACGGCGTGCTCGACATCCGTGCGTCCATCGGCGACAACATCCGCGAGCTCGCGAAGAAGCTCGGCAAGGACGTCGCCGAGATCCAGGTCGCCGTGCTCGACCGTCCGCGCCACGAGGGCCTCATCGAGGAGATCCGGGCAGCGGGCGCCGGCACCCGGCTGCTGCTCGACGGCGACGTCGCGGGCGGCATCGACGCCGCGTCGATCGGCGGCACCTTCGACCTCTGCGTTGGCACCGGCGGCAGCCCGGAGGGCGTCGCGACCGCCTGCGCGATCAAGGCGCTCGGCGGCTTCATCCAGACGATGCTCGCGCCCAAGACCGACGACGAGAAGCAGAAGGGCCTCGCGGCGGGCCTCAAGTTCGACCACGTCTACACGGCCGACGAGCTCGTCACGAGCGACAACACCTTCTTCGTCGCCACGGGCGTCACCGACGGCAACCTCGTCAGCGGCGTGCGCCGCCGCGGCGGCATCATCCGCACCGAGTCGATCGTGCTGCGCTCGCACTCCGGCACCACGCGCCGCGTCGTCGCCGACCACCTCGCCTCGAAGTGGCTCTGATCCGCTGATCCCAGCGCCTCGAACGGCCCCGCGGCCTCGCCGCGGGGCCGGTGGCTTGGGTCGGGCGCCCGCGTTGTTATGCGGGGTAGTTAGAAGCGCG
>JASCOA010000173.1 GCA_029959365.1 Microbacteriaceae bacterium PS02343 | reverse complement strand
GGGCCGGGCGGGGGGGGGGGGGGACGGGGGCTGGCGGGCCCGTGGGGGGGGGGGGGGCGCCCCCCCGGGCCCCGTTCCGCGGTCCCGATCCGCTCGGGCCGCTCCGCTTTGAACACAGCCGCGGTGGATGCCCACCGCAGAATGAGGGAACAACGACCGTGGTCGAGAAGCTGAAGCTCGTGGACAGCGTGCAGGCGATCAACTGGAACCGCATCCAGGACGACAAGGACGTCGAGGTCTGGAACCGCCTCGTCAACAACTTCTGGCTGCCCGAGAAGGTGCCGCTCTCGAACGACGTGCAGTCGTGGGCCACGCTCACGCCGGCCGAGCAGCAGCTCACCATGCGCGTGTTCACCGGCCTGACCCTGCTCGACACCATCCAGGGCACCGTCGGCGCGATCAGCCTGATCCCGGATGCGCTCACCCCGCACGAGGAGGCCGTCTACACGAACATCGCGTTCATGGAGAGCGTGCACGCCAAGAGCTACTCCTCGATCTTCTCGACCCTCGCGTCGACGCCCGAGATCGACGACGCCTTCCGCTGGTCGGTCGAGAACGAGAACCTTCAGAAGAAGGCTCAGATCGTCATGGAGTACTACCAGGGCGACGACCCCCTCAAGCGCAAGGTCGCCTCGACCCTGCTCGAGTCGTTCCTGTTCTACTCGGGCTTCTACCTGCCCATGTACTGGTCGAGCCGCGCCAAGCTCACCAACACGGCCGACCTGATCCGCCTCATCATCCGCGACGAGGCCGTGCACGGCTACTACATCGGCTACAAGTTCCAGAAGGGCCTCGAGCTCGTCTCGGAGGAGCGCCGACAGGAGATCAAGGACTACACGTTCTCGCTGCTCTTCGAGCTCTACGAGAACGAGGTCAAGTACACGGCGGACCTCTACGACCAGGTCGGCCTGACCGAGGACGTCAAGAAGTTCCTCATGTACAACGCCAACAAGGCGCTGATGAACCTCGGCTACGAGCCCCTCTTCCCGAAGGACTCCACCGACGTGAACCCGGCGATCCTCTCGGCGCTGTCGCCGAACGCCGACGAGAACCACGACTTCTTCTCGGGCTCCGGCTCGAGCTACGTCATCGGCAAGGCCGTCAACACCGAGGACGAGGACTGGGACTTCTGATCTCCGCTTCGCTCCGATCAGAAGCCCCAGGGGGCTGTGCTTGCTGACTGCGCCGCCGCTCCTGCGGCGCAGCGGTCTCATCCCGCAGGTCTGACGAGGCGCCCCGCCCGTTCGCGGTCGGGGCGGCTCCGCGGTACCCTCCGTCCACCAGATGCTGGGAAGGCGGCGGGAGTGATCGAT
>JASCOA010000172.1 GCA_029959365.1 Microbacteriaceae bacterium PS02343 | reverse complement strand
GCGGGGGCGGGGGGGGGTGCGGGGGGCGGGGGGCGCCGGGGGCGGGGCGGCGGCGGCGCGGCCGCGCCCGCGGCGGGAGAGCCCGACCATGAGCGCCGCCGAGAGCAGCATCACGCCGCCGACGACGAACATCGGCACGGTGTAGGTGCCGCCCGTGGCGTCGCTGAGCGCACCGGTGACGTACGGCGCGGCGAAGCCGGCCAGGTTGCCGATGGTGTTGATCAGCGCGACACCGGCCGCGGCAGCGGCGCCCGTCAGGAACTGCGTGGGCAGCGTCCAGAAGTTGGGCAGCGCCGCGAAGATCGCCGAGGCGGTGATCGCGATGATGGCGATGGTCAGCTCCGGGCTGTTGGCGAAGAGCGCCAGCGGGATGCTGACGCCGCCGACGAGCGCGGGCAGCGCGATGTGCCACGTCTTGAGGCCGCGGCGGCTGGCGTCGCGGGACCACAGGAAGAGCACGAGGGCCGCCGGGATGTACGGGATCGCCGTGATGAGACCGCGCTGGAAGACGTCGTAGGTGACGTCGAAGCGCGCCTCGAAGCCGCCGATGATCGTCGGCAGGAAGAAGCCGAGCGCGTAGAGGCCGTAGATGAAGCCGAAGTAGATGCCGCTCAGCACCCAGACGCGACCGCTCGAGAACGCGACCTTGAGGCCGCCCTTGCCGTGGGCCTTCGTGTTGACGGCCTCGGTCGCGGTGCGCTCCTTCTGCAGCGCGCCGGTGAGCCAGGTGCGCTCGTCCTGCGTGAGCCACTTCGCCTCGGAGGGCTTGTCGGCGAGGTAGAACCACGCGATGACGCCGACCACGATCGCGGGGATCGCGACGCCGAAGAACATGAAGCGCCAGCCCTCGAGGCCGAAGAAGATGCCGTCGTGGGTCATGAGCCAGCCCGCGAGCGGGGCGCCGATGACGTTGGTGAGCGGCTGCGCCAGGTAGAAGAGCGCGAGGATCTTGCCGCGGTGCTTGGCAGGCACCCAGAGGCTCAGGAAGAGGATCGCGCCCGGGAAGAAGCCGGCCTCGGCGACACCGAGGATGAAGCGCAGGATCGCGAGGTGCTCGAAGCTGCCGACCCAGGTGAAGAGCAGTGCGACGATGCCCCAGCTGACCATGATGCGCGAGAGCCACTTGCGGGCGCCGAAGCGGTGCAGCGCGAGGTTGCTGGGCACCTCGAGCAGGATGTAGCCGATGAAGAACACGCCGCTGGCGAAGCCGAACTGCGCCGCGGAGAGACCGAGGTCGTCGCTCATGCCGTTGGGGCCGGCGAAGCCGATGGCCGTGCGGTCGAGGTAGTTGATGAAGAACATCAGGGCCACGAAGGGCACGAGCCTGATGGAGATCTTGCGGATGGTCGATTTCTCGACGGCCGCGGTGGCAGTGGGGTTGTCCACGTTGACTTCCTTGGGGTGAGACGACGTTGTCGCGGGGGGTTCCGCGCACCGCAGGCAATTGTGCACATCCGATCGACACAAGTCAACCGGTTGACCAATTGGCGGCCAGTGGTCGCCGTTCGGCGACCGGGACGAGCGGCTGCGCCGCGCGCCTCCCCGCGCCCCCCCCGGCGCCCGCGCGCGCGCAGCGCGTGTTCGAGTCGGCG
>JASCOA010000171.1 GCA_029959365.1 Microbacteriaceae bacterium PS02343 | reverse complement strand
GGGCGGACGGCCGGCGAGGCCAGGCCCCCCCCCCCCCCACGGGCAACGCCCCGGCGCGAGCGCGCCGGGCCTTCGTGGTGCACCCCCTCGGACTTGAACCGAGAACCCACTGATTAAGAGTCAGTTGCTCTGCCAATTGAGCTAGAGGTGCGTGATTCGTGTTTCCCGAACCGAGGGATGAATCTAGCACGGCTTTTCCGCGCGTGCCAAATCGGGTGGCGCGCGGCCACCCGAGGCGCGTCGGAGGCGCCGTGCGGGAGGATGGGAGCACCGCATCCGCTCGTCTCGAAGGAGCCCCCACGTGTCCGAAGCCCGCCTCGCCGCCGGCAGCACCGCCCCCGCGTTCACCCTTCCCGACCAGGACGGCGCGGCCGTCTCGCTGTCCGACTTCGCCGGGCGCAAGGTGGTCGTCTACTTCTACCCGCAGGCCAGCACGCCGGGCTGCACGACGCAGGCCTGCGACTTCCGCGACAACCTGAACTCGCTCGCCGCCGCCGGCTACCAGGTGCTCGGCGTCTCGAAGGACCAGCAGCCCGCGCTGCAGCGGTTCCGCGAGGAGCAGGGCCTGAACTTCCCGCTGCTGAGCGACCCCGAGCTCGAGGTGCACCGGGCGTACGCCGCCTACGGCGAGAAGTCGCTCTACGGCAAGACCGTCACCGGGGTGCTGCGCTCCACCTTTGTCGTCGACGAGCAGGGCGAGCTGACCCACGCGCTGTACAACGTGAAGGCGACAGGCCACGTCGCGTCGCTGCGCAAGAAGCTGAAGATCGACGCCTGATCCGCGAGCCGCGGGGGCGGTCAGCCCTCGCGGCGCCCGGTCGCCGCGACGACGGCGGGCAGGAAGAGCAGCACGATGGCCGCGAGCGCGGGCGCCAGCAGGAGCCAGCCGATGTCGTTGCGGGCGAAGAGCCCCTGGAAGCTGCCGAGGGCGAGCGCGATCTGCAGCGCCTGCCAGACCAGGGCGCCGCTGCGGGCCCAGGCGCGTCCGCGCGCGAGGTGCACGATGACGAGCACCGCGCCGAGCATCGCGAGGGCAACCGTGACAGTGATCGCGATCGCGGTGGAGAGGCTGTCGGGACGCTCGACGAGCAGCTCCACGACGAGATAGGTCAGGCCCGCGGCGATGAGCAGCGCGTTCACCACGAGCACGGCCAGCAGGGCGATCAGCTGGCGCGGACGCCGGGGGCGATCAGCGCGGTCGATGCCGACGGCACCGGGGTCTCGGGTTGTGCTCACAGTGCTGTCCCATACGAAAGCTCTTGACTCGGTCAGTTCGGGATGCGAGCATATCCGAGGTCGTTCGGCGGGCACAGTGTGGTGAACGCGAGAACCGTGATCTTTCACCCCTCCCCGATGCGCACCCTCTTGCCCCCTCTCGAGGTTCGGCCCCACCCCGGCCGTGCGCGCGACACCAACACCAAAAGGAGCACCATCCGCATGGATTGGCGAGACAACGCAGCCTGCCTGACGGCCGACCCCGAGCTGTTCTTCCCCGTCGGCAACACCGGCCCCGCGGTCGAGCAGATCGAGAAGGCCAAGTCGGTCTGCGCTCGCTGCACCATGACTGAGGTGTGCCTGCAGTACGCCCTCGAGACCTCGCAGGACTCGGGCGTCTGGGGCGGCCTGAGCGAGGACGAGCGCCGCGCGCTCAAGCGCCGCGCCGCACGCGCCCGCCGCGCCTCCTGAACCACTCGGCCCGCTGAGGCCGCCGCGAACGCGCGGGCCCCCTCGGGGCC
>JASCOA010000170.1 GCA_029959365.1 Microbacteriaceae bacterium PS02343 | reverse complement strand
GGGGGGGGGGGGGCCGCGCCCCCCCCCCCCCCCCCCCCCCACGGCCGGGCGGGGGGGGGGGGGGGGGGGGGGGGGGCGCGCCCCCCCCCCTTCTCGCTTCGCGTGAACCGACGAGCTCCGCTCGGTCAGTCCGAGCAGCCCTCGGCGCCAGCCTCAGCCGATCGCCTCGATCAGCGCCGCGGCGAGCTCGGTCGGCTTGGTGAGCTGCGGCCAGTGCCCGGTCGGCAGCTCGATGACCGTGCGCTGCTCGGTCGCCGCCCACTCGGCGGCGAACGGCGCACCCTGGTCGACGAACTGCTGCACGAGCTCGGCCGGATAGGAGGTGGTGATCATGACCGCCGGGATCGCGCGACGCGCGGCGTCGTTCACGAGCACCGCGGGGTCGGTGGCCACGTGCGCCGGCTGCGGCACCGCGATCGACCGGAACAGGTCGCGCAGCTCGGGCGTGAGGTCGCGCAGGTCGGGCTCGTCGAAGGCCGCCCACTCGGGCAGCGGGATCTGCCCGTCGACGGCGGGCAGCTCGTCGTTGATCGGCTGGCCGTGCGAGGGCGGCGCGCTGTCGACGTAGACGAGCCTGCGGACCAGCTCGGGGTGCGCATCCGCCGCTCCCGCGATGACGCTCGCCCCGCCGCTGTGGCCGACGAGCGTGACCGGCTGCCCGGCCGCCGCGATCGCCTGCACGACCGCGCCGACGTGGTCGGCGAGGGTGACGCCCGAGCGATCGGCATCGGGCGAGTCGAGCCCCGGCAGGGTCACCGCGAGCACATCGTGGCCGGCCGCCTCGAGCGCGGGCACCACCGCGCTCCACGACTCCGCCGTCAACCAGAAACCGGGCACCAGGATCACCGTCATGGGGACAGGTTAGGAGCGACCTCCGACAGCGGGGGCGGGGTCGGAGCGAGCCCTCAGCCGATCAGGACGCGCCCGTTGTCGATGAGCCGCGTCGTGCCGACCCGGGCGGCGATGAGCACCTGGGCCGGTCCGCGGTGGTCGTCGGGCACGGCCGCGAAGGTGTCGGGATCGACGACCGCGAAGTAGTCGAGCTCGACGAGCCGCTCCCCCATCGCGACGGACTGGGCCGCGGCCACGACCGCATCGACGCCGCGGTCGGCGCTCGACTCGGCGGCCTCGAGGATCGTCGGGATCACCCGGGCGGCGCGGCGCTCGTCGGCGCTGAGGAAGCGGTTGCGGCTCGACAGCGCGAGGCCGTCGTCGTCGCGCACGGTCTCGACGACCTCCTGGCGCACCGGCAGGTCGAGGTTCTCGATCATGCGGCCGACGAGGAACGCCTGCTGGGCGTCCTTCTGCCCGAAGAGCACGACGTCGGGCTGCACGATGTTGAGCAGCTTGGTGACGACGGTGAGCACGCCGTCGAAGTGGCCGGGGCGCGAGCGGCCCTCGAAGGTGTTCGCGACGCCGCCGGCGGTGACGCGCGTCTCGCTGCCGCCGCGCGGGTACATCGCGGCGGCGCTCGGCGCGAAGAGGAACGGCACGCCGGCGTCGCGCAGCACGCGCAGGTCGTCGTCGAGGGTGCGCGGGTACTGGTCGAGGTCCTCGCCGCGGCCGAACTGCAGCGGGTTGACGAACAGCGAGACGACGACGATGTCGGCCAGCTCCTGCGCCCGCTCGACGAGCGCGAGGTGCCCGTCGTGCAGGGCCCCCATGGTCGGCACCAGGGCGATCGAGCCGGCATCGCCGTTCATCGCGGCCTCCGCCGCGGCCTGGGCGAGCTGCTCGCGCAGCTCGGCGATGCTGTCGATGAGGACGGTCATGGTGGTGCTCCTTCGGGCGGCCGAACGGCCGCAC
>JASCOA010000016.1 GCA_029959365.1 Microbacteriaceae bacterium PS02343 | reverse complement strand
GGCCGGTTCCTGCTGCTTCCCGCACCCGGGAGGGGCAGGAACCGGCCGATCGACGCGAGCGGAGGGAGCGCTACGCCGTGAGGCTCAGCACGCCCAACCCGAGCGCCGCGAAGAGGGCGCCCCAGATCACGACGGCGACGACCTGCCAGACGACGACGCGGCGCTGGTCGAGCCCGGCGGCGATCATGATGAACGCGGTCAGCGAGATCGCCAGCAGCGAGGGGGCGAGGACGCTCGCCACGGGCACGCCCCAGCGGTCGACACGGGCGAGCACCTTCTGCTGACGCGCGCTCGGCGCCTCGGCGCGGTTGCGCTCGCGGCGGCGGGCCAGCTTGCGGCCGAGCAGCACCGCGATGGCGAGCGCCACGAGATTGCCCGCGATCGCCGCGGCGGCGGCCACACCCACGTGCAGGCCGGTGATCGTGCCGAGGAAGGTGCCGAAGTAGCTCTCGAGGAACGGCACGATGCCGACGGCGAAGATGATGAGCACCTGCAGGGCCGCGGGCACGCCGTCGAAGAGGTCGGTGAGGTTCGCCAGGATGTCCATGCCTCCACCCTCCCCGAGCGGATGCGCGCGCGGCAGGGCCTCGGCGCACGAGTGCTCGTGACAGATGTCACGAGGCGCGGCGCAGCACCTCGATGACCTCGCCGCCGCCGTCGAGCAGGAGGATCGCATCCCCGTCGACGATGGCGGTGTCCGTACCGGCGAGGAAGGGCTGCTCCCCGGGACAGGCCATGAAGGTCGCGCTCATGCCGCCGACGACGACCGCCGAGGCGGGGTCCGCCTGACTCCAGCTCCCGCCGCCGTCGTTGCATCCGTCGTGATACGCGACGCTGCCGCCCTCGGAGAACTCGACGTGGGGCTGGTCGTCCGCTGCGCTGCCCCATCGGCCGATCGGGTCGCCCCTGGACGTCTCGGGCACCTGCGCCGTGCATCCGCTCAGCAGCAGCGCGCCCAGCAGCGCGAGGGGCACGGCGGCGAGCGGAGCGAGGCGGCGCATGCCCCGAGGCTGCCACGGCGGGTCGCGCAGCACCAGGCCCGATCCGCGAGCGTCCGCGCCGGACTGGATGCCGACGCACCAGGGGCGGGCATCGGACCCGGCGCGCTTCAGCGCGGCTTCAGCGATGCGCCGCCAGACTGCGGGCATGCGCATCCTGGTGGTCGACGACGAAGTGCGCCTCGCCGACGGCGTGCGCCGCGGGCTCGAGGCCGAGGGCTTCGCGGTCGACGTGGCCCACGACGGCACCGACGGCCTGTGGCGCGCCCGCGAGCACCGCTACGACGCCATCGTGCTCGACCTGATGATGCCCGGCCTCAGCGGTTGGAAGGTCGTCGAGGCGCTGCGCGCCGAGGAGAACTGGACCCCCGTGCTCATGCTCACCGCCAAGGACGGCGACTGGGATCAGGTGGAGGCTTTCGAGAGCGGCGCCGACGACTTCGTGACCAAGCCCTTCTCCTTCGCGGTGCTCGTGGCGCGGCTGCGGGCCCTCATCCGTCGCGGCGCCGTCGCCCGGCCGACCGTGCTCGAGGCCGGCGACCTGCGGGTCGACCCGGGCGGGCGCCGGGTCTGGCGCGGCGAGACCGAGGTGGAGCTCACGAGCCGCGAGTTCGCGGTGCTGCTGCACCTCATCCGGCACCGCGGCCAGGTGCTCAGCAAGCGCGAGGTGATCGCGGGCGTCTGGGACGACGACTTCGAGGGCGATCCCAACATCGTCGAGGTCTACGTGGGGCACCTGCGCCGCAAGCTCGACCGGCCCTTCAGGCGCGCGGCCATCGAGACCGTGCGCGGCTCCGGCTACCGATTGGCGGCCGACGGTGGCTGAGCGCGGCGATACCGCCCTGAACGGCACCGAGCGGATGCGCGCCGGGCGCCGCCTCCGCTCCGTGCGCGCCCGCGCCACGCTCGGAGCGGTCGCCGTCGTGCTGCTCGCGCTCGTCGGCGGCTCCGCGGTCTTCGCGGCCTCGCTGAGCGCAAGCCTCGAGCAGGCCGTGGCCCGCAACGGCGAGCTGCGCGCCGAGGAGCTGGCGGCGAGGGTCGAGGCCGAGGGCCCGGGCGTGATCGGGCAGCTCGACGACGACGTCGTGCAGCTGGTCGACGAGGAGTCGGGCGCGGTGCTCTCGGCGTCCGAGGACGCCGAGGGGCTCGCCATCCGCTTCGGCGACGATCCGATCCGGCTCGACCTCGACGGGGAACCCGTGCTGGTCGTGGCGGAGGACGCGGGCGACGACCGGCTGGTGCTGCTCGCAATGCCGCTCGAGGACGAGCTCGACGCCGTGTCGACCGTGGTCGGCATGCTCGCGATCGCCGTGCCGCTGCTCACCGCGGTCGTCGGGGCGACCACCTGGCTGCTCGTCGGGCGGGCGCTGCGGCCGGTGGACCGCATCCGCTCCGAGGTCGAGGCGATCAGCGGCGACCGGCTCGACCGGCGCGTGCCGGTGCCGGCCAGCGGCGACGAGATCGCGGCCCTCGCCACGACCATGAACAGCATGCTCGACCGGCTCGACGGCGCTGCCCGTGCCCAGCGCCGCTTCGTCTCGGACGCCTCGCACGAGCTGCGCTCGCCCCTGGCGACGATCCGCCAGCACGCCGAGCTCGCCGCCGCGCACCCCGCGACGACGAGCACCGAGGAGCTCGCGCAGATCGTGCACGAGGAGGGCCTGCGCCTGCAGGGCCTCGTCGACGCGCTGCTGACCCTGGCGCGGCTCGACGAGGGCGCGCCGCTCGCCGCGCACCCCGTCGACCTCGACGACCTGGCGCTCACCGAGGCCTCGCGGCTCAAGGGCCTGGGCGCGCAGGTCGACGCCTCGGGCATCGGCCCGGCCCGCGTGAGCGGCGACGAGCGGATGCTCGGGCAGGTGCTGCGCAACCTCGCCGAGAACGCGCGCCGGCACGCGACCGCCCGCGTCGCCCTCGCCGTGACGGAGACGAGCGGATGGGCGACCGTCACGGTCGAGGACGACGGCGCGGGCGTGCCGGAGGCGGAGCGCGAGCGCGTCTTCGAGCGCTTCGTGCGCCTCGACGAGGCCCGCGCCCGCGAGGCGGGCGGCAGCGGCCTGGGGCTCGCGATCGTGCGCGGCATCGTGACGGCGCACGGCGGTGCCATCGCGGTGGACGCCTCCCGTTGGGGCGGTGCGCGCTTCACCGTGCGGCTGCCGAGCGGCTCCTAGCCGCGCGCGGAGTACTCCGCGTCGGTCACGTGCTCGCCCCAGTGCGCGCTCGGCTCGCCCTCGGGCGTCTCCCACAGGGCGAGATGGGTCATGAAGCTGTCGGGCGCGGCGCCGTGCCAGTGCTCCTCGCCGGGCGGGGTGTAGACGGTCTGGCCGGCGTGCAGCTCGACGACCTCGCCGCCGCGCGCCTGCACGAGCGCGCGGCCCTCGACGATGCGCAGCGTCTGACCGCCGGGGTGGGCGTGCCAGGCCGTGCGGGCGCCGGGTGCGAAGCGCACGAGCCCGGCGGTCGCGTTCTGCCCCTCGTCCTTCGGGGAGAGCACGGGGTCGAGCCAGACGTCACCGGTGAACCACTCGGGCGGGTTCTTGACGGTCGGTGCGGTCGGGAGGATCTGCACGGGGTCTCCTTCGGTCGGGGGCGCGGTCGCGTCCATGCAACGCGCATCCGCACGCTCGTGGGAGGCCCGGCCGTGCCGTGTACCAGCAGGGCCTCCCCCATCCGCTCGCCGGGCCCTAACGTGCTGGCATGGACAACAGGAGCGAGGTGCGCGAGTTCCTCACCACGCGACGCGCCCGGCTGACCCCCGAGGCCGCCGGGCTGCCGGCGGGCGCCAACCGGCGCGTGGCCGGCCTGCGCCGCGGCGAGGTGGCCGCGCTCGCCGACATCAGCGTGGAGTACTACGCCCGGCTCGAGCGCGGCGCCATCGCGGGCGCCTCGTCGTCGGTGCTCGAATCGGTGGCGCGGGCCCTGCAGCTCGACGACACCGAGCACGCGCACCTCTTCGACCTGGCGCGCGCTGCGGACGGCATCCCGACCTCCGGCCGCCCGCGACGACGGCCGAGCAAACCGCAGGCGGCGCGGCCGAGCCTGCTCTGGGCGCTCGAGGCGCTCACCGACGCGGTCGCCTTCGTGCGCGACGCGCGGCACGACATCGTGGCCGTGAACCCGCTCGGCGCCGCGTTCTTCGCCCCCGTGATCGGCGACGGCGGGCGGGTGCCGAACCTGGCCCGCTTCCAGTTCCTCGACCCCGCGGCGCGCGACTTCTACCCCGACTGGCAGCTCTTCGCCGAGATGTGCGTGGCCGTGATGCGCGCCGAGGCCGGGCGCGACCCGCACGACACGGGGCTGCAGGACCTGGTGGGCGAGCTCTCGACGCGCAGCGAGGTGTTCCGCGAGCTCTGGGCCCAGCACGACGTGCGCACGCACGGCGCTGGCACCAAGCGCTACCACCACCCCGTCGTCGGCGAGGTGACGCTCGCCTACGAGGAGCTGCGGGTCACGGCCGAGCCGGGTCAGGTGCTGCTGATCTTCACCGCCGAGCCCGGCTCGCCCTCGGCCGAGCGGCTGCGCCTGCTCGCCGCGTGGAGCGCCCAGGCCGTCGGGGCCCCGGCGTGAACCCGCTGCGGCGGCAGCGGTTGCTCGCGATCATCGCGCGGGGCCTCGCGTCCGCGGCGTCGCCCGAGGTCGCGGCGCGCGCCGCCTACGACCACGAGCGCCGCTGGGAGCTCGCGGTCGACCAGGCGCGCGAGACCAGCGAGCGCGTCGGGGAGTAGCGCGATGGCGTTCGCTGCAGCGGCGGCCATGGACAAGAAGAACGCCGACGAGCGCGAGGTCGCCGCCGAGCACCTGCGCGTCGAGCTGCGCCCGGCCTGACCTCCTGAAGCCTCAGTCGCGGGCGACGAGCCGCGGCTGCAGAGCACCCCCGGCGAGCGCCGCGCGCTCCCGGTGCCGCCGCTCGATGGCCTGGCCGGCGTAGCTGGCTGCCACGATCAGCGCCGCGCCGGCGTACCCCGCCGCGCCGATGACCTCGCCGGCGATCGCGACCCCGATGACGACGGCCCAGATGGGCTCGGTGCCCATGAGGATGCTGGCGCGCGACGCCGAGGTGCGCCGCACCGCCCAGAGCTGCACGAGGAACGCGAAGAGCGAGCAGAACAGCCCGAGGAAGGCGACGCGCAGCCATCCCGAGCCGCTCAGGGTCGCGACCGCGGTCGGCAGCGCCGGCCCGGCGAGCAGCGAGAACGCCGCCGCGCAGACGAGCATCTGCACGAAGACGACCGAGAGGGAGCTGTCCGAGCGCCCGCGGGTGAGGCGCGCGCTCGCGGTGACGTGCAGCGCGCGAACGACCGCCGCGAGCACGACCAGCGCGTCGCCCGCGGTCGGCGCGCGGAAGCCGCCCTCCGAGACGAGCAGCGCGACGCCGACCACCGCGGCGACGGCGGTGACGAAGTACGAGCGCGGCAGCCACACCCTCGAGGCGAGGCCCTCGAGCGCCGGCGTCATGACGAGCGCGAGGCTGATGAGCAGGCCGGCGTTCGTCGCCGAGGTGAGGTGCACGCCCCAGGTCTCGAGGCCGATGATGGCGGCCTGGCTGACGCCCAGCATCACGGCGATCACGAGGCCGCGGCCCCTCGGCATCCGCTCGCGCCGCACGACGCAGAGCAGCCCTGCCGCGCCCGCGGCCACGAGGAAGCGCAGCGCGATCGTCGAGGGCACGCCGATCTCGGCGGTCAGGTCCTTCGCCACGACGAAGCTCGCACCCCAGACTGCGGCGACGGCGAGCAGCAGCAGATCGACGCGGTGGGAGGCTGGGCGGATGCGGGGCACGAGGGCACTCTCGCGCGCCCGGACCCTGCAGAACAAGACCCCATGTCTTCATCGACTCGTTAGCATCCGCTTATGCATATCGAGCGCCTCCGCCTGCTCCGCGAGCTCGGCGACCGCGGCAGCGTCGCCGCCGTGGCGGCCGCCCTGCGCGTGAGCCCCTCCGCGGTGTCGCAGCAGCTCGCCGCCCTGCAGCGCGAGGTGCCGCAGCCCCTCACGGCGCGACGCGGCCGCGTGCTGGTGCTCACGCCGGCGGGCGAGGCGCTGGCGGCCGCGAGCGTTCGCGTCGAGGAGGCGCTCGAGCTCGCGCGCGGCACGGTCGACGCGCTCGCCGGGGACGAGCGTCGCACCGTGACCGTCTCCGCGTTCCACAGCGCCGGGCTGCTGCTCTTCGCGCCGCTCCTGCGAGCTCTGGACGGCGCCGTGCCGGTGGCGCTGCGCGACGCCGACGTCGCCCTCGAGCGCTTCCCCGGCCTCACCGCCGACCACGACCTGGTCATCGCGCACCGCCTCTCGCACGACCCGGAGTGGCCGACCGAGCGGATGCGGGCGGTCCCGCTCTTCACCGAGCCGGTCGACGTCGCCCTGCACGCCGCGCATCCGCTCGCCGCTCAGGCGGGCATCGGACCGGAGCAGCTGCGCGACGAGCGCTGGGTCGCCGTGCACGACGGCTTCCCGCTCGCCGGCGTGCTGCAGCACTGGGGCGCGATGAGCGGAGCCCCGCTGCGGATCGAGCACCGGGTCAACGAGTTCTCGCTCGCCGCCGCGATCGTGCGCACGGGCGCCGCGATGGCGGCGATGCCGCGGGCGACCGGGGCGTCGCTCGCCGTCGACGGCATGGTGCTGCGGCCCGTCGTCGGCTCGCCGATCGTGCGGCACGTGGACGTGCTCGCGCGGCCGGACGTGCTGGCGCAGGCTGCGGTGCGCCGCGTGCTCGACGAGCTGCTGAAGGTGGGGCGGGCGGGGTCCGCGTGAGCCTCAGCCCTGGTCGCCCTCGCGGCGGCGGTCGAGCCAGGTCTCCCGCGCGCCCTGCACGATGCGGTCGACGAGCAGCACGGCGCCGCACGTTCGCGATCCGGCTATCGGCCCGCGCCGAGGGAGCGGTTCGTCGATACCGTGGTCGGAGCCGCGTCGCTCGCAGGAGATGACGGCGGTGCCGCAGCCTGTCCATCCGGCGCGGTCCCCGCCGGCGCCCCGCAGCCGGGAGCACAGCCCCCGGATCACCGCGACCGCGCCGACCCCGAGAGGAACCGAGATGACCAACCCCGCGACCACGGGCGACGACATCGCCGCCGAGCTGCAGTCGACCCGCGACGCCCTCAACGAGCTCGAGCGGCGCAGCCCGCGGCGCTCGGCGCGGCTGCGCCTCGACTTCCTCGACGTGCGCACCGAGCACCAGGCGCTGCGGCTGAACGACCACGAGCTACTCGCGGCCACCCGCAGGATCCGCGAGGAAGCCCGGAGCGCGGCGGCCTCCGCAGCCTGATGCGGACTAGGACCCCTCCCACGAGGTCTCGCGAGAGGGGCCCTGGTCCGCATCAGTGAGCCGTTACCGGCTCCGGCACGACCGGCGCTGCGGCGTCGAGGCGGCGGGTGAGGCCCTCGCCCTCGATGTCGAGGTTCGGCAGGATGCGGTCGAGCCAGCGCGGCAGCCACCAGATGCGGTCGCCGACGATGAGCATGACCGCGGGCATGATGAGCATGCGCACCAGGAACGCGTCGGCGAGGATGCCCACTGCGAGCGCGAAGCCGATCGACTTCGCGATCGCGTCGTCGCTGAGGGCGAAGCCCGCGAACACGGCGATCATGATCACGGCTGCGGCGGTGACGACACGGGCGCTATGGGCGAAGCCCTCGACGACCGCCTGCCGTGCCGGGCGGCCGTGCACGTAGGCCTCGCGCATCCGCGTGACGAGGAAGACCTCGTAGTCCATGGCGAGCCCGAAGAGGATGCCGGTGAGCAGGGTCGGCAGCAGGAACAGCACGGGGCTCGTCGCATCGAGCCCGATCACCTCGCCGAACCAGCCCCACTGGAAGACCGCGACGGTCGCGCCGAGCGAGACGCCGACCGAGAGCAGGAACCCGAGGGCCGCCTTGATGGGTACCAGCAGCGAGCGGAACACCATGACCAGCAGCACGAGTGCCAGGCCGACGACCACGGCGAGGTAGAGCGGGAACACGGAGATGAGCTCGTCGGCGATGTCGATGCCGAGCGCGGTCTGGCCGGAGACGAGCGCGCGGGCGCCGGCATCGTCCGGCAGGTCCGCGAGCTGCTCGCGCAGGTCGGCGACCAGCTCGGTCGTGCTCCGGTCGGAGGGGCCACCCGTCGGCACGACCTGGAACGTGGCCAGGCCGGTCTGCTCCAGCTGCTGATCGAGCACCGCCTGGATCGCCGGGTCGTCCGAGACGGGCGCGGTCAGGGAGGCGATGCGGTCGCCGTCGGCCTGCATCCGCTGCAGCCGATCGCCGACCTGGCGCACGGCGGCGGGCGCGTCGCTCGAGCCCTCGGTGTCGACGACGATGACGAGCGGTCCGTTGAAGCCCTCGCCGAAGCTCTCGGCCAGCAGGTCGTAGGCGATGCGGCCGTCGGAGTCGGCGGGCTTGATGCCGTCGTCGGGCATGGCGAGCTGCATGGAGGCGACCGGGATGCTGACCACCGCGGCGACCGCGACACCGCCGAGCAGCGCGGGCCACTTGAACCGCGCGACGGTCTCGATCCAGCGCTGGCCGTTGCTGCGCTCTGCGCGCTGCTGGTTGAACGGCAACCGCACGGCGAATGCTCTGCGCCCCAGCAGTCCGAGCAGCGCGGGCAGCAGGGTGAGCGCGACGAGCACCGCGACGGCGACCATGACCGCGCCGCCGATGCCCATCTGGGTGAGGAAGGAGACGCCGCAGACGGCGAGTGCGCAGAGCGCGATGATGACGGTGAGCCCGGCGAAGACCACTGCGGTGCCGGCGGTGCCGACCGCTCGGCCGGCCGCCTCGTCGAGCGGACGCCCCTGCCGCACCTCGTGCTGGTACCGGGACATGATGAAGAGGGCGTAGTCGATGCCCACCGCCAGGCCGAGCATGAGGCCGAGCACCGGGGTGGCCGAGCTGAGCTCGACGAAGCCGGTGGCCAGGGTGAGCCCGCTGATGCCGAAGGCGACGCCGATGAGCGCGGTGAGCACGGGCATGCCCGCGGCGACGAGCGAGCCGAAGGTGATCGCGAGCACGACGAGGGCCACCGCGATGCCGATGAGCTCGCCGATGGGCGGATGCGCCTCCACCGGCAGTGCGTCGCCGCCGATCACGGCGCGCAGACCCGCGTCCTCGGCCGACTCCTGCACCGCCGCCAGCCGATCCTGGTCGGCCTCGGCGAGGTCGATGGCCGGCTCGGCGAACGAGACGGACGCGTAGGCGACGCGACCGTCGTCGGAGACTGCGCCGGTCGTGAACGGGTCGGTGACCGAGACGATGTCGGCCCGCTCCAGCTCGCCGAGCGCCGTGGCGACGGCGGCTGCGTGCTCGCCGTCGAGGATGCTCTCGCCGTCCGGCGCCTCGAAGACGATGCGAGCGGATGCGCCTCCCGCCGCGCTCTCCGGCAGGCGCTCCTCGATGAGGTCGAAGGCCTCCATCGACTCGACGCCGTCGAGCTCGAAGCTGTCCTTCGTGGCGCCGGCGAAGGCGCCCGCGCCGGCGACGAGTGCCGCGAGGAGCAGCACCCAGCCGATGAGCACCGTCTTCCTGTGCTGGAACGACCACCGGCCGAGCCGGAACAACTGCCAGGACATGCGTACCTCCGAGGGGTGCTGCGCGCTCGAGAGCGTGCGGGTGCGGACGGCGCGGGTGCGCCGGGAGCACCGAGTCTCGTGAGCGCCGCGGCCGCGGGCGTCGCCTCGCGGGACCGTCTTGCACGGTCCCCCGTGGCACCCGGCCCTTCCGATGCCCGCCACCGCGGGGCGAGTGGCACCCGGGGAGTACTCCCGCCGGAGTAGGCCCTGCCTCGGGATGGCAGACTCGCCGCGGGGCACGACGAAGCCCCGTGGATGAGGAGGCGCACGTGCGCACGGGGACGGGATGGCACGACGACGACGCTGCCGGCGGCCCCGGTCCGCAGGGCATCGCCCCGGAGCGCGCCTGGACGCGGCCGGTCTCGGCCGTGCTCGGTGCCGTCGTCATCCTCGCGAGCTTCTTCGCCGACCCCGGCTCCGGGGTCGACCTGCGCGACAGCGCGCTCGGCTGGACCGCGATCGCGGCCGCCGCGCTGGTGCCGCTGCTGCGACTGCCGTGGCCGCGAGCGGTCGGCGCCTCGGGCGCTGTCCTCAGCATCGCGCTCTTCGCCGTCGGTGCGCCGGTGGCCCCCGCCGCGGTGCTGCTCGCCATCGCGCTCTACACGTTCACGAAGCGCCTGCCGCCGCGCGGCCTCGCCATCGGCACGGCCCTCGCCGGCGCCATCGTCGTGATCGTCGTCGGCGCCGTCCAGGGGCAGTGGGCGCTGGTGCTGCCGGCGCTGCTGTTCGTCGGCCTGGCGACCGCCGCCGCCGACGGTGCGCGGGTGCGCACCGTCTACTTCGAGGCCGTGCACGATCACCTCGAGCGGATGGAGGCGGGCCGCGAGGCGCAGGCGCGCCAGCGCGTGGTCGAGGAGCGGCTGCGCATCGCCCGCGACCTGCACGACGCCCTCGCGCATCAGGTCGCCGTCATCAACCTCCACTCCGGCGCCGCCTCCCGCGCGCTCGAGGACCGGCCGGCGGATGCGGAGCGCTCGCTGGCCACGATCCGCCAGGCCGCGAGGACCGTGCTCGAGGAGATGGGCGGCATCCTCTCGGTGCTGCGCGGGCCCGAGGGCGAGGGCGCCGAGCCGCCGTCCCGGCGCCCGGTGGGCACGCTCGACGACCTCGGCGAGCTGCTCGCCGGCTTCGCCGCGACCGGTCTGAGGGTTCGCGCAGAACCCTTCGACGAGGTCCTGCCGGAGACGGTGTCGATGGTGGCCTACCGCGTGGTGCAGGAGGGGCTCGCGAACGCCCACAAGCACGGCGACGGCCACGAGGCCTCGCTGCGACTGGTCAGCGACGGCGACGCGCTGACCGTCGAGCTGAGCAACCCCGCGCCGAGCCGCCGAGCCGACGCCGTGCTCGGCTCCGGCCACGGACTGATCGGGCTGGGCGAGCGGGTCGCCGCAGCCGGCGGCGCCGTCGAGGCGGCCGGCATCGAGGCCGGGCGCTTCCGCCTGCTCGTGCGGCTGCCCCTCGGCTCCGCTGCCGCGGACGCCCGTGATCACGCCGTCGAGGAGGCCGCATCGTGAACTCCCCCGCCGCCGCGCCCATCCGAGTGCTGCTCGCCGACGATCAGGCGCTCATCCGCAGCGCGCTGGCCGACCTGGTGTCGCACGAGCCCGGTCTCACCGTCGTCGATCAGGCGTCCGACGGTCGCGAGGCGCACCGCTTGGCGCTGCAGCACCGGCCGGACATCGTGCTCATGGACATCCGCATGCCCGTCATGGACGGCATCGACGCGACCGCCGCCATCTGCGCGGAGCCCTCGCTGACCGAGACCCGCATCGTGATCGTCACGACCTTCGACGAGGACGCCTACCTGCTGAGCGCGCTGCGGGCCGGCGCGAGCGGCTTCATCGGCAAGGGCGCCGACCCCGCCGAGCTGATGAACGCCATCCGGGTCGTGCAGGCCGGCGACTCGCTGCTGTCGCCGCGTGCGACGAGGACCCTCATCGACCGCTACCTCGACGCACCCGCACCGACCTCCGCCCCGCGCGCCTCGCCCGCGGCCGACGCCCTCGAGCTGCTCACCGAGCGCGAGCGCGAGGTGCTGCGCCTGATCGCCCGCGGGCTCAGCAACGGCGACATCGCCCGCGAGCTCGTCATCTCACCGCACACCGCCAAGACCCACGCCAGCCGCGTGCTCACGAAGCTTGGCGCGCGCGATCGGGCGCAGCTCGTGGTCATCGCGTACGAGAGCGGGCTGGTGCGCGCGTAGCACTGGGCGTGCAGGTGACGCGACGTCATGTGATCGGCTGGACTCCGTACCGCATCCGCTCAGGAGGGCCCGCCCATGCTCCCGTCCTTCATCCCGCCGCGCCAGGTCAGGATCGGCGACGCGGCGGCGTTCGCCGGCACGGCTCCTGCCGGCGACGAGCCCGCCAGCGACATCGCAGGCGTCCTGGAGCGGTTCGAGCAGACGCTCGTCGCGCAGGAGGCGGAGCTGCGGCGACGACGGGCTGCCGTGCAGCGGATGCGCGAGCGGGGCAGCCGGGCGGGCCTGCTCTGCGAGTTCGTCACCGACCGCTTCGCGGGACTTCCGGAGGGCGCCCTGCGACAGGAGGACCTGGACGCCCTGCTGGTCGCCGAGCGGATCTTCGGCCCGCTCGGCGCGGCCGAGCGGCACGCACTCGAGTCGCGGCTGCACTCCGTCATCGAGGAGTCCGGCCTCGGGCAGGAGGACGAGGCGCTCTTCGACGCCTGGGACGCCATGCACCCCGCTGACGACGGTACCGATGCGCGATCCGGCGGGATCAGCGCCGCCGCCGCGGTGCGGATGATGCCGTACGACCTCTCGCCGGCCCGGCTGCGCTGCATGGAGCTGGCGGAGGGGATGGCCGGGCACGGTCCATCCGCCCTCTAGTGCAGACCGGTGCCGAGACGGCGCTCGCGATCGGTACTCTGAGCCATCACTGGTCGGTCGAAAGGGTTGGGCGATGGCGTCACCGATGGAACTGCGGCTCTCGGTTCCCGCTGAGCAGGCGAAGGCGCACGTCGCCGCCGCGCTGCAGGAGCAGGGCTTCTCGGTCTCCGGATCCGCCTCCGGCGGGCTGCTGGTCTCGCGGGGCAACCTCGGCACGACGCTCGTGGCGGGCGCCTTCGCAGGGCAGGACATGCACGTCGAGTTCGCCATCGACGTGACCGAGCACGTCGGCGTCACCGTGGCGCAGGTGCGCAGGTCCGCGGCGGGCGGCTTCCTCAAGGGCGGGGCGATCGGCGCCGCCAGGACGAACGACGTGATCCAGAACGCCATGCACCAGGCGGGCACCCGTCTCGCTCAGCAGGGCGTGCTCGAGGGCTCCGTCGCGATGGCCGGCACGCCCGGCGCCGCCGGCTGGCCCCCTCCCGCACCGGCCGGCCCCGTCGTCCCGCCGCCCGTCGCCTACGCCGGCCGCACGAACGTCGTGGCGATCGTCGCGATCGTGCTCGGCTTCCTCTTCCCGATCGGCGGCATCATCGCGGGCGCCGTCGCGCTCGCGCAGGTGAAGCGCACGGGTGAGAAGGGCCGCGGCCTCGCCATCGCGGGCATCAGCATCGGCTCGGTGCTGATCCTGCTGCTGATCGGCACGATCGCCCTGCTGGCCGTCTTCGGCCTGGCGGCCTCCTCGCAGACGGAGCGCACCGACTCGTCCCCGCAGGCGGGCTCCAGCGAAGTCGACGTCTTCTCGGTGCAGGTCGGCGACTGCATCAACGACTTCGGCTCAGGCGAGGTCAGCTCGGTGGAGGCGATCGACTGCTCGCTGCCGCATGACTACGAGGTCTACAGCGAGCTCACGATCCCCGGCGAGGCCTTCCCCGGTGGCGACGAGGTCACCGCTCTCGCGGACGAGGCCTGCTTCGCGGCGTTCGAGGGCTTCGTCGGCCTGACCTACGAGGAATCGCTGCTCGACGTCTCCTACTTCGCGCCGACCGAGCAGTCGTGGCAGAGCAACGGCGACCGTCTCGTGAGCTGCCTGGTCTTCGAGCCCGGTGCGCAGTCGGTCGGCAGCCTCGCGGGCGCCGCGCGCTGAGGGCCGTCGCGGGCGGCACGGCGCCGAGTCACCGGCGGCCCTGCCGCCGGAGCGGTCAGGCGGTCGGATCGGCCGCTCGCCGGCGCAGGTTCGCTGCCGTCGAGAGGCTCACGAGCGCGTAGGCGAAGACCACCGGGATCACGCCCGCGAACCCGCCCCACGGCGCCCAGCTGCCGGTCGTGCCCTCGGTGATCAGGCGGTGCACCGCGAAGCCGCTGTTCACGACGACCGGCGCGAGGACCGCCGCCACGAGCAGCGCGCCGAAGTGGGCGAGCAGCAGGGATGTCGCGGATGCGCGTGCTCCGCCGCGAGTCGTCAGGAACGCCCACAGGACGCGGGCCGACGGCCACGCGATCGCGACGGCGACCACTCCGTACGGCGCTGCGAGCAGGCCCCGAGGCCAGGAGATGGCGACGTGGATCGCGAGCGCGATCAGTGACGCCACGGCGGGCGCGGCCATCGGTCCACGCGGAGTCGATCGGGCCTCTTGCGGTGTCGGGGTCACCGTCCCGAGCGTACGCGGGTGCGGAGGGGCCTTCAGTTCGCTGAGCTCGCGCCGTCCGTGAAACCGGTCGTGACGGAGGCGAGGAGCACCGTGATCCGGCGGGATTCGCGGTCGGAGAGGTGCGTGGCGCGGGCGAGCGCGCTGAGCCGGCCCAGCCCGCTCGCGGCGTCGACCGCCTCGTGCGCCGCAGCGGTCAGATGGAGGTGCTGGCCGCGACCGTCCGTGGGGTGGTGCCGGCGGGTGACGTAGCCGCGGGCCACCAGGCGGTTGATGATGATCGAGGCCGCGCTGGCCGTCACGCCGAGGTTCGCGGCGACGTCCATGGGTCGCGCCTCGATGCCCCGGGTCTCGAGGCGCGAGAGGTACTGCACGGTGCCCAGCTCGCTCGAGCCGATCGAGAGCTTCTTGCGGAGGCGGGCGCGGAACAGCGCCTCGGCGTCCTGCATCTCGTAGATCGCAGCGAGCAGATCCGACGACGACGATCCGGGATCGTCGCGGGCGGGAGGGGCGGTCGAGGCATCGGTGCTCATGGGACCTTTCACATCGGTCCGCGAGCATCCGTCGTCACGTCGGTGAACATCCGCAGACCCTCATGGAAGCACATCTGCAGGGTCGCGACGACGACTGCTCGATGGGTGCGGAGCAATCGGTCGTCGGGACGGGACCGGCGGCCTGGTCGTCGGCGCACGCCCGACCGCTCGGCACCGGATCCTGCGGCCGCCCGGCCGGTTCGGGCCGAGCGGCTGCGGATCTCAGGAGCGGTGGGGGACCGCCCTCGCGCGCCGACGGCCGCCGGCGAGCACGACGAGGCCGATGCCCGAGAGCAGCGCGAGCGCGGCGAGCGCACCGGCGGTCGTGGCGTCGGAGCCGGTCGCCGCGAGGCGTTCGGTCGAGCCGTCGCGGCCCGGGCCGGTGCCCTCGGGGCTGCCGGGCGTCGTCGGCGGTGCTTCGGTGCCGGGACCCGTCGGCGTTCCGGGCTGCTCAGGCGTCCCGGGCTCGGCAGGCGTGCCCGGTCCGGTGGGCGGCGGGACGACCGCGGCCTCGGCGGTGGGGATCGTGTAGGTCGCGCGGGACGGCGGGGCCTGGCCGTTGTCGGCGGTGATGGTCACCGTCGTGGACCCGGGAGTGGTCGGGGTTCCGGAGATGACGCCCGATCCGCCGTCGAGGCTCAGGCCCGGAGGCAGGGTCCCGGAGCTCACCGTGAAGCTCGGCGCGGGGTTGCCCGAGGCGGTCACGGTGAAGGAGTACGGGGTGCCGGCGGTCGCGCCGGTCGGGGTGCCCGAGGTGAAGGCGGGCGAGTCCGTCTCGGAGGTCGTGCCCGGTGCGGGGCAGTCCTCCGGAACGGTGATGAGGTTGGTGTCCAGGGTCACGGCGCCGGACTGCGCCAGCAGGCGTCCGATGATCCTGGCGCCGGTCGTCGCCGTGATCGAGGTCTGCGCGAGCACCGTGCCGCGGAACTGCGCCGCGCTGCCGATGGTGGCCGAGCTGCCGACCTGCCAGAAGACGTTGCACGCGCTCGCGCCGCCGGAGAAGGTCATGGTGGTGCCCCCGCCGATGGTCAGCGTGCTGTCGGCGCGGATCACCCAGACCGAGTTCTCGGAACCGTCGAACGCCAGCGCGCCGGTGTCGGCCAGCCTCACGGCGTCGCCCGAGTACACGCCGGGCTCGAGCGTCCGGCCGTTGAGCTCGATGATGCCGCTCTCCTGCGGGGTGAGGGAGTCCGCGACGTTGTAGGCGTTCGTGAGCGCTGCCTGCGCGAGCGCTGCCGGCTCGTCGGCGGCGTGCAGCGTACCGCCCTCGACCCGCCCCGGTCCGCCGTCGAAGCCGACGATCGACGTGCCGGGCGAGAGCCCGACGTCGCCGTTCACGACGCTGGGCCCGGTGTTGGTCACGGTCGATCCGCCGAGGACCGCGTAGGTCGTGGCGTCACCGAGGCCGATCGGCCCGTCGATGACCGTGGCGGCCTGGGCGGCGAGCGCGGGCGTCAGAGCGAATGCGACGGCGACGCCGAGGACGACGGCCGTTCGAGTGCAGCGGGAGATGGGCGTCGTTCGGGCCATGGCGGCACCTGACTGAGAAGAGGAGGCGCCGGCGAGCACGTTTCGGACGTGCGGGCGTTCCCCGTTGCCTGAGGTATACGCCCCTTCGGCGGATAGCGCAATGTTTCAACGACTTCCTGGTAGCCAGCCCGGCCGGGCAAGGGGTCCGACCGCGTCGCATGTGCTCCGATCGCGCGCCGCGATCCTCCTCCCCGGAGCCGCCCGAGCGCCGCTCATCGACGAGAGCTGAACAGTGCTCACTGTCCCCCGATGTGGGGACGCTGAGTGTCCCCAAACCCCCTCGGAGACGGCCCCGAAGGACCCCTTGCGCCGATCGTCGGCGCATGACGGAACAGCAGGAGGAGATCCCATGAAGAAGACCACCCGAGCCCTGAGCGCCTTCGCCATCACCGCAGCCCTCGCCGTCGGCGGTGTCGCCGTGGGAGGGTCCGCTGCCTCCGCCGCGGAGACGACCACCACGAACGCGACCCTGATCAACGGACCGCTCGTCCAGGGCCCGCTGCTCGACCTCGGCGGCATCCTCAACTTCCTGCAGATCGGCCAGTTCCAGTAATCCGGCGCCAGCGCCGCCGGTCGACACGCACGACGCAGCCGCCGTGAGCAGCACGGGGCATCACGACGAGGGAACCAACCTGTGAAGAAGACCCGGGCCGGACGCGGCGACGACGATCGGAACGCGGAGGTGGGCGCCGAGCAGCGCCTCCCGCTGACCGCAGCGCAGCGGGGCATCTGGTACGGCCAGCAGCTCGATGCGGAGAACGCGACCTACCAGATCGGCCAGTACCTCGATCTGCGCGGCCCGATCCGCGCGCGGCTGATGCGGATCGCGATGACGAAGGTCGTCGCCGACCTCGACGCCCTGAGCCTGCGCTTCCGCCAGGACGACGGCGAGCCGTTCGCGGTGCTGCGCCGCCCCGCTCCCACCGACGACGTGCTGCAGGTCGTCGATCTGCGGCACCTCGACGAGGCGGAGGGGTACAGCCGGGCCCGCGCTCGCATGGACGACGAGATGGGCGCGCCCCGCGAGCTCGAGGGGGAGCACCTGTTCGGGGCGATCCTGTTCCGGCTGGCCGGCGACCGTGCGCTCTTCTTCCAGCGGGTGCACCACATCCTGCTCGACGGCTACTCCGCGGTGATCGCGCTCCGCTACCTGTCGGAGGTCTACACCAGGCTCGCCGCGCGCGCTCCGAAGGGCCTGCTGCTCGAGGCGGCCGCATCGCCCATCGCGAAGCTGGCCGCGCGGGTGCCGTCGCCGCTGCCCGCGCTGACCGAACTGCACGACGACATCGACGCGTACGAGGCGTCGCCGCAGCAGGAGACCGACGCCGAGTACTGGGGCGAGGTGCTGGGCGAGGAGGCCGCCGTCGAGGGGCTCGAGGGCGTCTCCGGCTCGGTCGCGAGCTCCGTCGTTCGGGTCGCCGTGCCCCTGGACCGCGAGCGCACGGCGCGGCTGCTCGAGCTCGGTCGGGACCTGCCGAAGACCGTCGTCGGCATCATCGCCGTCTACATGGCGAAGGTCACCGGTGAGGACCGCATCTCGCTCGGGCTGCCGGTCACCGCGCGCCGCGGGAAGATCGCCAAGACCACGCCGTCGATGCTGTCGAGCATCCTGCCGCTGCGCATCGACGTCTCCTCGTCGGCCACCGTCGGCGAGACGATCGCGCACGCCGGCGACGTCGTCCGCGGCGCGGTATCCCACCAGCGCTTCCGGGTGGAGCGCATCGCCGGCGCGCCCCGTCACGCGGGGCCGTCGGTGAACCTGCTCCCGGTGATCGACTCGCTGCGCTTCGGCGACGCGACCGGCGAGGTGCGGGTGCTCTCGACCGGACCCGTGCACGACCTCTCCATCGTGATCTCCGGCCTCGAGAGCAGCGCCGCCGATGCGCAGCTGCAGCTCGAGGGCGATGCCGAGATCCACACGGTCGACAGCCTCACCGAGCACGCCGGGCGGCTGCTCGCGCTCATCGACGACGCCCTCGAGGACCCGAGCGGACTCGCGGTGGCCGACGCGGCCATCGTCAGCGACGTCGAGGTCTCGGCCCTGATCGAGCGGGGCGAGGGAGAGCGCGTCGACCTCGGCGAGCAGACCGTGCTCGAGGCCTTCGCCGACGTCGCTCGGCAGCGCCCGGACGACACCGCCGTCGTCGCCGTCGACGGCACGATGACCTTCTCGACGCTCGACGCCGACGCCACCCGGCTGGCGAACCACCTCAGCCGGGCCGGTGTCGCGATCGGCAGCCGCGTCGCAGTGCGCATCGAGCGCAGCGCGCTGCTGCCGATGCTCGTGCTCGCGGTGCTGCGAGCCGGCGGGGTGTACGTGCCCCTCGACCCCGAGTACCCGATCGACCGGGTCACCGGCATGATCGAGGACGCGGAGCCGGTGCTGCTGCTCACCAGCTCGGCGCAGTTTGAGCGCGATCGGGCTCAGGGCGCCGCGTGGACCGTGCCGACCGTCTCCGTGGACGCGGACACGGCGCTCTGGCGCCGTCAGAGCGCGGAGGCGACCCTGCTCCCGGCCGCCACGGGCCAGGACCTGGCGTACGTCGTCTTCACCTCCGGCAGCACCGGCCGCCCCAAGGGCGTCGCCGTGAGCCGCATCGCCCTGCGCAACCTCTTCCAGCACCACCGCGCCGAGATGTTCGACCCCGCCGCCGCGCGGCTCGGCCGACCGCTGCGGGTCGCCCACACCGCCGGGCTCTCCTTCGACGCCGCGTGGGACCCGCTGCTGTGGCTCTTCGCCGGCCACGAGCTGCACATGATCGACGACGACACCCGCCGCGACCCGCAGCGGCTCGTCGCGCGGCTCGCCGAGCAGCGCATCGACGCGATCGAGACGACGCCGTCGTTCGCCGAGGCGCTGCTGGCCGCGGGCATGCTCGAATCGGACCCGCATCCGACCGAGATCGCCCTCGGCGGCGAGGCCGTCGGACCGGCGCTCTGGAACGCGCTCGCCCACCGCGACGATGTGCACGCCGTGAACCTCTACGGTCCGACCGAGACGACGGTCGACAGCCTCACCGCGGTGATCCGCCCCGGGGAGCCGCACATCGGCGCCTCGGTGCGCAACAGCCGCCACTACATCCTCGACGCCAGCCTCTCGCCCGTGCCCGACCGGGCCGTCGGCGAGCTCTACGTCGCCGGCGCGAACGTGGCGCAGGGGTACGTCGGGCAGCCCGGCCGCAGCGCCGAGCGCTTCGTCGCCGACCCCTTCGCCGACGACGGATCGCGCATGTACCGCACCGGCGACGTCGTGCGCCGCCGCCGCGACGGCTCCCTGCGCTTCGTCGGGCGGATCGACGACCAGGTCAAGATCCGCGGATACCGCGTCGAGCTCGACGAGGTCGAGGCCGCCATGCGCCAGCAGACGGGCGTCGCCCGAGCCGCGGCGATCGTGACCGGCGAGGGCGCCTCCGCCCGCATCGTCGGATACGTCACCGGTGACGGCGCGCTGGACGGCGCCTCCGTGAAGGACGCCATGCGCAGCTCGGTTCCCGACTACATGGTGCCGTCGACGATCATGGTGCTCGACGACCTGCCGATGACCCCGAACGGCAAGCTCGACCGCCGCGCGCTGCCGACCCCAGAGCGCTCGAGCACCGCCGCCTCGCAGCAGCCCCGCACCGCCACCGAGCGCGTCGTGGCCGAGGCCTTCGCGGAAGCCCTCGACCTCGACTCCGTCGGCATCGACGAGGACTTCTTCGCCGCCGGCGGCCACTCGCTGCTGGCCACCCGGCTCGCCTCGCGCCTCTCCGAGCGACTCGAGCGCGTCGTCACCGTGCGCGACGTCTTCGAGCGTCCGACGGTGGCGGGCCTGGCCGCCCGAGCCGGTGACGCCGACGCCGGTCAGCGCCCCGCCCGGCTGTCGCGCACCGTCCGTCCGGAGCCGCTGCCGGTCTCGCTCGCGCAGCGCCGGCTCTGGTTCCTCAACCGGCTCGAGCCCGACTCCGCCGCGTACAACATCCCCATCGTGCTGCACCTCGACGGGCCGCTGGACGCGACCGCCCTGCGGGCGGCGTTCGTCGACGTCGCGATGCGGCACGAGCCGCTGCGCACGATCGTGCCGCTGAGCGGCGAGGAGCCGGTGCAGCGCGTGCTGGACGGCCCGGCGGCGCAGCCGTCGTTCATCACCGTCGACGCTCCGGAGCACCGGGTCGACGACATCGTGCGCGACGAGGTGCTGCGGCCCTTCGACGTCACCGCCGAGACGCCGCTGCGCGCGGTGCTGCTGCGCGTGGCCCCCGAGCGGCACGTGCTCGTGGCGACCATGCACCACATCGCCTCCGACGGCTGGTCGCTGGCGCCCTTCGCGCGCGACCTGTCGACCGCCTACTCCGCTCGCGCCGCCGGCGAGCAGCCGACCTGGCTGCCGCTGCCGGTGGACTACGCCGACTTCACGCTCTGGCAGCGCGAGCACCTCGGCGACGCTGCCGACGAGGGCAGCGAGCTGTCGCAGCAGCTCGCGTTCTGGCGTCGAGCGCTCGACGGCGCACCCGACGAGATCACCCTCCCGCGCGACCGCGACCGCGGCGCGTCCGGCGGTGAGGGGCAGCAGGGCATGGGCGAGGTCGCGCTCGAGCTCGACGCCGAGCGGCACGCGGCCGTCCGCGCGCTCGCGAGCGACCACCGCACCAGCGTCTTCATCGTGCTGCACGCCGCCCTCGCCGTCATGCTCGAGCAGCAGGGCGCGGGCGAGGACATCGTCATCGGCACGCCGGTCGCCGGCCGCTCGGACCCCCAGCTCGACGAGCTCGTCGGCTTCTTCGTCAACACCGTCGTGCTGCGCACCTCGCTGGCCGGCGACCCGACACTCGGCGAGCTGCTGGAGCGCGTGCGCTCGGGCAACACCGAGGCCTACGCGCACCAGGACGTGCCCTTCGACGCCGTGGTCGACGCGCTGCGACCGCCGCGCGTGGCCGACCGCCATCCGCTCTTCCAGGTGCTGTTCACCCTGCAGGGCACCGAGCCGGCGTCGCTCGACCTCGGCGACGTCGCGGTCACCGTGCCCGGCCTGATCACCAGCGCGGGCGTGAAGACCGACCTGCTCGTCGACGTCACGACGCCGGCCGGCGACGCCGGCGCCCTCGTGGCGACCATCGGCTACGACCGCGCGCTCTTCGACGAGGGCACGGCCGAGCGGATGCGCGACGCCCTGCACCGGGTCGTCACCGCGTTCCTGGACGATCAGGACCGCCGGCTCTCCGACGTGCCGGCGGTCGACGCGCGGTCGCTGGAGCAGTTCGAGCAGCACGCATCGGGTCGGCGCCTCGACGCGCCCGGCACGGTCGTCGACCGGTTCGCCGAGACGGCCGCCCGCATCCCCGACGCGCCCGCGCTCGTCGACACGACGAGCACCGTGACCTTCGCCGAGCTGGGTCGACGCGTCGACTCCCTCGCCGCCGGGCTCGTGGCGCAGGGCGTAGCGCGCGGCGACCGCGTCGCCGTCGCGCTGCCGCGCAGCGCCGACGCCGTCGCGCTGGTGCTCGCCGCCCTCCGCGCCGGCGCCGTCGCCGTGCCGATCGACATCGCCTACCCGGACGCACGCATCGGGCAGATCCTCACGGGCGCCGAGGCGGCGCTCCTGGTGACGGAGGAGGCCGAGCGCGCATCGACGATCCTCAGCGCCGTCGCCGACGACCACGACGGGATCGCCACCCGCGTCGTCGCGGTGCACGAGCTCGACGGCGCCGGACGCGCCGCTCCCCCGGCACCGGAGGCGGCGGACATCGCGTACCTCGTCTACACCTCCGGCACCACGGGCGCTCCCAAGGGGGTGCAGGTGCCGCACTCGGCGCTCGCCTCCCTGCTCGCGCAGCACGAGGAGGCCATGATCGGCCCCGTGCGCGAGCGCAGCGGAGACGGCCGGGTGCCGCGCATGCTGCACCTGTCGGGCCTCGGCTTCGACGCGGCGTGGGACCCGATCCTCTGGCTCATCGCGGGCACCACCCTCGAGATCGCCGACGACGCCACCCGGGTCGACGCCGAAGCCGTCGTGCGGGCGATCGTCGACCACCGCGTCGACGCCCTCGAGACGACCCCCTCCTACGCCCAGCAGCTGATCGCGGTCGGCCTCGACGACGCGGTCGCCGCGCGCGGCGCCGACCTCACCCTGGCCCTGGGCGGCGAGGCGGTGCCGACCGGCCTCTGGAACCGCATCGCGTCCTCCGATCACCTCGACGGCTGGAATCTCTACGGGCCCAGCGAGAGCACCGTCGACGCCGTCGTCGCGCGGATCGCGCCCGGTGCCGTCACGATCGGCGCACCGGTGGCCAACGTGACCGCCCGCGTGCTCGACCGCTTCCTGCGCCCCGTGCCTCCCGGCGTCGAGGGCGAGCTCTACCTCTCGGGCGCCACCCTCGCCCACGGCTACCGCGGTCGCGCCGCCGAGACGGCTCGGCGCTTCGTCGCCGACCCGCACGGCGAGGGCGCCCGGATGTACCGCACGGGCGACATCGTGCGCCGGAGGGTCTCCGGCGAGCTCGAGTTCCTGCGACGCGACGACGACCAGGTGAAGCTGCGCGGCTACCGCATCGAGATGGGCGACGTGGCCAGCGCGCTCGAGAGCGCCGAGGGCGCCCGCAGCGCGGTCGTGCGCGTGGTCGCCCCCGGCGGGCCGGACACCGCACGCCTCGTGGCGTGGGTCGCCGGCGACGCCGCGGAGGCGGACCTGCGCCGCGCCGCCGGCGCCGCGCTGCCCGACTACATGGTGCCGACGGCCATCGCGGTCGTCGACGAGATCCCGCTCACCCCGAACGGCAAGGTCGACTTCGACGCGCTCCCGGCGCCGCAGGCGTCGACGAGCTCGCGCGAGCCGGCCACCGACGACGAGCGGGCCATGACCCGCGCGTTCGGCGAGGTGCTCGGCATCGGCGACGTGGGGCTCGACGACGACTTCTTCGCCCTCGGCGGTCACTCGCTGCTCGCCGTCGGCCTCATGGGCCGCATCCGCGACGATCTGGGCGCGGCGCTGCCGCTGCGCAGCATCTTCGACGCCCCCACCCCCGCCGGCCTCGTCGCCCTGATCGGCTCGTCGCCGGAGCAGCGCTCCGGCAGCGCGGAGGGCGTCGACCGCGCCGCCGCCGCGCCCGCGCTGCGGGCCTGGGCCGCCGAGCACCCGCGCATCGACGGCGAGCCCCTGCCGCTGTCGCCGAATCAGGCGCGGCTCTGGTTCCTCAACAGGCTCGACCCCTCCTCCGCCGAGTACTCGGTGGTGCTGCAGGCGACCTTCGAGGGCGACCTCGACGTCGACGCGCTGGCGAGCGCCGTCGACGACCTCGTCGAGCGCCACGAGGTGCTGCGCACCACCTACCCGGAGCTCGACGGACGCCCTGTGCAGCAGATCCACGAGCCCCGGCCCGGCGTGCTCGGGGCCGAGGCGGTCGACCTGAGCGCCGGGTTCGACCTCGCCGCCGACCTGCCCCTGCGCGCCTCGCTCGTGCCCACCGGCGAGCAGCGCTGGACGATCACCCTGGTGGTGCACCACATCGCCACCGACGGAGCATCGCTCGCGCCGCTCGCCCGCGACATCGCCACGGCGTACGCGGCGCGCGCCGGCGGCACCGCGCGCGCCCAGCGCCCGCTGCCCGTGCAGTACGCCGACCACGCTCGCCTGCAGCGCGCCCTCGAGCTGGCCGACGGCGGCCGGCACGACGCCTCGCTCGCCGCCTGGACCGAGCGTCTCGCCGGCATCCCCGACGAGCTCGAGCTGCCCGCCGACGGCCGCCGGCCCGAGACCGCCTCGCGCAGCGCCCGGCAGGTGCGCTTCACGATCCCCGTCGAGACCGCCGCGTCGATGCAGGCGCTGGCCGGCCAGCTGCAGGCGACGGGCTTCCACGCCTGGCTCGCCGGGCTCTCCGGCTACCTGCACCGCATCGGCGCCGGCGACGACGTCGTGATCGGCTCGCCCTCCGCGGGCCGCTCCGACCCCGACGTCGCCGAGCTGGTCGGGTTCTTCGTGAACACGCTGCCGCTGCGCATCGACCTGGCCGACGCCCCGAGCCTGGCCGAGACGATCGAGCGCGCCCGCGCGGCCACCCTCCATGCGATCGAGCACGAGTCGGTGCCGTTCGAGCGCATCGTCGAGGCGATGTCGCCGGAGCGCCGGCTCGGTCGCCATCCGCTCTTCCAGACCATGCTCTCCGTCGAGGAGCGCGGCGCGGTGCCCCTGGAGCTGCCGGGCGTGACGACGGTGCCCCTCGAATCGGAGACCACCGGTTCGGCGAAGGTGGATCTGTCGTTCACCCTGCGCCCGCAGCCGGCGGGCGACGTGCGCGGGGTGCTCGAGTACGACGCCGACATGTTCAGCGACCGCGCCGCGCAGGGGCTCGTCGACCGCTGGGTCGCCTTCCTGGCCGACGCCGTCGGATCGCCCCGGCAGCCGGTGCGCGACGTCGTGATCGAGCCGAGCGCCGCTCGCCTGGCCGCCTGGCCGGGTGCCGAGGGCGGCGCACCGCAGTCGATCCTCGACGCCTTCGACCACGCCGTGGCCGCACGCCCCGGGGACCCCGCCGTCGTGACCGACGCTGCGACGCTCGACGGCGCTGCGCTCGCGGCGCGCGTCGACCGGATCGCCTCGGGCCTCGTCGACGCCGGGCTGGAGCCCGGCGAGGTCGTCGCCCTGCGCCTGCCGCGCTCGGTCGACACCGTCGCCGCCCTGCTGGCCGTCTGGCGGGCCGGAGCGGTGGTGGCGCCGGTCGACACCGAGCTGCCCCGCGAGCGCGTCGCGACGATGCTGCGCACCGCGAAGGCGCGTCTGGTGCTGCACGCCGGCCCGCAGGCCGACGATCTGACGATCGCGGCGACCGCCGACGCCGGTATCGCGCGCGACCGCGTCGTGTCGATCGACGACCTCCTCGCGGCTCCCGCGAGCCGGCGGACCGCGGTGACCGCCGACCTCGACGCCGCGGCCTACCTGATCTTCACGTCGGGCACGACCGGCGAGCCCAAGGCGGTGCAGGTACCGCATCGCGCCCTCGCCAGCCTGCTCATCAGCCACCGGGCGACGCTGCTGCCCGACCCGGCCGAGCGGCGCATCCGGATGGCGCACACCACCGGCGTCGGCTTCGACGCCGCGATGGACCCGATCCTGTGGCTCGCCGCGGGCCACGAGGTGCACGTCGTCGCCGAGGAGGTGCGACGGGACCCGCAGGCGCTGCTGGCGCTCTTCGAGGAGCGCGGCATCGGCGCGTGGGAGACGACCCCGAGCTACGTCGCGGCCGTCGCCGCCCAGACCTCGATCGCCGGCGTGCTCGACGCCCGACCCGTCGAGGAGCCGTTCGTCATGCTGCTCGGCGGCGAGCCGCTGGACGCCGGTCTGTGGACCTGGCTGCGCGAGCGCCCCGCCGTCGCCGCCTGGAACCTCTACGGCCCGACCGAGGTCGGTGTCGACTCGCTCGTCGCCCGCGTCGCCGACGCGGACTCCCCGGAGCTCGGCGCGACCACGGTCGACACGGTCGGCTACGTGCTGGACGACCGGCTCCGGCCGGTACCGGTCGGCAGCGTCGGCGAGCTGTGGCTCGCGGGTCGACAGCTGGCGCACGGTTACGCCGGCCGGCAGGAGGCGACCGCCGAGCGCTTCGTCGCCGACCCCTTCGCCGCCGACGGCAGCCGGATGTACCGCACCGGCGACCTGGTCGTCCTGCGCGACGCCGAGGAGGGCGAGCGTCACCGGGTCGTCTCCCTCGGCCGCGGCGACGGCCAGGTGAAGATCCGCGGGCATCGCGTGGAGCCCGGCGAGGTCGAGTCGCTGCTGCGCGGCGCCGACGGCGTCGCCCAGGCGGTCGTCCGCGCCATCGACACGGCTCGCGGCGCGGCGCTCGGCGCATGGGTCGTGCTCTCGCCCAGCGGGAGCGGCGAGAGCGACGGGATCGGCGGCGACACGGACGCCGTGCTCGCACGGCTCGTGAACGAGGTGCGCACCCGCGTGCCCGACTACATGGTGCCCGCCGGCATCGCCGCCATCGACGCGGTGCCGTTCACGCCCAACGGCAAGGTCGACGCCCGCGCCCTGCCCGAGCTGCGCACCGGCGGTGGCGAGGGCCGAGCGCCCGACGGAGCCGCGGAGCGCGCGATCGCCGCGGCCTTCGGCGCCCAGCTCGGCGTCGACGACGTGCGGGCCGACGACTCGTTCTTCGCGCTCGGCGGCCACTCGTTCGTGGCGCAGCCGACCATCTCGGCCATCAACGAAGCACTCGGAGCCGATCTGCCTGTGCAGGCGCTGTTCCAGGAGCCCACCGTCGCCGGGCTGGCCTCGCTGGCCGAGTCGGGCGGTGCCGACGTGGCCGAGAGCCTGCGCGTCATCCTGCCGCTGCGCCCGACCGGCGAGGGCGAGCCCGTGTTCGCCGTGCACCCGGCCAGCGGCATCTCGTGGAAGTTCAGCTCGTTCGTGTCGCGCCTCGCGACCCGGCGCCCCATCCTGGGCGTGCAGATGCCCGGCATCGCACCGGACGACCCGGAGACAGCGCCGGCTGACTCGCTCGACGAGCTGCTCGACGTCTACGTGAGCGCCATCCGCTCCGCGCAGCCCGAGGGGCCCTACCACCTCACCGGCTATTCCTTCGGGGGCCGGCTCGCGCACCACATCGCGGCGCGGCTGCAGGAGCAGGGCCACGAGGTCGCGCTGCTCGGCGTGCTCGACGCCTACCCCTCCGAGGGCTCGGCGCTCGACGGGGTCGCGGAGCCCGACGAGATGTGGCGCGGGTTCCTCGACGCCAACGGCGTCACGCCTCCCGCCGACGGTCTCGACGTGCACGCCGTGCTCGAACTGCTCGACGCCGCGGGCAGCCCGCTGGCGGCGGTGCCGGCCGAGACGGTCGAGCGCATGGTGCGCCGGTTCCTGCGCCTCGGCGAGCTGCTCGACGCTGCGCCGATCCCGGTCTTCGAGGGCGACCTGCACGTCTTCGCCGCCACCGAGCAGGTGCCGGTCGGACGGCCGGACCCCGCTGCCTGGGCGCCCTTCGCCACGGGCGCGGTGACCTCGAGCGAGGTGGCCGCACGCCACCAGGACATGCTCGGCGATCGCGCCCTCGACGACATCGCACCGGTGCTCGACGAGCTGCTGCGCGCACGGCGGAGCTGAGCACGAATCGCCTTCGAACCGCTGGCCGGGTCGTTGCGAACCACTTTCGACGACAGATATCGATACCGACGTGAACGCGAGGTCCGATCATGACCAATCCCTTCGACGACCAGAACGGCACCTTCCGGGTGCTCGTGAACGAGGCCAACCAGCACTCGCTGTGGCCGGAGTTCGCCGACGTGCCCCGCGGCTGGGTCGCGGTGTTCGGCCCCGGCGCCCGCGACGCGTGCCTCGAGTACGTGACGGAGAACTGGCGCGACATCACCCCCGTGGTGAGCCGCGACCGCGTCGCTTCGTGATCTCCATCCGAGGCGTCCGCAAGCGGTTCGGCGACCACCAGGCGCTCGACGGGGTCGACCTCGAGGTGCCCACCGGGACGGTGCAGGGACTGCTCGGCCCGAACGGCGCCGGCAAGACCACCACCGTGCGCGTGCTCACGACGCTGCTGGTCCCCGACGCCGGTGAAGCCGTCGTCGCCGGCCACTCCGCGATCACCGCGGGGCACGAGGTGCGCCGCAATCTCGGCGTCTCCGGCCAGTACGCCGCCGTCGACGAGAAGCTCACCGGATTCGAGAACCTCACGATGGTCGGCGAGCTCTACGGCATGCGACGACGCGAGGCCAAGGCCCGCGCTCGCGAGCTGCTGCGGGACTTCCGCCTGGACGACGTCGCCGACGGCAAGCTGGCGGGCGCCTACTCCGGTGGCATGCGCCGCCGACTCGATCTGGCCGGCGCCATCGTCGCCCGCCCGCCCGTCGTAATCCTCGACGAGCCCACCACCGGTCTGGACCCGAGGGGGCGCCGGGACACCTGGGACGCCATCGAGTCGCTCGCCTCCGGCGGCACCACGGTGCTGCTGACGACCCAGTACTTGGAGGAGGCGGACCAGCTGGCCGACTCCATCGCCGTGATCGACGCCGGCCGCATCATCGCCGAGGGCACGGCCACCGAGCTCAAGGCCCAGGCCGGCGGCGGACGGATCGACATCGCCCTCGCGCCCCACGCCGACCTCGACGCGGCGCGCATCGCCGCGCGCTTCGTCGGCGGCGTCGCCGTCGACGAGCGCTCACGGCGTCTCACCGGCCCGGCGCCCGCGGGCAGCGAGACCCTGCTGGCGGTGCTGCAGGAGCTCGGTCGAGCCGGCGTACCCGTCGCCGAGGCGGCGCTGCGGCAGCCGACGCTCGACGAGGTCTTCCTGCGGCTGACCGGCACCCCGGCGACGACCGACGACGACGAGTCGTTCGACGACCCGAGGGTCGAGATCGCCGCAGAGAGGGTCGCACCATGAGCATCGTCGGAGCACTCCGCGACGGAGGCATCGTCGCCCGACGCAACATCACCGGCGTCCGGCGCACCCCGGGCGCGCTCGTCACCGGTGTGGCGCAGCCCATCATCTTCGTACTCATCCTGGCCTTCGTGTTCGGCGGGGCGCTCGGCGGCGACGAGTACCGGCAGTTCCTCATCGGCGGCATCCTCGCCCAGACGCTGACCTTCAACTCGTCCTTCACGGCCGTCTACCTGGCGAAGGACCTGCAGACGGGTCTGATCGACCGGTTCCGGTCGCTCCCGATGTCCCGCGTCGGCGTGATCCTGGGTCGCACCACCTCCGATCTGCTCACGAGCATCATCTCGATCGTCGTGATCGTCGGATGCGGGCTCGCGATCGGCTGGCGCATCGAGGCCGACCTCGGTCAGGTCGTCGTGACCTTCCTGCTGCTGCTGCTCTTCGCGTTCGCCACCTCGTGGATCGGGGCGTTCATCGCCCTGACCGCGCGCAGCGTGGAGGTGGCGCAGAGCCTCGGCCTGCTCTGGCTCTTCCCGGTCTGCTTCATCTCGGGCGCCTTCGTCTCCGCCGACATGCTGCCCGGTCCGCTGCGGACCATCGCCGAGTGGAACCCGGTGACCGCGGTCGCGACCGCCGTGCGGCAGGGGTTCGGCAACGAGCCGCCGTCGGGCTTCGCCGCCGCCGGTGGCTGGCCCGCCGACAACGCCCTGCTCTACGCGTCGGCCTGCTGCGTCGCGATCATCGCGATCTTCGCGCCCATCGCCGTCACCCAGTACCGCCGGATCAGCAAGCGGTGATCGATCTGCTCTCGGCCTCCGTCGACGAGCTCATCGCGACCGGGGACCGGCTCCACGAAGGTGGCGCGGCAGCGCTCGTCAGCTCGGCCGACCGGGCCGCCTCCGAAGCCCGGCGCGACGCGGACGACCAGCGCAGGACTCTCGCGGGGCGCCTGGCGCTCCGACTGCTCGCCGTCGCCCGGCTCGGGCACGACCCGAGGCGGGCGGGAGCGCTGGCGATCGACCGCACCTGCAGTCGATGCGGAGCGCCGCACGGGCGGCCTCGCCTGCCTCGGCTCTCCGCGTCGACCTCGACCTCCGGCGATCGCGTGCTCGTCGGCGTCGCCGATCCTGCGATGCGGATCGGCGTCGACGTGCAGCAGGTGCCCGACCGCCTCTGGCACGGGTTCGACGACTACGTGCTGCATGCCCAGGAGCGGCGGACGCATCCCCTGCCGGACGACGGCGTCGTCGAGCGCATCGGGATCTGGGCGGAGAAGGAGGCCGTGCTCAAGAGCGTCGGCACCGGGCTGCGGACCGATCCGTCGTCGCTCATCGTCCGAGGGAGCGGCGAGGCCGACCCGTCGGCGTGGCGGCCCGTGATCTCCGCCGCCGTTCCGACCGTCGACGGACTGTGGGTGACCGGCCTGGACCAGGGACCCGCCGCATCGGGAGCCGTCGCCGCCGCCGCCCCGCAGCCCCTCCGCCGATGGGGAGTCGTCGACGCTCGGATCGTCGAGCGGCGTCAGACCAGCCGGTCGATCGCAGCCAGCGGGATGCCCAGCCAGTCGGGCCGATTGCGCACCTCGTAGATCGCCTCGTACACGGCTTTGTCGACCTCGAAGGCGTCGAGCAGGGCGGCCTCACCGTCGAGATCGGCGCCGTAGCCGTCGAGGAACGCCGCACGGGCGGCGACGGCCCAGGCCGCGGCGTCGACCGGCGGGTCCTGGTGCGCGAGCGAGCCGGCGACGTAGTCGAAGGAGCGCAGCATGCCGGCGATGTCGCGCAGGGCGAGGTCGGGGCGCGAGCGCTCGGGCATGGGCCGCAGGGGCTCGCCCTCGAAGTCGAGCAGCACCCAGCCGAGGCCGGGCGAGCGCACGCTCTGGCCCAGGTGCAGGTCGCCGTGGATGCGCTGCAGCCGCGGCCAGCGCGCGCCCTCGAGCGCGTCGTAGAGCGCGGCGATGCGGGGCGCCGCGGCGGCCAGCTCGGGCACCTCGCGCACCGCGATGTCGAGGCGGCGGCGCAGGCTGACGAGCAGCTCGGCCGTCTCCGACGCCGTCGGCTCGACCGTGGGCAGCGCCGTGGCGAGGGTGCGGTGCACCTCGGCGACGGCGGCGCCCAGCTCGCGGGCCTGCTCGGTGAAGTCCTCGCCGCGACCGGCGGCGTCCACCGCGACCGCCCAGGCATCCTGCAGGCCCGGCAGGAACTGCTGGGTGAAGGCCAGGTGGCCGGTGGCGGTGCCGGAGTCGCGGCCCACATCCGGCCAGGTGCCGCTGAGCGAGCAGAAGGACGCGGGCACCCGCTGCGAGCCGGCGGCCGTCAGCGCGCTCTGCGTCGTCACGTCGGGGTTCTCGCCGTGGTGCAGCACCCGGAAGACCTTGGTGATGAGGGTCGGCACGGGCCCGCCCTCGACCTCGACGACCACCGAGGTGTTCGACTGCTCGCCGCTGAGCACGCGGCTGCGCAGCACGCGACCGGGCTCGGTGAGCCGCCGGCCCTCGAGCGACAGGCCTTCGCCGGCGACGGTCTGCGCACCGCCCATGACGGCCAGCAGCGCCTCGACGTACGCGGGGTCGTGCGGGCCGTCGTGCAGCCAGCGCCCGTCGACCTCGCCGATCGCGGCCGCACCCTGGGCGGGGCGCGCGACGAGCGGCACCTGGTAGAGCACGGGCGACTCGTGCGCCTCGTCGATGAGCAGCTGCACCGTGACCTCGGCGTCGGGATCGGAGGCGGGCAGCGCGATCGAGGCCAGGATGCGCAGGCGCGGCGTGCGCCCCTTCGTCGCGTACCAGCGCTGCTCGGGCAGCCAGGCGGCGAGCGTGTCGATGAGCGTCATGCCGGGTTCCTCACGTCGTCGGGAAGGCGGGGTCGGTTCACTGCGTCGACCGGTGCAGCAGCAGGAAGCGCGCACCGTACGGCTCGATGTGCAGCGGGAAGCTGCTGAGGTCGTCGACCGCGCCGATCTCGGCGCCGTCCGTCGCATCCGTCACCGCCGCGCGCAGCGGCAGCGATTCGGAGCGCACGGTGCCGTCGAGCGGCTCGGAGGTCATGTTGAGCGCGGTGATCTGCACGACCGGCAGCCCCAGCTCGTCGAGCGCCTCGAGCTCGTGCACCATGACGAGCATGCCGGGGTGCGCCACGTCGGGCACGTCGAGCTGGTGGGCGGAGGCGATGCCGCTCTCGCTGCGCACCCGCAGGATCTCGGCGAGCCGGCTCGCGAACGAGTCCGGCCGCTGCAGCTGCTCGGGCAGGGGGCCGTAGAGCGAGCGGGCGCGGGGCATGCCGGAGGCCGACCGCTCCGCCTCGGGCGCGATGCCGAGCAGGTCGTGCGCGCCGCGCTCGATCCACCGGGTGTCGCCCTCGCCGATCAGGTCGGCGACCTGCTCGGCCGGCACGGTCAGCGAGCCCAGCAGGTCCCATCCGCTCAGTGCGAAGACGCCGGGCTGCCAGGCGTTGAAGGCGGCGAGCAGCAGGTGCGCGTCGCGGATCGCGGGAACGTCGGCCTCGGTGATCGAGTCGAGGCTCTCGTGGCCGCGGGTCGCCGCGATGAGGGAGGCGCTCGTGCAGGCGATGCCGTTCTGCGTGAAGACGCGGTTGTAGTCGGCGGTGCCGGTGAGCGCCTGGGTCAGGTCGCCGCGGATGCGCTCCGCGAGCGCGCCGCCCGTCACCTCGTCGCCGCGGTAGGTGACCACGTCGTCCTTGTGCAGCGTGGCCCAGTGCACGAGCTCGTAGGTGAGCTCGTCGTGGTTCTGCAGGCCGTGCACCAGGCTCACCGGCTGCACGCCGAGCTCGAGCGAGGTGCGCAGCGTGAGGCGCAGGAACTCGGTGTCGCCGGTCGCGAGGGCGTGATGGTAGGCCGGGCGGTTGACGAAGTCGTAGGAGAGGTCCGCGCCGACGGCGCCGGTGTCGCGGATGTCCTCGATCGTGAGGTTGAGCTCCTGGAAGGTGAAGCCGCCGACCTTGCGCACCATGCCCGCGATGATGTGGTTCGCGGCGTGCGAGAGCGGGTGGCCCTCCGACCAGCCGGGCGCCCCCTCGGCGCTCTTCTCCACGCCCAGGAAGCCGTTCGCATCCAGCCGCAGCGCGCTCGTGCCGAGGTCGCCGAGCGAGTGCAGGGCGTCGCCGATCACGAGCCGCATGCCCGCGAAGGTGGGGTCGAGCCAGTTGACGGAGGGCTGGCCCTCCTTGAAGTAGTGCAGGTACACCCAGCGGCGGGTGACGCCGTCGACGCCGAGCACCGGGCCGGTGACGCTCCAGTTCGTCTCCTTGACGCCGGGCTGGTAGAAGATGACCCGCTGCAGCTCACCGATGATGTAGCCGCGGTCGGCGAGGGCGGCCTCGGTCTCGGGGTCGAGGTTGCGCGAGTCGCGGTGCTCGGGCACCTCCGGCAGCAGGTGCCACTCCTCGGGCGGGATCTCGACCATGTGGTAGATGCCGGGGTAGTCCTTGAAGGCCATCTCGGCGAGGCGGAAGTCGGCCCCCTTGCCGGTGTGGCCGGGCACGATGTCGTCGATGATGCTGCCGCCGTGCTCCTCGGCGACGTCGGTCATGCGGCGGAAGGTCTCCTCGTCGCCGAAGACGGGGTCGATCTGCGTGGCGATGCGGTCGAAGTGGCCGTCGACGCTCGGCGTCTCCTGCCAGCCGCGGATGCCGCCCGCCCGCTTGACCGGGCCGGTGTGCACGCCGTTGATGCCGATGCGCTGGAACGCCGCCCACAGCTCGGGGTCGGCCAGCGCCGTGAGGAAGGGCTCGCCCTCGCGGGTGATCAGCGAGATCGGGTACGCCGTGAACCACACGTCCGTCGACGCGATCGCGCGGCGCGCATCCGGGCGGGCGTAGGGGTTGCGCCACATCGCCGGCGAGCCCGAGAGCTGGCGGCTGAGCACGTCGGCGTCCTTGAGCATCGACTGCCGCACGAGCCACTCGATGTACGCCGGGTTGCGGCCGTCCGCCGCCCGCGGATCGGAGAACGAGCGCCGCAGGCTGCCGCTGCGCAGGTTCGACCGGGGCCGGAGCCGCTTGGGCCGGGCGGGGTAGCGCTGCTCGTCGTAGCTGATCTCGGGCAGCTCGGCGCCCGGCTCGGCCGCCTCGGGGGTCTCGTCGTGCACGCGTCCACCTCTCGTCGGGCCCACCGTAACGAGCGGATGAGGGTCATCGGCGAAGTCGTGACCGGTCGTCCAGACTCCGGTCCTGAAAACCCCTTCAGCACGCTTCAGGATCGCTTCAGCGCCCGCTCGCCATCATCGAGCCATGACCGAGCACAGCAACCCCGAGACCACCCCCACCACGACCGGCCCCGCGAAGAAGGCCTTCCCGAAGCGCACCGCCCTGCTGATCGGCGGCGGCGTGCTCGCCGGAGCCCTGCTCGTCGGCGGCGGCATCGCCATCGGAGGCGCCCTGGACGACGATGACGACCGCGACGACCTGGCGCTGGCCGGCGCGACGCAGCCCGCGGCCTCCTCCGAGACAGGCGCGCCCTCGAGCGCCGCGCCCGCCGGTGGCGCCGCGATCGGCACCGCCGACGCGGCCGAGCTCAGCGACATCATCGCCACCGCATCCGCCTTCGCCGCCTCCGACGGCCTCGGCGGCGAGCCCACCGCCATCGACGCCAAGCGCGACGGGGGCTGGGAGGTGCGCTTCGAGGCCGCCAACGGCGACGAGACCGAGGTGTACGTCGGCACCGACGGCAGCACCCGCATCGTCGAGACCGACCCGGCCGACGGCGACGACCAGGGCCCGACGGGCTCGCTCGACGAGTCGACCGTCGCCTCGATCGTCGAGGCCGCGCTCGCGGAGGCCGACGGCGTGATCACCGACATCGACCTCGACGACGACGGCCGCTCGCCCTACGACGTGACCGTGCTGCTCGCCGACCGCTCGACGGTCGACATCGACCTCGGCCCCGACTTCGCGGTGCTCGGCACCGACGTCGACCGCGAGGACGACTGACCCGATGCGCACAGGGCCCGGAGCGATGCTCCGGGCCCTCCGTGCGTTCAGCGGGTGCGCCGCCAGCCGTGCCCGTCGCGCTCGATGAGGCGCATCCGCTCGAAGGCCTCCAGCCAGCCGCTCATCGGCCAGCGACCCCAGCGCTCCGCGAACACCGCGCCGTTGCGCAGGATGTCGTCGAGGTGCTGCACGGGCGGCGACTGCGTCGGATGCCACTGGTGGTACGCGTGAGCCCCGCCCACCCAGAGCAGCGGCATGCCGGCCGTGCGGGCGCGCGCCGCGAAGTCGGTGTCCTCGGCGCCGTAGCCCTCGTACTCCGGGGCGAAGCCGCCCGAGCGTTCCCAGGCCGCGGGCGTCAGCGCAAAGGAGAGCGACCAGAACAGGTCGTACTCGTCATCGCGCGCCCGCACGAGCTCGCCGTCGGCGGGATGCGGGCGGGCGGCATGCGGTGCGGTCAGGCCGTGGAGCGCATCCGCCCGCTCCGGCAGCGCGCCCTCCGCCAGATAGGTGACGGGCCCGCAGAGCAGCGCGTCGGGGCGATCCTCCGCCGCGGACCGGTAGCGCTCCAGCAGCGCCTGCCCCGGCAGGCAGTCGACGTCGAGCAGCACCAGCAGCTCGGCGCCGGCCTCGAGCGCCGCCTCGGCCGCGGCGTTGCGGCCGGCGCCCACGCGCAGGCCGTGCCGGCCGCGCGGCACGTGCACGACCGTCGCCCCCGGGATCGCGGGCGGCGCATCGTCGTCGAGCCAGGCGATCACGCGCAGGAGCGGAGCCGCCTGCCGCGCCAGGAACCGCTGCTGCCGATCGAGGTGGTGCAGCCGCGCGGCGCTCGCGGTCGTGAGCACCGCGGTGCCGCTCACGGCCCGACCTGCTCGATGGCCCGGGCCGCGCGCAGCGCCCCGCCGTGCACCGCCCAGCGCGACCAGTCGGGCTGCAGCGCTCGCGCGCGCTCGAGGTGGGCGGGCCACTCATCGGCGCTCGGCCAGGTGTCGACCACCACGGCCATGCCCTCGCGAGCGAGGACCTCGGCGCTCGCGCGCTGCTCGTCGAAGGGCCGCTGCTGCGGCACGACGACGGCGCGCGCGCCGGCCGCGGCGAGATCCGCCAACGCGTTCTGCCCGGCCGCGGTGACGACGATCTCGCTGCCCGCCAGCAGCGCCCAGGGGTCGTCGACCCAGTCGGCGCCGTCGAGGTGCACCGCCCCGGGAGCCGGCGCCGGTCCCTCGGCGCCGCCCAGCACGAGCACGGGGCCGGTGCGCTCGCCGAGGGCGGGCATCCGCTCGTCGAAGCGGGAGATCGCGCCGACCCAGCGAGCCCGCTCGCGGTTCGCCTCGACCACCGGCGTCGTCTGCAGCCCCTCGGCCCACGGCACGACGATGCGGGTCGCCGCCCGGTACGCCAGGCGGTGCGGCTCGTCGTCGCGCTCCCCCGGCTGGGCCATGACCACCGTCGGCACGCCGAGCAGGCGCACCAGCATCGCGACCTCCACCGACACGTCGACGACGAAGCGATCGAAGCGCTCGATCTCGCAGGTCGCGGCGATCACGGCCATCCGAGCGCGATGCCCGTCGTGCTGCAGGGGCGCCCAGTGCAGCGCTCCGCCGGCCTGCGGCTCGGCCCGTGAGGGGTCCGATCCGTCGGGCAGCGGACCGTCGTCGCGCGGCAGCCGCACCCAGGCGGTCTCCGGCGGGAGGACCGACGGGGCCTCGAGCGACGAGAAGACCGTCACCGGCCCGCTCAGGTGGCGGCGCACGGCGAGGAACCGGGTCAGGTGGCCGCGGCCGTGGTGGTGCACGTACCAGCCGGTGGCGCTCACGCGACGACCTCGGCGGGGAGCAGCGCCTCGCGCAGGCGGGCCTCCAGCTCGGGCATGCGAGCGGATGCGGAGTAGCGGAGCAGGGCGTGCTCGCGCACGTCCGCGCGCACCGCGGGATCGGAGCCCCGGGCGGCGAGCCGGGTCGCGGCCCGGGCCAGCGCAACCACGTCGCCCGGCTCGACCACGCTCGACGAGGGAGCGCCGGCGACGACCTCCGCGACCCCGCCGCTGCCGAAGGCCGCGACCGGGGTGCCCGTCGCGAGCGCCTCGGCGACGACGAGGCCGAACGGCTCCGGCCACATCGGGGTGACGAGCGCGCAGTCGGCGGCCCCGACCAGCCGGTCGAGGTCGCGCTGCCCCAGCTCGCCGGCGTAGCGGGCGCCACCGCCGAGCCGCGGCAGCACCTCCCGCTCGAAGTACCCTTGATCGCCGATGCGGCCGGCGAGCACGATCGGCAGGCCGGCGAGGCGGGCCGCCTCGAGCGCGAGGTGGGGCGCCTTCTCGGGCACCATGCGCCCGGACCAGACGAGCCCGCCACCGCCGTGGCCGAGCGACCAGTCGCCGTCGGCGAAGGTGTTGGGCAGCACCGTCGCGTCCACGCCGTGCTCGGCCCAGACGGCGCGGGTGTGCTCGCTGACGGCGAGGAAGCTGTGCGGTGCATCGGGGGCACGGCGGCGCGCGGCGATCACCTCGGGCAGCGGCGGGGTGTGCAGCGTCGTCACGATGGGCACGTCGAGCGTCGCGGCGGCGTCGAGCACGATGCCGTGCAGGCTGTGGTTGTCGATCACGTCGATGCGCTCGCGGGCGGCGGACATCCAGCGCACGGCTCCGCGCACCGCGCCGTCCAGCCCCTCCAGGTGGCCCGTGGGGTAGGTCGTGTCGGAGGCGGAGCGGGAGTCCGGCCAGCGCACCGCCGGCAGGACGAGTTCGGGCGGGCTGCCCTCGAGCAGGTCGGAGCCCGCCGGCGCGCAGAGCAGCACCTCGTGACCGCGCTCGCGCAGCGAGCGGACCCGCTCCCACACCATCCGCTCGAGGCCGCCGGCGTGCGGTTCGCGCAGGGGGTGCCGCGCCGGGGCGATGACGACGATGCGCAGCCTCCGCCTCATCGCGCGAGCTCCTCGTAGAGGGCGGCGTGAGCGGCGCGCACGCGCTCGGTCTCGGCGGCGCGGGCGATGCTGCGATCGTGCACGGCCGCGCGGCGGGCATCGGAGTGCGAGGGCGACTCGGGTCGGGCGAGCGCCGCGCCGAGCGCCTCGGCGAGAGCGTCCGGGCGGAGGATGTCGGCGGCGAGGTAGCCGGACGGATGCTGCGCGGCGAGATGGCCGACCCGCGGACCGACGACGGGCACGCCCAGGTCGTGGCAGAGCTCCAGCCAGCCCGAGTGGGTGCCGTGCCGGTAGGGCAGCAGCGCGACGTCGAGGGCTGCGAGCTCGCGCTCGAGCGCCTCGTCGCCGAGCCGCGGCCGGCGCAGCAGCTCGAGGCGCGGCGCAGCGGCCACGATGGCCGCGATCTCCTCCGCGGCCGCCTCGTCGCGCACGTGCTCGTGCAGGGAGATCTCGACCCGCAGCGGCCCGACCCCGCCCAGCGACTCGACCGCCTCGGCGAGCGAGGCGACGAGCTCGGGGCCGACGATGTTCGGGCGCAGGTCGCGCAGGTGCACCCCGATCACGCGGAAGCGGATCGGCTCGGTCTCCGGCAGCTCCTCGTGCTGCAGCAGCGTGGGGTGCGGCAGCACCCGGGCGGAACGGCCCCAGCGCTGCTCGATCTCCGCCGCGGCGGTGGCCGTCAGGGTGATCAGCTCAGCCGCCGCGGGCACGAGCACGTCGAGCGCCTCGACATGCGGAGCCTGGTCGACGAGCTGCGGGTTCTCGAGGTCGTGCACGGTGTGCACGAGCGGACGGCCGACCTCGGCGAGCGCCGCGACGAAGCGCCGCAGGTGCTCGGCGTCGTAGGACTCGGCCCCGAAGTGCAGGTGGAAGACGTCGAAGTCGTCGGCGTGCGCGCGCACCCAGTCGGCGTCGAGCATGACCGGGGGCCACCACCGTCCGGGCTCCGCGCCCTCGGGCAGCGGATCGGGCAGCACCTCGATCGCGGGGTGCTGCGTCACCGCTCGGACGTAGGGGTGCCCGGCGGGCACCGAGGCGACCCGTACCGGCGTCCTGTCCGTCTGGTGCATGTCCAACTCCCTGCGCTCGATGCCGTCTCGATGATTCCTGGAGGCGATCACTGAGTGATCGCGGGCCGTCCCGGCGGGATCTGCTGGGCGGCTACCGTCGCAGCCATGCCCTCCGCGCCCGCCACCGCTCCCCCTGCCGAGGTCGAGTCCGTCCGCGACGCGCGCGCGGCCCGACGCGGCCACTACGCCGAGTTCTACGGCGAGCGCCCGCTGCCGTCGGCCCCCTATGGGCTGGTGCTCGGGAACTGCCAGGCTGAGTCCCTGCGGATCGTCCTCGATTCCGAGCAGGCGCCCTGGATCCGCGTGCCGCCCGTCTTCGAGCTCGACGAGGCCGACCTGCCGCATCTGCGCCGCGCCGTCGTCGGGGCGTCCTTCATCGTGGCGCAGCCTGTCCGCGACGACTACCGCGGCCTGCCGATCGGCTCCGAGCAGTTGCGGGCGCTCGCGCGAGACGACTTCGCGACGGTGCCGTCCATCCGCTTCGCCGGCCTGCATCCGGCGCACCTGATCCTGCGCGACCCGGGCTTCGTGCACGGCGACCCGCCGCTGGTGCCGTACCACGACCTCCGCGTGCTGGCCGAGGCGGTCGGCGCCGCCGAGGTGCCGGTGCAGCCGTCGGCGGCCGCCGTCCGATCGATCGCGGAGTTGTCGCGGGACGAGCTGCGGTCGCGCGAGCTGCGGGCCGGCACCGACGTGATCGTCTCCGATCTCTTCGACGAGCCGGGCTTCGGGCTTATGCGCACCATCAACCATCCGGGCAACCCCGTGCTGCTCGAGGTCGGCGACCGCCTGCTGCGGCGACTCGGCCTGACCGCACGGGCGGCCGACCCGGGTCGCCCGCTGCTGGCCTCCGTCATCGCCCCGCGCGAGGCGGCGGTGATCGAGGCGCTCGGGCTGCGCGACGAGTCGGCCCTCGAGCACTGGATCGTGGACGGCGCCCCGCTCGCCGTCGACGAGGTGCGCCGGGCGCACCTGGACTGGTACGCGCGGCGCCCCGACCTCGTCGAGTACGCGTGGCGGCGGGCGCAGCCGACGGTCGAGCGCTGGATGGACGGCGGGCGATGATCCCGGCCCCGACCTGGGTGCTGCCGGCGTCGCCGCGGCACGGCGTCGCCATCTACGCGCAGCGGGTCGCCGGGCTGCTGCGCCCGCTGCGGCACGACCTGCGCATCAGCGGCTTCGATCGGCTCGACGACGGCCCCGCCCACGTGCAGTTCACCGACCGGCTCTGGGGCGCGACGCCCGAGGAGGCCGCCGAGCGGTTCCGCCGCTTCGCGTCCGGCCGCGTGACGACGGTCACCCTGCACGATGTGCCGCAGCCGAGCGACGGGCCGGAGCGCTTCCCGCGCCGGGCCGCCTGCTACGCGGCCGTCGTCGCCGCGGCGGCCGGCACCGTGTGCAGCAGCGATCACGAGGCGCAGCTGCTGCGCGAGCACATCGACCCGGCTGCGCTCGCCGCGGTGATCCCGCTGCCGCTGGCGCCCTCCGGCGAGGCGATGCGCCCGGCGCCGCGGGCCTCGGTGGGCCTCCTCGGCTACTTCTACCCCGGCAAGGGGCACGCCGAGGTGCTCGCCGCCATGGCCTGCGCGGGCCTCGCCGGTTCGGTCGCCATCGAGGTGCTCGGCGGCGCCTCGCAGGGCCACGAGCACGATCTGCAGCGGTTCGCCGACGCCGCGAGCGACCAGGGTTTCGAGATCGAGGTCTCCGGCTACCTGCCGGATGCGGAGCTGCTCGCCCGCAGCCGCGCCGTCGGCGTGCCGGTCATCGCGCACCAGCACATCTCCGCATCGGGCTCGCTGAACTCGTGGATCGAGGCCGGGCGGCGCCCGGTGGCGCTGCGCAGCCGGTACACCGAGGAGATGGAGCGACGGCGCCCGGGCACGCTGAACCTCACGACGCCCGACCGCCTGGGCGATGCCATCGCCGGCGCCGACCCGTCGAGCACCTGGCAGGCGATGGCGGTGCGACCCGAGGAGACCGCGCGCGCGTACCTCGACTGGTGGAAGCGGATGGCCGCATGACGCGCCGCTGGGTGCCCGGCAACGCCTGGGACGAACTGCACGATGCGCAGCCCGCCGAGCCGCCGACCGTCTCGGTCGTCATCGCGCACTACGACCAGCAGGACGAGCTCGACCGGGCGCTCGCGGCGCTGGACGCGCAGGACCACCCGCGCGAGCGCATCCAGGTGATCGTCGCCGACGACGGCTCGCCGGAACCACCTCGCGTGCCGGACCACGTGCTGCTCGTCCGCCAGGCCGACCACGGCTTCCGCCTCGCGGCCGTGCGCAACCTCGGCGCCGCCGAGGCCACCGGCGAGGTGATCTGCTTCATCGACGCCGACTGCGCACCGGAGCCCGGCTACCTGCGCGCTGCGAGCCGACTGCCCGCCCTGCTGCCCGAGGCGGTGGTCGTCGGCCGGCGTCGGCACGCCGAGCTCGACGGCACGACCGGCCCGATCGAGCGGGTCGGCCCCGAGCACGAGCTCGAGGAGCCCGCGTGGCTGCGCGACGCGTACCGGTCCAGCCGCGACCTGCTCGACGCCGACGACCGCTCCTACCGCTTCGTGATCGGGGCCTCCATCACCACCAGCCGCTGGTTCCTCGAACAGGTCGGCGGCTTCGACGAGACCTTCGAGGCCTACGGCGGCGAGGACTGGGAGTGGACCCACCGCGCGTGGGACGCCGGTGCGGTGCTCGCGCACGAGCCGCGCGCGGTGCTCTGGCACAACGGTCCCGAGTTCGCCGAGCGCTCCGACGAGGACGGTCCCGACGTCGAGCGGCAGAACCCCGAGACGCTCGCCCTGACCCGGCGGATCGCGGTGCCGGGCTCCACGGGCCGCGGCGTGATCGGGGCCCATCCGCACCTGCTGGTGGAGCTCGAAGGCGAGTACGAGGACACCGCGACCTTCGTCACGGTCGACGGCGTGCTGGCCGCGCTGCCGCAGGCGCAGGTCGTGGTCTCGCCCGAATCCGTCCGGCAGTTCCCGCACGATGCGCGGGTCGTCGCCCGCGACGACGCCTCCCGGCGAGCGGGCGTGCGGGTCTCGCTGCACGGACCGATCCTGCTCGACGACGCCGGCGCGGCAGGCCTGCGCGACCTGCTCGAGCGGTTGCGCGGCGGTGCCACGGAGCGATGGCTCCTCGTGGACGCCGAGGGCGCCCCGATCGCCTCCTGCGAGTCGAGCCGCACGGCGCATCGCCGCGTCCGATGGGGCGACGGCGCGGTCGTCGTCCGGCGCATCCGGCTGCCCGGCCTCGAACGCCTGGACGGCCCGATCAGCCTCGCAGCGCACCTCGGCGGATGGTGACGCGGAGCGCTCAGGCCGTGCGCGGCGGCAGGTTGCGCAGCTCGCGCTCGTAGGCGCCGACCGCGGTCGACACCCGCGGGCCGACGAGCGCCTCGACCCGGCGCTCGCGGTGCATCGGGTCCGGTCGGTAGTACGAGTAGCGCTCGAGCTTCGATGCGGCCAGCACGCGCTCCGCGACGCGGCGCGGGTCCTTGGCGGTGGCGTAGGTCGAGCGGGCCAGCAGCGTGTCGCGCTCGTCGACGACGCCGATGACGACCAGCACGAGGCCGAGGGCGCCCGTGCGCGCGTAGGCGAACACCCGGTGGGCCCGGCGGGCCGTCGCCAGATCGAGGCGCTCGATCGAGGGCAGTCGCTCCCATCCGAGGGAGGGCGTCGAGGTGTCCATGCTGCGATCGTACCCGATTCGCTAAGCAACTTAGCGATTCCGCGAGCGCACCTTCCCCTCCGTCGGCGAGCCGGACGCCGAGCGGATGCGAGAATCCGTGCATGACCATCGGCGGCAGGCAGGGCGACGCAGCCCCCGCATCCGCTCGACTCGCGGATGTGGCGGACGCCGCCCGCGTCTCGGTCTCCACCGCCTCGCGTGTGCTCGCCGGCCGCGGCGAGGTGCGGCCCGAGACCCGCGCGCGCATCGAGGCCGCCGCCGCCGAGCTCGGGTACCGCCGCGGCGCGGAGCGGCGCGGCCGCCCGCGCGGCGGCACGGCGGGGCTGATCGACCTGGTGCTCGGCAACTTCCACGACGCCTGGAGCGACGAGGTCGTCGCCGGCGCCCGCATCGCCGCGACCGAGGCCGGCTACGACCTGGTGCTCACCGCGGAGCGCGATGCGCCCGACGACGACTGGCCCGTGCGCAT
>JASCOA010000169.1 GCA_029959365.1 Microbacteriaceae bacterium PS02343 | reverse complement strand
CCGCGGGCATCGACCTCGATCTCGAGGCGACCGCGGGCGGCGTGCAGCTCGACGGCGAGGGGGGCGACGTGACGAGCGAGGCGACCGGCGGCGAGGTCCGGCTGGCCGGCAGTGCTGCCAGCCTCGACCTCGCGGCGACCGCCGGGAACACCGAGGGCTCGGGGCTCGAGATCGACGCCGTCACGATCGATGCCACGGCCGGGAACGTCGACCTCGGCTTCGCGGTCGCGCCCTCATCCGTCGAGGCGAACACGACCGCCGGCGAGCTGCGCCTCGCGCTGCCCGAGGGGGAGTACGACTTCCGGACGGAGACGGCCCTCGGTGACGTCGCCCTCGGGCTGCCGTCGACCCCCGGAGCCGAGACGGTCTACCGGCTCACCAGCACGGTCGGCGACATCGAGATCGCCGCTGCGGGCTGACCCCCCGTCCACGGGGATCCGCGACCCGCCGCCCGGGGGCGTGCGGGATCGCGGTCCTCGTGTCTACGATCAGGACACCATGCGCCGAGCACGAACTCTCCGTCACGCCCTCCACGGCGCCCTGATCGGCGCCCTCCTCGCCGGTCTGGCGGTCGCCAGCCCCGCCGCCGCCGCGTCGAAGTACCCGACGTGGGAGGAGGTGGAGCAGGCCCGCGGGAACGAGGCCGCGCAGCGCGAGCAGGTCGCGCAGATCGATGCGCTCATCAGCGAGCTCGACGCGGAGCTCGCCGCCGCGCAGGAGGCCGCCGTCGCCGCGCAGGAGCGCTATCAGGACGCGTACGCCCTCGCCGCCTCCGCCGAGGAGCAGCTCACCGAGCTGCAGCTCGACCTCGAGTCGGCGCGCACGACCGCGCAGCAGTCGCGCGGCGAGGCGTCGAACTACATCTCCCAGCTGAGCCGCACCGGCGCCGTGGACGCCTCGATGCGCGCGATGGCCGTGCCGGAGGAGACCACCGACGTGCTCTACCAGCTCGGCGCGATGACCCGCATGGCCGACGCCTCGACCCGCGTGGTCGACCGCGCGGTGCTCGACGCCAACGCCGTCTCGAGCCTCGAGGACCAGTCGGAGGTCGTCGCGCAGGAGCTCGCCGACCGTCGTGCTGCAGCCGAGGTCGAGTTCCAGGCGGCCGAGGAGGCCAGCGCCGCGGCGCAGCAGGCCGTCGCCGCGCAGGAGGAGGCGCGCATCACCCTCGCCGCGCAGCTGGCGGTGCTCGAGGAGACCACGGCCGGTGTCGAGGAGCAGTACGAGGAGGGCGAGCGGGAGCGTCAGCGCCTCGCCGCCATCGAGGCTGAGCGCCAGCGTGCAGCCGCTGCAGCTGCTGCAGCTGCTGCGGCCGCTCGGCCGCCGAGCGGCGGCAATGTCGGCACGCCGACGCCGAGCGGCGCCAACGGCACCTACTTCAGCCCGTCGCCGCAGGGTTGGTACCGCCCCGCGCCGGGCCCGAAGACCAGCGACTACGGCCCCCGCCGCATCATCTGCAATGCGAACGGCTGCTCGAACCCGTTCCACGCGGGCGTCGACCTGGGCGATCCCTGCGGTCGTCCGCTCAAGGCTGCGTACAACGGCGTGGTGACCTTCACCGGTCACGTGAGCGGATTCGGCAACCGGGTGATCATGGACATGGGCGATGGCGTCGAGGTCATCTACGGCCACATCCAGAACGGATCGTTTCAGGTGCGCGCCGGACAGAGCGTCAGCGCCGGTCAGATCGTCGCGAACGTCGGCGATACGGGCGTCGGCACCGGTTGCCACCTCGACGTGAAGGTAAACGTCAACGGCACGCAGACGAACCCGTCGACGTTCTTCGCCGGCAAGGGCGTCATCCTCTGACCTGCGCCGCGCACGGAGAAGGGGCCCCCCCCGCGGCGGGGGGGGGGCCCCGGGTGGGGGGGGGGGGGCGCGCGGGGGGCGGGCGGGCGCCCGCCGCCACGCCGGCGGTGGGG
>JASCOA010000168.1 GCA_029959365.1 Microbacteriaceae bacterium PS02343 | reverse complement strand
GCGGCGCCCCCCCCGCCCCGGGCCCGGGCGCCCGCCCCCCCCCCGGGGGGCCCCCCCCCTTCCGTGGAGCGAGCGGGGTCAGCGCTCGATCGGCTTGTCCAGGTGGAGCATCTTGGCGAGGACGCCGTCGAGCTCGGCCGGGTCGAAGATCTTCTTCCAGTCGTCGCGCACGATGGACTCCTTGCCGTAGTCCATGGCGATGAGGCAGGCGTCCGAGAACGGGTTCGAGCCGCGCAGCGAGTTGGTGAGGGCGATCTGCACGTGGCCGTGCAGGATGGCCTCCGCCGCCGGGCGGGGCACGCCGACCGTGTTGACGGTCTCCTCGAGCGCCTCCTTGAGCAGCGCGCCGATCATGCAGGCGATGGTCTCGACGAGGGTCGGCTCGAGCACGGCGAGCTGGTACACGGTGACCCAGTGCACCTCGATGACGGGCGCGTAGATGGTGCGGATGACGGCCTCGGCCTTGGCGCGGGCCTCGTCGTTCTCCGACTCGAGCGCGGCGATCGCGTGCTGCGGCGCGGCGATGCCGCCGAAGGTGTCCGCGTACTCCTCGTCGGTGCGGCGCTCGAGGAAGACCGACGGGTGCGCCGGGTGGGCGACCGCGTACTCGATGTCGTCGCGCTTGAAGAGCAGGTTCGCGTAGGCGGCGGCGGGGTCGAGGGTGAGGAGGATCGCGCCCGACTTCATCTGCGGCACGACGGTCTCGGAGACCTTGCCGAGCACGACGTCGGGCACGGCGAGGACGACGACGTCCGCGGCGGCGACGGCGGTCTCGCTGTCGGTCAGCTCGCGGCCGGCCTCGCGGATGCGGTCCTGGCCGGCAGGGGAGTTCTCGACGTAGAGGGCGTTGAAGTCGCTCTTGACGAGGTTGTTGGAGACGCGCATGCCCATCTTGCCGCCGGCGCCGAGGACGGCGACGGTGAGGGACTCGGTGTTCGTGGTCATGAGTTCTTGCTCCTGAGGTACTCGAGGTTGTGCTGGGTCCATTGCCGTTCCAGCTGCACGGTGGTCTCGGGGTCGCCCTGCCAGGGCAGCCAGTGCTCGATCACCTGGGTGATGCCGCGACCGGCGGGGTCGACCGCGGCGCGCATCGCGTCGTAGTCGAGCAATCCTTCGCCGAGGGGGGCCCCGGCGAAGGTGAACCCCACCCAGCCGTCGCGACGGCTGAAGGCGAAGTCCTTGACGTGCAGGTTGAGGGTGCGCGGCGCGCAGCGCGCCACGACGTCCGAGGGGCTCTCGAGCGCGGCGACGGTGTTGCCGGGGTCGAGGCAGATGCCGAGCGACGGCGAGTCGATCCGCTCCACCAGTCCCAGGTTCACCGAGGTGGGCACCTGCTCGTAGGTCTCCAGGGCGATCACGACGCCGGCGGCCTCGTAGGCCGGCAGCGCCTGCCGCAGCAGCGCCTCCGCCTCCTGCTCCGTCGGCTGGTGGGTCGCGGTGTTGACCATCGAGCGCACGACGGTCGCGCCGAGCGCGCCGGCGAGCGACAGGTAGCGCGCCAGGTGCTCGGGCGAGACGCCGCGGGTGCCGAGCTCGATCGTGACGCCGAGCTCATCCGCTCGCGCCTTCAGCGCGAACAGCTGCTCGTCGGTGAAGGACTCGATCGGCGCGTAGTCGCAGATCTGGAAGACGTCCGCGCCCAGACGGCCCACGTCGTCGAGCATCGCGAACGCGTCCAGCGGCTCGGGCACGAGGTCCGAGTGCTGCCAGAAGTACGCGTAGGTGCTGATGCCGAGCTTCGCGGTCGTCATGCGGTGTCCTTCGGTGGGAGGGGGATGCGAGGGCCGGCCGCGTGGGGTCCGGCCGGCCCTCGGGTTCAGTGGGCGATCGTGTCCGAGCTCGGGGCCTCGGCCGCGCTGACGCGGCCGCGGCGGGCGCGCCCCCCCCAGAGCGCCGCCGCCCGCACCAACACCCCCCCCACGCC
>JASCOA010000167.1 GCA_029959365.1 Microbacteriaceae bacterium PS02343 | reverse complement strand
CCGGGGGGGGCCGCCCCCCGGGCCGCGCCCCCCCCCCCGGGGGGGCCCCCCCCCCCCCCCCGCCCCCCCGCCCCCCCCCCCGGGGGGGGGGGGCGCCGTCGTTCCGGCCGCGCACCGCGCCCGAGCGGATGCATCGACCGGCGCGTCGGCGTCCGCTCGGCGCAGTGCATCCGCTCCACCCCCGCGATGCGGCTCGGGAGGTGACGCGGGGGATCGCCCGGCTACGCCTGGTCGGCGTTGTAGCGGGCGACCACGTCGTCGATGGGCCCGTCGAGCAGCAGGCGGCCCTTGTCGAGGTAGAGGCCGCGGGTGCAGAAGCGGCGCAGGTCGCGCTCGGAGTGCGAGACGAAGAAGAGGGTGCGGCCCTCGGCGAGCATCTGCTCGATACGGGCGTAGCACTTCTCGCGGAAGCCCTTGTCGCCCACGGCCAGCACCTCGTCGACGAGCAGCACGGGCTCCTCGACGCGCGACATGACCGAGAAGGCGATGCGCACCTTCATGCCGCTGGAGAGGTGCTTGTAGGGGGTGTCGACGAAGTCGCCGACGCCCGCGAAGTCGATGATCTCGTCGAAGGCCTCGTCGATCCCGCCCTTCGACATGCCGTGCAGGCCGGCGGTCAGGTAGACGTTGTCGCGCACGCTGAGGTCGTCGACGAAGCCGCCGGTGATCTCGATGAGCGGGGCGACGCCGCCGTTGACGCGCACGAACCCCTCGTCGGGCAGCTGCACCTCGGCGACGAGCTTGAGCAGCGTCGACTTGCCCTGACCGTTGCGGCCGACCACGCCGATCGCCTCGCCGGCGCGCACCGTGAAGCTCACGTCGCGCAGGGCCCAGAACTCGTCCGGGCGCTTGCGGCGCAGGTTGCCGGCGAGCAGATCCTTGAAGCTGCGGCGCCCACGGCGGTTGCGGCGGTAGCGGATGCCGAGCCCCTCGACCTCGATCATCGGGCGGCCGTCGGCGACGGTCGGCTCGCTCATCACAGCTCCTTCAGTACGGCGCGCTCGGACTTGCGGAACACCAGCACGCCGATGCCCAGGATCGCGAAGCTCATGGCGGCGCCGATGCCGACGGTGAGCCAGTCGAGCTCCTGCGGGAAGAACGCAGATCGGTAGAGCGAGAAGATGCCGGCGAGCGGATTGAAGGACGCGAGCAGGTGCAGCGACTGCGGCAGCAGGGCGAAGCTGTAGACGATCGGCGTCGCGTAGAACATGAAGCGCATGACGAGCTTGACCGCGCGCTCGAGGTCGCGGAAGAACACGACGACCGGCGCGACGATCAGCCCGAGGCCGACGATCAGCACGGCCTGCAGGAGGATCGCCGGGATCCAGAGCAGCGCGGTCCAGTGCAGCGGCGCGCCGAAGACGATGGCGAATCCGACGAGCACCGGGATCGACAGCAGGAACTCGATGCCCTTCGACGCCACGACGCGCAGCACCCACACGCTGCGCGGCAGCTTGGTGGAGCGCACGAGCTTGGCGTCCTTGAGGAAGGCGCGGGTCGAGTCGTTGATCGAGCCGCTGAACCACATCCACGGCAGCAGCCCGCAGAGCAGGAAGACGATGTACGGATCCTCGCCGACGTCGCGCTTCACCACGACGGTGAAGACGAACCAGTAGATCGCCGACATCATCAGCGGGTCGAGGATCGACCAGAGGTACCCGAGCACCGAGGTCGTGTAGCGCACGCGCAGGTCGCGCTGCGTCAGGAGCCAGAGCGAATGCCGGTACCGCGCGAACGGGCTGCGCGGCGTGCGCGCAGGGGGAGCGGCGGTCATCCGCACATTCTATGGGCGCGCCGACGCCTCGCGTCCCCGCGGAGACGGCGATGGGCGCCCGGATGCGGTTGCATCCGCGCGCCCATCACGGCAGCGGCGTCGCGCCGCAGGTCACACGAAGAGGTTGGCCCGCTCGAGGTCCTCGGCGCAGTCGACCTCGCCCGCGTACAGGTCGGAGATGTCG
>JASCOA010000166.1 GCA_029959365.1 Microbacteriaceae bacterium PS02343 | reverse complement strand
CCCTCGGTGAGGGCCCGCGACGGCACGCTCGAAGTGGGGTCGGAAAAGATCTTGCCACGACGCGGAGGCTGGGTTATCTTCTGGTGGTACAGCGCTGTACCAGCATCCTGCAACGTCGGAGGAATCGCATGCATGGAACGCCGCCCGCACCGATGCGGACACCCCTGAACGACCCGAGCACCACCCGAACGGCCAGCACCCCGGCCACCGCAGCCCCGCGAGTCCACGCGACCGGCTGACCCAGCTCTCCCGCCCGATCCGGGCGGTGCCCAGCGCCCATCGGGCGCGATCCCGGTCCCACGACCGGACGGCCGGCCCGGCGCACCCCAGCCGCCCCGGCACCCCGCCCCGACCGACGCACCAGTCGGCCCGGACGGCGCTCCACCCTCTCGAGGACTCGAGACCGGCTCCGCCCTCGGTGACCGCACCGCCGCATCCGCTCGATCGGATCGGCGGCGCCGCGCACCCCGGCGCAGCACGAAGACCCCACCGCACGGCCGGCACCCGTCCGTCCGTGCGACCGAAGAGCGTCCCGCGCAATGCAGCTCGGGACGCGGCACCACACAGCAGTGCACACAGAAAAGGATGACCATGCACGCATTCAGCAAGAAGGTCACGATGGCCGTGGCCGTCGCGCTCCCCCTCACCCTCGCCCTCGGCGCCTGCTCCGCCGGTGGCGGCGGAGGCGGCGGCGGCGCGGGCGGCGACGAGAACACGCTCTCCGTCTGGGCCTGGGACCCGACCTTCAACATCAACGCGCTCGAGGAGGCCGAGAAGATCTACCAGGAGGAGAACCCCGACTTCAAGCTCGACATCGTCGAGACCCCCTGGGAGGACCTCGAGCCGAAGCTCACCACGCTCGCGCAGTCGTCGCAGTACGGCGAGCTGCCCGACATCTTCCTGATGCAGAACAACGCGTTCCAGAAGAACGGCATCAATTACCCCGACCTCTTCAGCGAGATCGACACCGACGCGATCGACTTCTCCGAGTTCCCGGAGGCCGTCACCGCCTACTCGACCGTCGACGGCGTCAACTACGGCGTGCCCTTCGACAACGGCACCGCCATCCAGGCGCTGCGCACCGACGTGCTCGAGGAGGCCGGCTACACGATCGACGACTTCACCGACATCACCTGGGATGAGTTCATCACCAAGGCCGAGGACGTGCTCGCGAAGACCGGCATGCCGCTGCTCTCCGGTCAGGCCGGCTCGGCGGACACGATCATGATGATCCTGCAGAGCGCCGGCGCGAGCCTCTTCGACGACGAGGGCAACCCCACGATCGACGACAACCCCGCGCTCGACGAGGCCATCGACATCTACACCCGCCTCGTGGAGTCGGGCGTCTTCGTCGAGGTCAACTCGTGGGACGAGTACCTGGGCACGTTCGTGAACGGCTCGGTCGCCGGCACGATCAACGGCATCTGGATCGTCGGCTCCATCCAGGGCGCCGAGGACCAGGCCGGCAACTGGGCGGTCACCGACCTCCCGCGCGCCGAGGGCATCGACGGAGCGACGAACTTCTCCGCCAACGGCGGTTCGTCGTGGGTCGTCAGCTCCAACGCGAACGTCGACCTCGCCACCGACTTCCTCGCCAAGACCTTCGCCGGCTCCACCGAGCTCTACGACACGATCCTGCCGACCTCCGGCGCGGTCGCGAACTGGATCCCGGCCGGTGAGTCGACGGTCTACGCCGAGCCGAACGAGTTCTTCGGCGGCCAGGCGATCTTCGCCGACGTCGTGCGCTTCGGCGCCGAGGTGCCGAGCAACAACACCGGCGCGTACTACTACGAGGGTCGCGACGCCGTGAGCGCCGCGGTCACGCAGATCATCGGCGGAGCCGACCTCAAGACCGCGCTCGGCGAGGCCCAGGCCAACGTCGAGTTCGCGATGGAGTGATCCACCGACCGCGGCCGGGGGGGGGGGGCCCCCCCGCGCGGGGGCCCCCGCGCCCGCCCCCCGGCGGGGGTGGGGGGCGCCGGG
>JASCOA010000165.1 GCA_029959365.1 Microbacteriaceae bacterium PS02343 | reverse complement strand
GGCCGGCGGGCGGGCGGGGCCCGGCGGGCTCCGGCGGGCGCGGGCCGGGCGGACCTCGGCGGGCGCGGCCCGGCCGCGGGTGCGCGGTAGCGTGACGGCGTGAACGAGGCGAGCACCGCATCCGAGACCTCCGCGCCCTCCTCGGGCGGTTACCGCCCGCCCGCCGCAGCGGTCTCGGCGCTGGCGGACCGCATCCGCTCGCTGCCCGGCGACCGCGTGATCGTGGGCATCGCGGGCAGCCCCGGATCGGGCAAGACCACCCTCGCGCTCGCCGTCGTCGCGGAGCTCGAGCGGCGCGAGCCGGGCAGCGCCGCGCACCTGCCGATGGACGGCTTCCACCTCGCGAACGCGACCCTCGACGCGCTCGGCCTGCGCTCGCGCAAGGGCGCGCTCGAGACCTTCGACGGCGCGGGCTATGCGGCGCTGCTGGCGCGGGTGCGCGCGACCGGAGGCACGGTCTACGCCCCGCAGTTCGACCGGCGGGTCGACGAGGGCGTGGCCGGCTCGATCGCGATCGGTCCCGCGGCGCGCTTCGTGGTGACCGAGGGCAACTACCTGCTGATCGATCGCGACCCCTGGCGCGCGGTGCCGGCGCTGCTCGACGAGACCTGGTTCTGCGCCGCTCCGGACGACGAGCGGATGCGCCGCCTCGTCGACCGCCACACCCGCTTCGGCCGCTCGCCCGCCGCCGCGGAGGCCTGGGCGCGCGACGTCGACGGCGCGAACGCCGTGCTCATCGAGGCCACCCGCGGCCGCGCCGACCTCGTGCTCGACGGCGCCACGGCCGCCCCGCTGCCCTGAGCACGGCATCCGGCCCGACGAGTTCGGCGCTCGGCGACATGTTCGGCGTCGCGCACGCCCGAACTCGTCGCGAACCGCAGAACTCCTCCCCAGCACGGCCGAGAGCCGCGGTCTGCGCCGATGCCGCCTGCGGTAGCCGCCGAGGGCGAGGGCACGCGCAGCATCGACGCATGCACCTCGACGATCGCCTGCTGCTCATCGACCGGACGCCGGACCGGCCGGCACGCGCCCTGCAGCGCGGGGCGGAGCGGGGTGAGCTGGTCAGGATCGCGCCAGGCGCCTACCTCCGGGCCGCTGCGTGGAGCACCGCCGACTCGATCGAACGCCACCGGCTGCTCATGCAGGCGCATGCGGCACGGCACCCGGGCGCGATCTTCACGCACCGCTCCGCGGCGATCGCCCATGGGCTGCCGATGGTCAAGGTGCCACCGCGGCCGGAGGTGCTGCAGCCGTCGAGCCGCCGGTCGTCGAGCACCCCGGGCGTGCTGCGCCGAACCGTCCGTCAGGTCGACGAACCCGTGCGGATCGGGATGATGCTGGTCGTTCCGATGCAGCGCACCCTGATCGATCTCGCGGCCGCGCTGCCGCTGCGCGAGGCTCTCGTGCCGCTCGACGCGCATCGACGGGATGGCGGGCAGGAGCACGAGCTGCTGGAGCTGCTCGGCAGCCGGAGCCTGCGTGGCTCGCGTTGCGCCGAGCGCTCCATCGCCTTCGCCGATGGTCGCTCCGCGAATGCCGGCGAGTCGCTCAGCCGAGGCACCATGATCGACCTCGGCTTCCCGCTGCCGGACCTCCAGGTCGCGGTACGGGGGCTGCCCTACGAGACCGATTTCGCGTGGCCGGCCCACCGGCGCCGCGGCGAGTTCGACGGCTTCGCGAAGTACGCCGATCCCCGGTTCACCGGCACGCGCGCTCCTGCCGAGGTCGTCGTCGCCGAGAAGCGGCGGGAGGATGCGATCCGCTCGGCGACCGGCGACCGGTTCGTGCGCTGGACCTGGAACGAGGCCCTGGCCGTGCATCCGCTGCGTCGTGCGCTGCTCGGGGCCGGGCTCCCGCAGGGCAGGGCGCTGCTGCGCCCCCAGCGCTGAGGTCGTGCGCTGCCGACTTCGGTGGTCGGCGACGACTTCGGCGAAGCACGACGTCGAAGTCGTCGCCGAGCGCCGAAGTTGACGGTTGCGTCGGGTGTGGCGTGCGCGGCGCCCGCGCTCAGTG
>JASCOA010000164.1 GCA_029959365.1 Microbacteriaceae bacterium PS02343 | reverse complement strand
CGAGCGCGGGGGCGTCGACGGCGTGTCAGGCGCCGTCGACCCACGCCTCGGCGACGGCGTGGAAGTCCATGGGCTCGAGCCCCGGCGCGTAGACGGCGACGAGGCGCGCGGGCACGTCGAGGGCGCGCAGCAGGCCGACGACCAGGTGCGCGTAGTCGCGGCACACGCCCTTGCGGTCGCGTAGGGTCTCGAGCGCGCCGTCGATGGGCGAGGAGCTGCCCGAGACGTAGGCCAGCCTGGTGCCGACCCACGACGAGACGGCGCGCAGCCGCTCGGCCGGCTCGTCGATACCGGCGAACTCGGCGACGGCGGTGGGCGCCAGCGCATCGGAGGGCGCGTAGCGGCTCGGCCGGGTGGCGGCGAGCAGGTCGACGTCGCTGGCGGTCTCGACCGCGCCCTCGCCGTCGATGGCGGCCCGGTAGTCGAGCACGAAGCGGCCGGCGGTCGGGCGGATGCGGTGCAGTCGCGTCCCATGCGCGTCCTCGAGCTCCTCGAGGGCGACGGCCGCGCCGTCCAGCGTGGCGTCCATCCGCTCCTCGGCCAGCGCGTAGTGGCGCGAGACGGCGATCGCGAACACGAGCTCGGCGGGTTCGATGACGTCGAGCACGATGCGGCTGGTGACGGTCCTCTGCATCCGTCGACCGTACGGGGTGCGGGGCCCGGAGCGCGACGGCCCGGGCCGGCGCTCAGCCGTCCGTCTCCCCCGCCATCGCGCGCAGGGCCGCGAGATGGCCGTCGAAGGCTGCACGCCCCCGCGAGGTGAGCTTCACCGTGGTGGTCTGGCGCGCGTCCGCTCGCTGCGGCGAGGACTGCTTGGTCGTCGCGACGTAGCCGAGCTCGACCAGGTTGCGCACCGTCTTCGAGAGGTTGGCCTCGCTGAGCTCGAGGGTGCGCGCGATGGCGCCGAAGTCGGCCTCGTCGAGCGGACGCAGCATGGCGCAGACCCGCAGGCGGGTCGGGGCGTGGATCGCCTCGTCGAAGCGGGGCTCAGCGGGCACGGGGGCTTCCGAGCGTTCCGAGCCGGTCGAGCAACACGAAACCGGCCAGCGCCCCCGCGAACGCCAGATAGGGGAAGATCCCGACCACGTGCGTGAATGCGAAGCGCTCCGCCATCAGCGCCGCGAAGTAGAGCCCGACGACGACCATGACCGTGAGCGCGGCGACGACGATGCTCGGCGCATGCGGCGCGAGCCGAATCGAAACGCCAGCCTGCCTCCGCTGCAGGTAGGAGAGCCCCGCGACGACGACGAGGATCGACGGCGTCCACCAGTACCCCTGGATGCCGATCTGCGCGCGTTCGAGCTCCGGGCCGGCGACGACCAGCGCGAAGAGCGTCGACACCGCCGGGAAGTACCACCAATTCGCCGCTCGCGCCCGTCGCCGCAGCCGATCGCGATCGGCGTCGATCGCCGCGAGCGCCTCGCCGGCTCCGCCGAAGCGCCCCTCCTCATCCGGCACGGCGCACGTCCTGCGCGTACACGCGGTCGTAGAGCAGCCCGCCGAGCAGCATGAGCACGAAGGCCGAGACGGTGGTCAGCGCGATGCCGCCGCCGTTGCCACTGAAGAACAGCACCATCGAGAGCGTGTAGAGCGTGATCATGACGGCGCCGAGGCCGATGGCGATCGCGGTGCCGCGCGGGCCGGCCGGGCGGGTGACGCTCACGCCGGTGCGTTTGCGCACCGCCGCATTCACGGCGAAGAGCCCGATGACCGCCGCAGCCGTGATCACGCTCGCGAAGCCGACGCCCGCGGCGGGCGAGGCCACCATCGCCGCGACGGCGAGCGCCTGGGCCGGCACCGTCCAGCGGCTCTGAGCTGCGACACCGTCGGCCAGCCGCTCGCGGTCCGCTCCGATGGCGTCGAGCGCATCGCGAGCGGAGCCCGCTGGGCCGTTCCGATCCTCGAAGTCGCTTTCCATGCGGTTGAGTCAATCACTTGCCACCCGGTTGAGCAACCTCCCGCGGGCAGCGAGAAGGCCCCCGCCCCGCGGCCCCGGCCCCCGGCCCGGGGGGACCGACGCCAGTGTCTTATAAAAAACTACCCCCCCAC
>JASCOA010000163.1 GCA_029959365.1 Microbacteriaceae bacterium PS02343 | reverse complement strand
GGGGGCCCCAGGTGGGGCCCCCCCCTCGGGTCGAGCGGATGCGGGGCGCGGCCCCGCGGGTCAGGAGGCGACGGACTCGAGGTCGTGCGCGCGCACCCGGATCGCGCGGTTGACCGCGGACACGACCGCCTTGAGCGAGGCCGTCGAGATGTCGGCGTCGATGCCGACGCCCCAGAGCACCGTGCCCTCGACGTTGAGCTCGACGTAGGCCGCGGCGAGCGCGTCGCCCGAGGCGCTGAGCGCGTGCTCGACGTAGTCGTTGAGCGTCACGTCGACGCCCTGGGCGCTGAGCAGGTTGATGAACGCGGCGATCGGGCCGTTGCCGGTGGACTCGATGTCCTGCACGTCGTCGCCGATGCGCACCTTCGCCTGCAGCGAGACGCTGCCGGTCAGCTCGCTCGCGGTGCGGGTGGACAGCAGCTCGAAGCGGCCCCACTTGGCGTCGTCGACACGGGACGGCAGGTACTCGTCCTGGAAGGTCGTCCAGATCTGCTCGCTCGAGACCTCGCCGCCCTCCGCATCCGTCTTCGACTGCACGACACCGCTGAACTCGATCTGCAGACGGCGCGGCAGGTCGAGGTTGTGGTCGGTCTTCAGCAGGTAGGCCACGCCGCCCTTGCCGGACTGCGAGTTGACGCGGATGACGGCCTCGTAGCTGCGGCCGACGTCCTTCGGGTCGATGGGGAGGTACGGCACCGCCCACTCGATGTCGTCGATCGAGACGCCCTGTGCCGACGCCTCGGCGGCCATGGCCTCGAAGCCCTTCTTGATGGCGTCCTGGTGCGAGCCGCTGAACGCGGTGTAGACGAGGTCGCCGGCCCACGGGCTGCGCTCGTGCACCTTGAGCTGGTTGCAGTGCTCGGCGGTGCGGCGGATGCCGTCGAGGTCGCTGAAGTCGATCTGCGGATCGATGCCCTGGGTGAACAGGTTGAGACCCAGGGCGACGAGGTCGACGTTGCCGGTGCGCTCGCCGTTGCCGAAGAGGCAGCCCTCGATGCGGTCGGCACCGGCCAGGTAGCCCAGCTCCGCGGCGGCGATGCCGGTGCCGCGGTCGTTGTGCGGGTGTAGCGACAGGACGATGCTCTCGCGGTCGTTCAGGTTGCGGCTCATCCACTCGATCGAGTCGGCGTAGACGTTCGGCGTCGCCATCTCGACGGTCGCGGGCAGGTTGACGATGACCTTGCGCTCGGGAGTGGCCCCCAGCGCCGCGACGACCTGGTTGCAGATGTCGAGCGCGAACTCGAGCTCGGTGCCGGTGTACGACTCGGGCGAGTACTCGTAGTACACGTCGGTCTCGGGGACGGTCTTCTCGTACTCGCGGCAGAGGCGCGCGCCGTTGAGCGCGATGTCGATGATGCCCTGCCGGTCGGTACGGAACACGACCTCGCGCTGCAGCACGCTCGTCGAGTTGTAGAGGTGCACGATGGCCTGCTTGGCGCCCGCGATGGACTCGTAGGTGCGCTTGATGAGGTGCTCGCGCGCCTGGGTCAGCACCTGGATGGTCACGTCGTCCGGGATCGCGCCCTCCTCGATGAGGCTGCGCACGAAGTCGAAGTCGGTCTGGCTGGCGCTCGGGAAGCCGACCTCGATCTCCTTGTAGCCCATCTTCACGAGCAGGTCGAACATGATGCGCTTGCGCTCGGGGCTCATCGGATCGATGAGGGCCTGGTTGCCGTCGCGCAGGTCGACGGCGCACCAGCGGGGCGCCTCGCTGATGCGCTTGGCCGGCCAGGTGCGGTCGGGCAGGTCGACGACGATCTGCTCGTGGAACGGACGGTACTTGTGGATCGGCATGCCGGAGGGCTGCTGGGTGTTCTTCATCTCGACTCTTTCGCGGTTTCGGTGGCGACCAACGACGAACTCCGCGACGAGGGAGGCCTGGACTAGGACTCGTCGCGGCAGCGAAGGAGGAGGAGGAGGTGGAGTGCCATCGTGGCTCGAGGCTAGCACCGGCGCGGAGGCGGCGCGACCCGCCGGCCGCGTCGGGAACGCAGGAGGCGCGCAGCCGCGGGGGCCGGGGGGGGCGCCCCCCCCCCCCCCCCCGGGGGGGTTTAAAAAAAAAACACC
>JASCOA010000162.1 GCA_029959365.1 Microbacteriaceae bacterium PS02343 | reverse complement strand
CCGCATCCTCACGGAGCGGCGCCCGTCGTCATGACCGCAGGAGTTCGAGGAGGAGCGCCATGACCGATCCGCAGCAGATCCCGCCGGCGAGCCCGTACGGCCCGCCGCACGTGCAGGGGCCGGTACCCCGGCCGGTGTCGGCGCCGCCGCAGCATCCGCACGCCCCGCAGCCGCAGCACGACCTCCACCGGTTCCCCGCGCCCTACGGCTCCGGCGTGCCGCGCCCCCGCACCAACCCGCTGTCGATCGTCTCGCTCTGCGCCTCCGGATCGATCATCGTGCTCTTCATCGCGGTGCTGTTCCTGCCTGCGATCGCGCTGCTGCCCGGGCTCGTCGGCGTCGCCACCGGCCACATCGCGCTCTCGCAGATCGCCCGCTCCGGCGAGCGGGGCCATGGCTTCGCACTGGCGGGTCTCATCATCGGCTACGCGATCATCGCTGTCGGAGCGCTCGGCCTCATCGGCGCGATCGCCACCGTCGTCGTGCTCGGCACTCGCGGGCTCTCCCTCTGACGACGGGTCGGCGGGTCAGGCCCCGGCGCCGGGCCGCCGAGCCAGCAGCGCCCGGTGGCGTCCGCCGACCCGCGTGACGATGAGCGTGCCCTCCTCGGGACCCTTCGGCTTCAACGCGGTGCGCAGACGGGCCGGGTCCACATCCGCTCCCCGCTTCTTGATCTCGAGGCGGCCGATGCCGCGGGCGCTGAGCGCCTTCGCGATCGCCTTCTCCTGGAACGGCAGCTCCTCGAGCACCTCGAAGGCCTGCGCGAACGGGGTCGGCCGCAGCTCGTCGGCGCTGAGGTAGGCGATCCGCTCGGCCAGCATGCCGGCGCCGAGCGAGCGGGCGAGGTCGCCGATCAGCCGCGCACGGATCACGGCGCCGTCGGGCTCGTAGAGGTACCGGCCGAGACCGACGACGGCCTCGTCCTCGGCGTCGGCCGCACCGGTGAGCTCGGCGGCAGCGCCGTCGCGCAGCACCAGCGCCGAGCGGCGGATGCCCTCGCGGGCGAGCGCGCCGAACCAGACGCCGGCCTCCACGACCTCCCCGTCCACCGACACCCACTGCCACTCCGCACCCTCGGGCAGCAGGTCGCGGTCGACGCCCGGCCCGAGCTTCACGCCGGTCGGCCGCTCGGCGCCGAACGCGAAGGCGTCGACGAGCGAGGGCGACCAGTCCGCCGGGTCGGCGACCCGCGTCGTGTTGCGCGTGCCGGCCGTGCGCCGCGCGGGGTCGAGGTAGACGCCCTGACCGGGGGAGAGCGGATGGGCGAGCGCATCGCCCTGCGACACCGTCGCGTTGGGCCACGGCATGAGGTTGTACGCGGCGATCGCGGCGGTCACCTCGTCGCGCTCGACGGCCTGCACCTCGAGGTCCAGGCTCGCGAGCGCGAGCGCATCCGCACCGATGCCGCACCCGAGGTCGGCCACCGAGGTGACGCCGGCGTCGCGGAAGCGGCCGGCGTGCAGCGCGGCCACCCGCAACCGGGTCGCCTGCTCGAGCCCGGCCTCGGTGAAGAGCATCCGCTCGGCGAAGGGGCCGAACTTGCCGACCGCCTTGCGGCGCAGCTTCGCCTGGCTCAGCACGGCCGCGACCGTGCCGGGAGCGTGCCCGGCGCGGCGCAGCTCGCCCACCAGCCGCACCACGTCGGTCTGCGACTCGTAGGGCGGCAGCTCGTCGAGCAGCCGGAGTCCGGCGGGCGAGAGCACCTCGAGCAGTTCGTCGCGATCCATCCGACCATCGTCCCACTGCGTCATGCACTGGCACTCGCGTTGCATGAGTGCCAGTGCTTCCGTAAGGTGGTCGAGGGCTCGCCGCGAGGCGTGCCAACCCAGTTCTTGATCCCTAGAAAGAAGAGGTCAACCGTGTCGGTCGCCATCAAGCCGCTCGAAGATCGCATCGTCATCAAGCAGGTCGACGCCGAGCAGACCACGGCCTCGGGCCTGGTCCTGCCCGACACCGCCAAGGAGAAGCCCCAGGAGGGCGAGGTCGTGGCCGTGGGCCCCGGCCGCATCGACGACAACGGCAACCGCGTGCCGCTCGACGTCGCCGTCGGCGACCGCGTGCTCTACGCCAAGTACGGCGGCACCGAGATCAAGGTCGGTCTCGACGACTACCTCGTGCTCTCGGCTCGCGACGTGCTGGCGGTCGTCGTCCGCTGACGCATCCGCTTCACCGAAGGGGCCCCCCGCGGGCCCCCCCCCGGCGCCCGCGCCGCCCCCCCCCCCCCCCGCGGGGGGGGGGGGGGGGGG
>JASCOA010000161.1 GCA_029959365.1 Microbacteriaceae bacterium PS02343 | reverse complement strand
CCAAAACCCCCCCCCCCCCCCCAAACCCCCCCCGGCCCCGCCCCCCCCGCGGGCCCCGGGGCCCTGCGGTGACACGGGCTCAGTGCTGGTGCGCCGAGCCGTCCTCATTGCGGAGGCCGCTGAACTTGAAGCCGAGGCGTCCGTGGGCGAATCCGCCGCCGGCGCGGATCGCGGTGGCGACCCACGCGGTCTCGGCCAACTCGCCCTCGGTGGCGCCCGCATCCGCTGCCCGCTTCGCGTGCGCGTCGATGCAGTAGACGCACTGGGTCGTCTCGGCGACGGCCAGGGCGATCAGCTCGCGGTACTTGAGGGGGATCTCGCGACCCTCCTCGGCGAACACCGCCTGGTCGAAGGCGCCGAACGCCTGCAGGATGTCCGGCGTCTGCTCCTTGTAGACACGGGTCAGCTTCTTGTCGTTCTCACGGTCGTAGAAGTCGCTCATGCCCGGTGGAACCGAGCGGATGCGCGCCGCATTCCGGTGCGCGTCATACGGCGCAACCCGGCTCAGGCGGGCAGGCTCGCCTCGATGAACTCGATCACCTCGGGGGCGTCGGGCAGGGTCTTCGGGCGGAATCGGCGGATCTCGCCGCCCGGCGCGATGACGAACTTCTCGAAGTTCCAGGTGATGCGGCCGGCCTTGCCCTCGTCGGTCGGCGTCTTCGTGAGCTCCTTGTAGAGCGGATGCGCGCCGCGGCCGTTCAGCCGCACCTTCTCGAACATGGGGAAGGTGACGCCCCAGGTCGCCGAGCAGTACTCGGCGATCGCGTCGTCGGAGCCGAGCTCCTGCAGGAACTGGTTGCTCGGGAAGCCGAGCACCGTGAAGCCGCGCTCGCCGTACTCCTTCTGCATCCGCTCGAGGGTCTCGTACTGCGGCGCCAGCCCGCAGCGCGACGCCACGTTGACGATCAGCAGCACCTTGCCCTCGTAGTCGGCGAGGCTCGAGGCCTTGCCGTGCAGGGTGGTGAGGGGGATCGACTGCAGCTCGCTCAGTGAGGACATGCTCGGACTCTACGCCCGGCTGCCGGTGCCAGGCTGGGGGCATGACCGACGTGATCCCCGCCGCCTGCGCCCACCTGCTCGAGCTGCCGATCTACGCGCACCTCGGCACCATCCGCCCCGACGACACCGTGCAGGTGAACCCGATGTGGTTCGAGTTCATCGACGGCACCCTCCGCTTCACCCACACGACCAAGCGCGGCAAGTTCCGCAACCTGCAGCACAACCCCTCGATGAGCCTGTCGCTCATCGACCCCGAGAACCCCTTCCGCTACCTCGAGGTGCGCGGCCGTCTCGTCGAGGTGATCCCCGACCCGGAGGGCGCCTTCTACGTGCGGCTCGGCCAGCGTTACGGCAACCCCGGCCAGACCCCGCCTCCGGACAGCGCCGACCGCGTGATCCTGGTCATGTCGGTGGAGAAGACCACCAAGCAGTAGTCGGTGACCCCGCGCGTCGAAGTGTGACGGGGTTCCTCGACGCCCGTCGGCGCCGGGAGCACACTGGAGCCCATGTCCAGCCCGATCAAGGTCGTCGCCGTCTCCGGCTCGCTCAACGACCCCTCCAAGACCACCGTCCTGCTCCAGGAGATCCTGGACCGGCTCGCCGAGGTGCACCCCATCGAGTCGCGCCTGATCAAGCTGACCGAGGTCGGGCCGCACTTCGCCGGCGCCCTCAGCCGCGCGGAGCTCTCGCCGATCGTCGAGGAGCAGCTGCAGGCCATCGAGTCCGCCGACCTGCTCGTCGTGGCGAGCCCGGTGTACCGCGCCAGCTTCACGGGCCTCTTCAAGCACCTCTTCGACTTCGTCGACCAGTACGCGCTCGTCGACACCCCGGTGCTGCTCGCCGCGTCCGGCGGCAGCGAGCGCCACGCGCTCATCATCGAGCACCAGTTCCGGCCGCTGTTCGCCTTCTTCCAGGCGCTGACGCTGCCGCTGGGCGTCTACGCCCACGACTCCGACTTCACCGACTACAGGGTCACGAGCCAGCTGCTCTCCGACCGCATCGAGAAGTCGATCGCGCGAGCACTGCCGCTCGTGCGCGGGAACGTCGAGGAGAAGCGCGCCATCCGCGCCGCCCTCGCCGAGGGAGCCGCGGAGGTCGTGCCGGAGCGCGACCACCGCGCACCGGTGCGCCTCTACAGCTGAGGGGGTGCGGAGCGCGCATCGCGAAGGGGCCGGGCCGTGAGGCCGGGCCCCTTCTTCCGCGCGCGGAGCGGGGGCGCGCGGCTGCGGCCGGCGCCCCCCCCGCCAACCCACGCGCCCAGACCCCCCCCC
>JASCOA010000160.1 GCA_029959365.1 Microbacteriaceae bacterium PS02343 | reverse complement strand
GGGGCCGGCGTCCGTCGGGGGCGGGGGGGGCCGGGGGGTGCTGCGGGGCCCGCCACTGGGTTGGGTACTGCGTTATGTTACAGGCGTGTGAGCCGGAGCTCACTCGCCCTTGTTCTTCTGGACGATCTCGTCGGCGACAGCCTTCGGGACCTCCGCGTACGTCTCGAACGTCATCGAGTACACGGCGCGGCCCGAGGTCTTCGACCGCAGGTCGCCCACGTAGCCGAACATCTCCGAGAGCGGCACATTGGCGCGAACGACCTTCACGCCGCTCGCGTCCTCCATGGACTGGATCTGACCGCGACGCGAGTTCAGGTCGCCGATCACATCGCCCATGTACTCCTCGGGGGTACGGACCTCAACCGCCATGAGCGGCTCGAGGAGCACGGGGTTGGCACGGCGCGCGGCCTCCTTGTAGGCCATCGAGCCGGCGATCTTGAACGCCATCTCCGAGGAGTCGACGTCGTGCGCGGCGCCGTCGACGATGGTCGCCTTGACGCCCACCGTCGGGAAGCCGGCGAGCACGCCGACCTGCATCGCGTCCTGGATACCGGCGTCGATCGAGCCGATGTACTCACGCGGCACGCGGCCACCGGTCACGGCGTTGACGAACTCGTAGACGGCGTCTCCGGTCACCTCCATCGGCTCGATGGAGATCTGGACCTTCGCGAACTGGCCCGAGCCACCCGTCTGCTTCTTGTGGGTGTAGTCGTACTTCTCGACGGCCTTCTTGATCGTCTCGCGGTACGCGACCTGGGGCTTGCCCACGTTGGCCTCGACGTTGAACTCGCGCTTCATGCGGTCGACCAGGATGTCGAGGTGGAGCTCGCCCATGCCCTTGATGACCGTCTGACCGGTCTCCTGGTTCTGCTCCGTGCGGAAGGTCGGGTCCTCCTCAGCGAGCTTCTGGATCGCGGTGCCCAGCTTCTCCTGGTCGGCCTTGGTCTTCGGCTCGATGGCGACCTCGATGACGGGCTCCGGGAAGCTCATCGACTCGAGGACGACCTGCTCGTTCGGGTCGGAGAGGGTGTCGCCGGTGGTGGTGTCCTTGAGGCCGATGACCGCGTAGATGTGGCCAGCGGTGACCGAGTCGACCGGGTTCTCCTTGTTGGCGTGCATCTGGAAGATCTTGCCGATGCGCTCCTTCTTGCCCTTGGTCGAGTTGATGACCTGGGCACCGGAGTCGATCTTGCCGGAGTAGACGCGCACGTAGGTGAGGCGGCCGAAGAACGGGTGCACGGCGACCTTGAAGGCCAGCGCCGAGAACGGCTCGCTCGCGTCGGCGTGACGCATGACGATCTTCTCCTCGTCACGGGCGTCGTGCGCCTCGATGGCGGGGACGTCGAGCGGGGTCGGCAGGTAGTCCACGACCGCGTCGAGCATGGGCTGCACGCCGCGGTTCTTGAACGCCGAGCCGCAGAGCACCGGGTAGAGCTCCGAGTTGATGGTCATCTTGCGGATGGCGCCCTTGATCTCGGCGACCGTGAGCTCCTCACCGCCGAAGAACTTCTCGAGCAGGGCGTCGTCGCTCTCGGCGACGGTCTCGAGGAGGGCCTGACGGTACTCCGCGGCCTTCTCGACGAGGTCGGCCGGGATCTCCTCGATCGCGTACTCGGCACCCATCTTGACGTCGCCCTTGGCGTCGCCGCGCCAGGTGAGCGCGCGCATCTCGACCAGGTCGACGACGCCCTCGAAGGCCGACTCCGAACCGATCGGGAGCTGGATCACCAGGGGCTTGGCGCCGAGGCGGTTGATGATGGTGTCGACGGTGAAGTAGAAGTCCGCGCCGAGCTTGTCCATCTTGTTGACGAAGCAGATGCGGGGCACGTCGTACTTGTCGGCCTGGCGCCAGACGGTCTCGGACTGGGGCTCGACGCCCTCCTTGCCGTCGAACACGGCGACCGCGCCGTCGAGCACGCGGAGCGAGCGCTCCACCTCGACCGTGAAGTCCACGTGGCCGGGGGTGTCGATGATGTTGATCTGGTTCTTGTCCCAGAAGCACGTCGTGGCGGCAGACGTGATCGTGATGCCGCGCTCCTGCTCCTGCGCCATCCAGTCCATCGTCGAGGCGCCGTCGTGGGTCTCGCCGATCTTGTGGTTGACACCGGTGTAGAACAGGATGCGCTCGGTGGTGGTGGTCTTGCCAGCATCGATGTGAGCCATGATGCCGATGTTGCGGACCTTGTTCAGGTCGGTGAGCACGTCCTGTGCCACGGTGTCCTCCGGAGTGGTGGGGCTAGGGGTGGAACGAGATTCGGCGGGGTGGCCGAAGCCGGCCTCCCCCCCGGGCGCCGACCCCCGCGAGCGGGGGGGTATAAAAA
>JASCOA010000015.1 GCA_029959365.1 Microbacteriaceae bacterium PS02343 | reverse complement strand
CCCCTGCGCGGGGCCGGGGTCAAACCGCGGCCCGGTTCCCTTCCCCTCGAGGTGAACTGATGCATCGCACCCTCGGCGACCCGAAGGCAGTCCTCGTGCTGCTCGGTCCCGCTCTTCTCGTCTACACGCTCGTCATGCTCGTGCCGATCTTCTGGTCCCTCGGCTACACGGTCATGGACGGCAACGCGCTCCGCGGTTTCGAGTTCGTCGGCTTCGACAACTTCGCCCGCTTCTTCCAGGACCCGACCGCCATGGAGACCCTGTGGTTCACGGTGCGCTACGCGCTCGTGCTCACCGTGCTCCAGGTCGTCGTCGGCTACCTGCTCGCCCTCCTCTACGTCTTCGTGCTGCGGAGATCCTCGAGCCTGGTGCGCACGGCGGTGTTCTTCCCGGTCATCCTCCCCACGGTCGCCGTCGCCCTCCTCTTCCAGCGGATGTTCGAGCTCGCGCCCACAGTCGGCCCGGTCAACGCCGTCCTCGACTTCCTGTCGCTCGGCTCGATCGACTGGCTCGGCGAGTCGGGAACGGCCTTCTGGGTCATCATCGCGATGGATGTCTGGCGGTCCATGGGGTTCTACGCGGTGCTGCTCTATGCGGGGATCGTCGACATCCCCGACGACGTGATCGAGTCCGCGCGCATGGACGGCGCCAGCGGACTCCGCCTCGTCAGGTCGATCGTCATCCCGATGTCGCTCCCGGTGCTGCTCTCGGCCATCATCTTCAGCGTCAACGGGACGCTCAAGGTGTTCGACACCGTCATCGCGCTCACCAACGGCGGCCCCGGCACGTCGACGACGCCGCTGACCGTGTACATGTTCCGAGCGTCCTTCCAGTACGGCTCGTACGGATACGGCTCGACGATCGCGCTCATGCTCGCGATCCTCTGCCTCCTCGTGACGCTGTTCATCTTCCGGTCCAGTCGCCGCGATCTGACGAAGGGATGACCATGTCCACCGACGTCATCGCTCGCACCACCTCGACCCGCGCACCGTCGCCCCGCGCACGTGCGGCCAAGCGGATGCTGCAGCGACTGCCCGCACTCCTGGTCATCGCCTTCGTGCTCGTGGTCGTGCTCTACCCGTTGCTCTGGCTCGTGCTCGGCTCCTTCAAGACGCAGCCCGAGTTCCTCAGCGAACCGTTCTGGTCGCTGCCGCAGCAGTGGAACTTCGACAACTACACCGAGGCCTTCGTCGAGGGCGGCCTCGGCCGCTACATCCTCAACAGCGCCATCGCCACCCTGCCGTCGCTCGGGATCCAGCTCATCTTCGGCCTCGGTGCCGCGTTCGCGCTCGAGATCATGGTCTGGAAGGGCCGCGGCACGGTGCTGCTCATGTTCCTCGCCGGCATCATGATCCCGGTGCAGATGATCCTGCTGCCGCTGTTCACGATCTACTTCAACCTGCACCTCACCGGCACGCGCTGGCCGCTGATCATCACCTACGTCGCCATGGGTCTGCCGTTGACGGTGTTCATGATGGCCACCTACATGCGCGCGATCCCGCGCGAGATGTTCGAGGCCGCGGAGCTCGACGGTGCGGGCGTGTACCGCCAGTTCTGGTACTTCGCAGTACCGCTCGTCCGGAACGCGATCTTCACCGTGGGCCTCGTGCAGTTCTTCTTCATCTGGAACGACCTGCTCGTGGCCATGACGTTCGTGCAGAGCTCCGAGCTGCGCACGATCCAGGTCGGATTGCTCAACTTCACCGGCGAGTACGGTGCCGTCTCCTACGGCCCGATGTTCGCCGGAATCGCCGTCAACGTGATCGGAACGCTCATCATCTACCTCTTCCTCAACCAGAAGGTCATGAAGGGCCTCGCCGCCGGAGCAGTGAAGGGATGAGCGCACGACTGACCCGGCTCCGCGCCGAGCACCGACGTGACGGCCTCGGCGTCGCCACCCCCGCTCCCCGGTTGTCGTGGCGACTCGAGTCCGACGGAACCGACCTCGTCCAGGACGCCGTGGAGCTCCGCGCGACGACCGTGAACGGCACGACCGCGACGGGGTGGGTGCCGACGGCGGATCAGGTGCTCGTCGAATGGCCGTTCGCCCCGATCCGGTCGCGCGAGCAGGTCGAGGTCTCGGCCAGAGCGCGGCTCTCGGACGGTGCGGAGACCGAGTGGAGCGCCCCGCTCGCGCTGGAGGGAGCCCTCTACGAACCGCAGGACTGGTCCGTCGACTTCGTCTCGCCCTCCGAGTCGGCGCCTGCTGCAGGAGTGCGTCCCGGGTACCTGCTCCGCGCGGCGTTCAACGTTCCGGAGGGCACGACCCGTCTCCGCGCCCACGTGACCGCTCACGGGATCTACCAGCTCGAGCTCGATGGCCGACGCGTCGGCGATGAGGAGCTCGCACCGGGCTGGACCAGCTACCGGCACCGCCTGCGCACCCGCACGATCGCGCTGCCGCCGACGAGCGGATCGCATGCGCTCGGCGCCGAGCTCACCGACGGTTGGTACCGCGGCCGCATCGGCTTCCACGGCGGCATCTGGGACAACTACGGCGACGATCTCGCGCTCCTCGTGCAGCTGGAAGCCACCGTCGACGGCGGAGAGACGGTGGCGGTACCGCTCGACTGGCGTGTCCTCGACGACGGCCCGGTGGTCGCCGCGAGCCTCTACGACGGTGAGCACTACGACGCCCGCCGGGTTCCCGCGGGATGGTCCACCGCCGACTTCGACGACACCGGCTGGCGCGACGCGGTCCCGCTGCCGCGGCGGTCCTTCGGAGCCGTGCTCGAGCCGGCCATCGGCGAGCCGGTGCGGGTCGTCGAGACCCTCGCCCCCATCTCGGTCGAGCACCGTCCGAACGGCCGGATCCGGCTCGACTTCGGCCAGAACATCTCGGGCAGACTCCGTATCCGGGTCACCGGCGAGGCGGGTCACGCCGTCACGATGCATCATGCGGAGGTGCTGGAGCACGACGAGCTCGCGATCCGTCCGCTGCGGTCCGCCCCGTCGGTCGACCGCTACGTGCTGCGGGGCGATGGCCCGGAGGTCTGGTCGCCTCGCTTCACCATCCACGGGTTCCGGTACGCCGAACTCGAGGGTTGGCCCGGCGAGTTCAGCGCCGAGCACGTCGACGCCCTGGTGGTGCACACCGACATGGAGCGCACCGGGTGGTTCGAGTCCGACCATCCGCTCGTCAACCGCCTGCACGAGAACACCGTCTGGAGCATGCGCGACAACTTCGTCGACCTGCCCACCGACTGCCCGCAGCGAGACGAGCGGCTGGGCTGGACCGGAGACATCCAGGTGTTCGCTCCCGCGGCCACGACGCTCTTCGACTGCGGCGGCGTGCTGGCGAGCTGGCTCGTCGACCTCGAGGCGGAGCAGTCGGCGGACGGCCACGTGCCGAACTTCGTACCCTGGCTCGAGTGCGGGTTCCCGGAGCCCGCATCGGCTGCGTGGGGCGACGCCGCGGTCATCGTGCCCTGGACCATGTTCCAGCGACGAGGCGATGTCGGCGTGCTGCGCCGGCAGCTGCCGAGCATGATCGCCTGGGTCGATCACTTCGCTGCGAAGACCGACGACCGCGGCGTCATCGCGGACGGCATGCAGCTCGGGGACTGGCTCGACCCGGCCGCGCCTCCCGAGGATCCGGGCGCCGGCCTCACCGACAAGTACCTCGTGGCGACGGCGTACCTGGCCCACTCCGCACGGCTCCTCGAACGAGCCGCCACCGTGCTGGGTGAGACCGCGGTGGCACAGCACGCTGCGATGATCGCGGATCGCACGAGGGAGGGGTTCCGGGCGGTCCACTACGCCGACGGGACCGGGCTCGACACCCCGACGGCCGCTGCGCTGGCGATCACCTTCGACCTGCTCGAGGACGGCGAAGAGCGCAGCGCCGCCGGGGTCCGGCTCGCAGCGCTCGTACGAGAGGGCGGTCATCGGGTGCAGACGGGATTCGTCGGCACTCCGATCATCTGCGACGCCCTCGCATCGACCGGCCACCTGGACGTCGCCTACCGCCTCATCGACGAGCGGGACTGCCCCTCGTGGCTGTACCCCGTGACGATGGGCGCGACGACCATCTGGGAGCGGTGGGATTCGATGCTGCCGGACGGCACGGTCAATCCCGGGGAGATGACCTCGTTCAATCACTACGCGCTCGGCGCCGTGGTGGACTTCCTCTACCGGTCCGTCGGCGGGATCGTCCCCGTCGAGGCCGGCTACCGCTCCGTGCGGATCGCACCGCGTCCCGGCGAGCTCTTCGGGTCGGCGAGCACCAGGGTGGTCACCCCGTACGGCGAGATCGCCACGACGTGGGCGCAGGTCGACGGCGAGCTCGTGCTCGAGGCCACGCTGCCGGTCGGTGTGCGCGGTGAGCTGGTCTGGCCCGACGGGGGTGTCGAGCCCATCGGCAGCGGATCGCACCGGCGGGTGCGGAGGCGCTGATCCCGTCGCGACCGGCCGTGCGGCCTAGCCGCGCTGCGCCGGTCGCGGCACCGCGCCCAGCCGCCCGATGGAGCTCTCACGAGCGCTGATCGTGGGCGGCAGCACCATCTTGCGATGCTGGTGCGCCTCGCCGGACCGCAACTCGTCGAGCATGAGCGACATACCCGCCTCACCGACCGCGTACCCCGGCAGGTCGACGGTCGAGATCGGCACGGCGCTATCGCGGCCGGACTTGTTGTCGTCGCAGGCGATGATCGCGATGTCGTCCGGGAAGCGGACGCCGTCGCTCAGCAGGGAGTTCATGAGACCCATCGCGACGAGGTCCGCGGCAGCGACGATGCCGTCGGGGAGGTCGTGGCGGGGCCTGCCGCCGAGCTCGGCCGCGATGGTCTCGCCGTCCTCCGTCTGGATCTCGATCGAACCGATGCGCTCGAGCGCGACCGACCCCGACTCCGCGACGGCGCGCTGCACTCCCCGGTAACGCTCCGCCACCGCGAGGGTCGTGAGCTCGCCGCCGGCGAAGACGAGCTTTCGGCGTCCGAGCTCGATGAGATGCCGCGCGGCCAGGTACCCCGACAGCTCGTAGTCGACGCGGACGCTGCAGACGTCGAGCGAGTCCTCGACGGGGGCATCCAGGAGGACGACCCGTCCGCCTGCGCGGAGGATGCGCTCGACGCCGCCGAGCTCGCTGCCGTAGACGGTCAGGAGGATGCCGGCCAGCTGCTCCTGCAGGAAGTGGTCGATGTACGCGCGCTGGCGGTCGCGGTCGATCGCGGCGTTCGCCAGCACGAGGTACATGCCGGAGGCGGAGGTGACCGCCTCAGCGCCGCGGGCCATGTCGGTGTACAGGGTGTTCGAGACATCGACCATCACCATGCCGACCGTGTTCGAACTGCCTGCGGCGAGCGTGCGCGCAGCGCTGTTCCTCACGAAGCCGAGTTCGTCGATGGCCGCGAGGACGCGATCGCGAAGGCTTTCGCGGACCTTCTCGGGGTGATTGAGCACGTTCGATACGGTGCCGAGCGAGACCCCCGCTGCCTTGGCCACCTCAGTCATCGTCGCGCTGCCGCGGGGCAGTACGTTGACCATGATCCTCCTTGGCGCGGTGCGCCGCGCGACGTTGTGGGCGCTCCGAATCTATCGCGCGAGACGAGCGCCGGGCGGCGGGCTGGCCGAAGCCCGCCCACCGCCCGGCGCATCGTCGAGATCGCGTGACGACGCGACTACCCGACCCGACGGGACCTCGCTCGCTGACGGAGCACGATGCCTGCGCCGGCGAGGATCAGCGTCACTGCGAGGACGAGTGCCGCGATCGGGAGGTCCGATCCGGTGCGGACGAGATCATCGCCGGCGTCCGCGGCCGGGGAGGCGGCGTCGGTGTCGCCGTCGTCCTGCCCGGGACCGCCCGAGTCTCCCGGCTCCGCCCCGGTTCCCGGCTCGCCCGGCTCTCCCGGCTGACCGGGCTCGCCCGGCTCCGGCGCGGTCGCAGCGCTGGTGTCGATCACGCCCGTCAAGGCCACGTCCGCAGCGGAGGCGCCGATGGAGAGCGGCACGGCGCCCTCCGGGGTCACCCAGGCTTCGCCGGTCTCGTCCCAGTACGACAGGACGCGCGGGTCCACCGAGATCTCGACCCGCTCCGAGGCGCCCGGCTCGAGGTCCACCTTGGCGAACCCGGCGAGGGCCTGCCCGACCGTGTCGACCGCATCGGTCGGCAGATGGCCGACGTACGCCTGCACGACGTCGGAACCGGCCCGGTCGCCGACATTGGTGACCGTGGCCCGCACCGTCACGGCCGGAGCGGCGATGCGCTCCGCCGCCGCGCCTGCCTCGCTCGTCACCACCTCGAGGTCGCTGTAGGCGAAGTCCGTGTACGAGAGCCCGTAGCCGAACGGGAACAGCGGAACGGCCTGCTGCTGCTCGAACCACTTGTAGCCCACGAAGATGCCCTCGTCGTAGGTGACGCTCCCGCTGTCGCGCACCAGCTGCGGTCCCTGGTCAGCCGAGGCGGGGAAGGTCATCGGGAGCCTGCCGCCCGGCTCCGCGTCGCCGTAGAGCACGTTGGCGATGCTCTGACCGATGGCGGTTCCCTGGTACCAGGCCTGCACGACGCCCTCGACGTCGTCCAGCCAGGGCATGAGGACCGGTCCGGGCGTGTGGAGCACCACGATCGTGTTCGGGTTCACCGCAGCCACCGCCTCGATGAGGGCGTTCTGATCGCCGGGCAGCGACAAGCCGATCCGGTCGACCGCCTCGCCGGTGAACTCGTTGGCGAAGACGACGGCGACGTCGGCACCGCGGGCCACCTCGACCGCGGCGGGGATCAGGCTCTCGGGCTGCCAGCCGAGCGTGAGCCGCTGACCGAAGTAGCCCGCACCCCGGGTGGAGTACTCGACCTGGATTTCGACGGGCACGCCGGCGGTGAGTTCGACGACACCTCCGAGGGTGTACTCCTGCGGGGCGAAGAAGAAGTCCCACGCGAAACGCGAGTCATCGAATGCGGTCTGGCCGTCGACGACGACCTTGGCACTGCCGGACAGCAGCGATGAGAACCGCACGAGACCCGTCTCGGTGGGCGTGATGGTGCCGGTGAACCGCGCCGACCACGCCGAGGGCAGCCCGTCGACGGGAGGTCCGGTGAAGTCGAGCGCATCGACGGTGCCGGTCGCCAGGGGGTCGCCGGCGAGCTCCGTGCCGCTGAAGTACTCGGCGGTCAGAGCGCCGTCGAAAGCGTCAGCGGGGACCGTCGGCAGCGTCACGTCGCCCAGAGAGCCCTGCGACACGACGGTGCGCTCCGAGCCGGCCTTGGCCGTGATGGCTTCCGCGGCCGTGACGAAGTCGCCCGGGTCGACGTAGGACGACCCCTCGATGCCGGTGATCGCATCGGAACCCGAGGGGCCGATCACCGCGACGGTGTCGGTCGTCGAGAGGGGCAGCGCCCCCTCGTTGCGCAGCAGCACGGACGCTTCCTCACCGGTCCGTACGGCGAGCGCCTGGTGAGCGTCGTCGGTCGCGACGTCCACGGCTGTCTCGGGCAGGGGGTTGTCGTACGCGCCCGAGTCGAACAGCGCGAGCAGCATGCGGTACGCGGCCTCGTCGAGACGGGCGTCCGAGATGCGGCCGTCGTAGAACGGCGACCAGTCGCCCTGCGCGTAGAGCGACTGGGAATCGACGCCCGCGTTGAACCCCGCCACCCACTCCGAGCGGGGTGCGAAGTCCGTGGCGACGTATCCGTCGAGTCCGAGATCGGACTTGAGCAGGCCGAGCATCTCGGAGTTCTCGCAGGCGTACACGCCGTTGATCTTCGGATACGCGCACATGACCGAGTCGGCGCCGCCTTCTCGGATGGCCTGCTCGAACGGAGGGTAGTAGAGCTCGCGCAGTGCCCGATCGGACACCTCCACAGCGAGGGTCTCCCGTGGGCCGCTCTCCTGCGCGTAGGCGCCGTAGTGCTTGAGCATCGCGATCGAGCCTTCGCTCTCGATGCCTGCCGAGACGGCGGCTCCCATGGCGCCGTTCACCAACGGGTCCTCGCCGTAGCCCTCGGCCGCCCGCCCGGACAGGCCGTTCCGATCGATGTCGACGGTGGGGCCGAGCACGACGTTCCACCGCTTGGCATGCGCCTCGCGACCGATCACCGCGCCGTACTCCCGCGCGAGCTCGGTGTCGAAGCTCGCGCCGAGAGCGTTCGGAGCCGGGAAGGCCGTGACGCCCGTGTCGCCGCGCAGCCCTCCGGAAGCATCGACTCGCCGCATCTGCGGGATCCCGAGATGCTTGAGCGGCCCGAAGTCCTCGTCGTTCGTCGCCAGGACGAGACGGACCTTCTCGTCCTTGGCCATCGCGGCGAGGAGCAGGTCGGCTCGTTCATCCGGCGCCAACGAGGTGTCGCGCCAAACCTGTTCCGTCGCTCCGGCTGCGCTGCTCAGTGCGAGCGGCGAGCACGCCAGCACGACGCCGCAGAGTGCCGCCCAACGGGCGGTGCGTCTGACTCTCATTCAGTTCCTCCTCGAGCTGATGGATCGCTTCTTCTTTGAAGCGCTTCATACAGAACCACACTCGATAGGGGGACACAAGGCCGAACGCGGAAACGCGGCTCGCCGTGGCTCCGGAGGCGTTGGTGGCGAGGCATCCTGACCCGTGCGATCAGCCGCTCCTCGCCATGCGGCCGACTGATCGATCGGGGAGCGCGATCGTCGTCGATCAGTCGAGGTGGCGCGTCTGCCTGCGCGACGGATCGGCAGCACGAAGAGCCGGGCCGCGTTGCGGTCGTGTCTCGTCGAGGATCTCGAGGTGCGCGATGCGCTCGTCCGCCTCGAAATCCGAGAGGTCCGCACCGCCGAAGCGGAGCGGACCCCGTCCGCGGGAGCGGAGCCGTCGGCCTCGATCATGCGTCGACGCTCCGCCGCCGAGGCGGCAACGGCATGCCGGCTCCGCCGGGACCGGCTACCGGGCCCGGGTCAGAACGTCAGGATGATACGACCTCTGACGCCGCCGGCCTCCATTCGGCGATGGGCCTCCGGCGCCCGTTCGGCCGGGAGGACGTCGGCGACGCGCAACTCGAGGTCGCCATCCTCGACAGCCTGGCGCAGGGCATCGAGCTTCGCGTGCGAGTGGTACTCGTCGGCCACCAGGGCGGCTTCGAAGCGGATGCCGCGCGTCGGTGCGCCCTTCCAACCGCGCACCGAGACGAACACCCCGCCGTCGCGCAGCGCCGGGAGGACCTTCGAATGGAGCAGGGCGGTGTCGGCGATCGCGTCGACGCCGCCGGGGCGAGCCGCGAGGAGACGGTCGGCCAGGTCGTCGCCGCGCTCGACGACCAGGTCGGCTCCGAGCGATTCGATGCGGTCGCGGTCCTTCGAGGCCGCGTCGGCGATGACGGTCAGACCCTGGAGCTTGGCGAGCTGCACGAGGTAGTTGCCGAGCGTGCCGGCGGCGCCGGTCACAGCGAGCGTCTGCCCGGGGCGCAGATCGACGAGCTCGAGCACCTGGGTCGCGGTGAGACCGTTCATCGGCAGCGTCGCGGCCTCCTCGAAGGTCCGTCCCGAGGGGATGCGCGCGATCGAGTCCGCGGGAGCGACGAGATGCTCGACGTAGGCGCCTCCGTGCCCCTTGAGCGGCACGGCGATCGCCATGACCTCGTCGCCGACGTTCCAGCCGGCGCCCTCGCCGACCTCGTCGATGACGCCGGCGGCGTCCATGCCGGGCACGTGCGGAGCGCGGGACCCGGTGGAGTCGTAACCCCCGCTGCGCAGCCCGGCGTCGGTCGGGCTGACCGCGGCCGCGCGCACCCGGATGCGCACCTCACCGAGGCCGGCGTGCGGCTCGGGTGCCTCGTGGACGGCGAGGGCCTCGGGCCCTCCGAACTCGGTGACTCCGACGATCTTCATCGACCCATCCAAACCCAGGACGCCTGAGCGACGGCGCAGAGCAGCCCAGCCCGGGCGCCGAAGCATGCCGCACCGTCGCGATCCGGTCGAGGCCCGCCCGGCTCGAGGCCGCCGGGCGGGCCGTGCAGCGGTTCAGCCGTTGAAGGCGTCATCGAGGTCCTGCAGGACCCCGTCGATGTCGTTCTGGCCGCTGAAGAGGGCCTGGACCCCGTCGAAGAGCGCGGGCTGCACTGCAGTGGTGGGCCAGAGCTGGTCGGGCCAGTAGGCGGTCTGGTTGCGCTCGACGTACTCGGCGACCACCGCGCTGACCGACGTGCCCTGCTCGAGGTCGCCGGGCAGCGCAGCGGTGTCACCGTATGCCTCGGCATAGGCGACCTGGGTCTCTGGGGCAGCCAGGAAGGCGATGAACTTCTCGGCGAGCTCCTGCTTCGACGTCGCCGCGTTGACCGCGAACGAAGGGCCGGTCGTTGCGGAGAGCACCGTCTCGTCGGCGTTGCTCGTGGCGGGGAAAGCGGTGAAGGTGAGCTCAAGGTCGTCCGGTCCGAGCCGTCCGATGGTCTCCGTCTCCGCAGCGACCGAGACGGTCGCGAGGGTGCTGCCGTCAACGATGGCCTGCTGGACGTTCGAGTAGGGGGTGCCGGTTGGGGAGGTGTTGAAGCAGCCGGCCTCGGCCATCTCCAGGTACTGCTCGAGCGCCTGGCGCCAGGCGGAGTCTGCGAAGGACGTCTCGCCGTCGAGCTGGTGCTGGACGAACTCGGGGTCCTGTCCGTAGACGAGGGTGGCGGTGAGCGCGTAGGGGATCAGCTGGGTCGTCCAGGTGTCGGAGAGCCCGAGCCCGTAGGCGACCTTGCCGGCGTCCGTGGCTGCGGCGCAGAACTGGAGGACCTCGTTCCAAGTGCTCGGCGGGGTGAGGCCGAGGTCGTCGATGGCGCCCTGGTTGTAGATACCGCCGATGGAGGAGAAGGTCATGGGAACGGCGACGAGCTCGCCGTCGTCGGTGGTCAGCAGCTCGAGTGCGCTCTCGGGGAGGTTCGCCGCCCAATCGGCGCCGGTGAGGTCGGCGAGGTAGCCGCGGTCGCCGGCGATGGCGACGCTGAGGTTGTTGCCGTTGCCGGGGAACACCTGGATGATGTCGGGCGCGGTGTTGCCGGTGAGCTGGGTGGCGACGACCTGCTGGTAGTTCTCCGGGCTGTCTCGCACGTCGACGGAGACGCCGGGGTTGGCCTCTTCGAACATGCTGATGACGGCCAGCATCGGGTCACCTCCGTTGGTCGCGACGGTGAGGGTGTTCTCGTCGCCGCCGCCCTGATCGGTCGAGCAGCCGGTGAGGGCCATTCCTGCGATGCCGAGTGATGCTCCGGTGATGATGAGACGGCGGAGCGCAGTCTTCTTTGACATGGTTCTCTGACTTTCCTGGTGGGTGGGGGGCTTGTCAGCCCTTGAGGCCGGAGGCGAAGCCCCGGATGATGAACCGCTGCATGATGAAGTAGGCAGCGAGGATCGGCAGCACGGAGATGATCAGCGCGGAGAACACGAGGTGCCACTGCGCTCCGTAGAGGCCGACGAACTTGAACACCGACAGCGGGGCGGTGGCGGAGCTGCCGCCGCTGAGGTAGAGCAGCGGCGTGAAGAAGTCGTTCCAGACCGAGAGCGCGCAGAGGATCGCGATCGTGCCGGTCACCGGGCGCAGCAGCGGGAAGACGATGACCGCGAAGGCTCGCGACGGGCGCGCGCCGTCCAGAGCGGCTGCCTCCTCGTAGTCCTTCGGCAGGTCCCGGAGGAACGCGCTGTAGAGGAAGATCGCGAAGGGGAGGAATCCGGCGACGTTGATCAGGATGACCGGGATGGGCGAGCCGACGAGTCCTGCCTGCGCGAAGCTGAGGTAGAGCGGCACCATCGCGAGCTGGCCGGGGAAGAGGAAGCCTGCGAGGAACAGGTAGAAAACCCCTCGAGACCATCGCGCCGTGCGGCGCGTGATCGTGTACGCGGCCATCGACGACAGCAGGATGATCAGGACGACCGATGTGATCGTGATGACCGCGCTGTTGATGAGGCTCGCGCCCATCGCCGACTCGGTCCACGCGATGGCGAGATTGCCGAAGTTCAGCGGCCAGGTGAACCCGAGGAACCCGATCGGTGCGTTGGTGTCGCGTAGCGCGACCGAGATGAGCACGACGAACGGGACCATGAAGACGGCGGCCGCGAGGATGAGCCCCGCTTCGAGCGCGAGTGTGCGGCGGGTGTACCGGTTCATGCGAGCGCCTTCCGCTGGGTGAGGCGGTACTGCGCGAACGCCAGCACGCCGACGATGACGGTCAGGACGACGCCCTGCGCGAGCGCCGTCGGGTACTCGAGCAGCGTGAACGCCGTCTTGTAGACGATGGTCGCCATCGTCTCCGTGGAACCGGACGGTCCGCCCTCGGTCATGGCGAAGACCGTGTCGAACTGCTTGAGGCCGGAGATCAGGGTCAGGAGCACGTTGACGACGATCGCGCCGTTGATGAGCGGTATGACCACGCTCACGGTGCGGCGGATCGGACCGGCGCCGTCGAGGGCAGCCGCTTCGAGGGTGTCCTCAGGGACACCCTGCAGGCCGGCGAGGTAGATGACCATCGAATAGCCCGCGCCCTGCCAGATGATCGCGACGCAGATCGAGTAGATGGCTATGTCCGGGTCGCCGAGCCAATTCTGCTGAAGCGCTCCCAGTCCGATGGCCTCAAGGACCTGATTGACGGTTCCGGTGGGGGCGAGCAGGTACTTCCAGAGGAAGCCGGCGACGATCGGCGTGAGCACCACAGGCAGGAAGAACACCAGGCGCAGCACGTAACGCGACTTCACCTGCGAGTGCAGTCCGAGAGCCAGCAGGAGTCCGACCAGGTTCTGGCCGACCGTGACGATGGCGGTGAGGAGGATCGTGTTGCCGACCGCCCTGAGGGTGTTTCGATCGCCGACCAGCCCCGCGAAATTATCGAAGCCGACCAGGCTCCAGTCGCGTCCGAAGCCGTCCCAGTCGGTCACCGAGAACCCGAGGCCCTGGAAGTTAGGCACCAGCACGATCGCGGCATAGGCGGTCAACGCCGGAGCGATGAACCAGATCGGCGCTCTACTGCCGGCGGCCCCACGCTTCGAACGTGGCATGCCTTTGTGAACGACGGGCGTGCTGGGCACGGCCCCGCTCATCGGACGCTCCTTCGCGTCATGGACGTCTCCCTCGATATGGCTGACAGCTGCGGACGCTCTCAGCGATTCGAAGGTCGACGATAGTGCTTTTATTGCCCATCGCAACCGGTTTTAGGAAAATGCGTTGAGACGATTCAATTCGTGCAAGGATCGCTCCTCGAAACGGTTGCAGTCCTGCCACTGATCGACAAAGGGGTTTTGCGTGGGCATTCATGTCAGTACGGCCGGAGCGTGGAGCGAGCCGCTGGCTCCGGCGGCAGCCACGCAAGATCGGCGAGGCCGGCTTCGGGCCACGGGCACTCACCTCGAGGCGGACGGCACGCCGACGCTGCCGGTCTCCGGCGAGCTGCACTACTCGCGAGTGCCTCGCGACCAGTGGGATCGACGGCTCCGGCTGATGCGCGCCGGCGGTGTGACGGTCGTCTCGACCTACGTGATCTGGATCCATCACGAGCCGATCGAAGGATCGGTCTCCTTCGACGACGACCTCGACCTCGCCGCCTTCGTGGACACCGCTGAAGCCGCAGGGCTGTCGGTCGTGCTCCGCATCGGCCCCTGGGTGCACGGTGAAGTCCGCAACGGAGGGTTCCCGGACTGGCTGCGGCACCGGGACATGGAGCATCGGACCAACGACCAGCGCTACCTCGACGAGGTGAAAACTTGGTTCGAGCGCATCGGCGAGCACCTCGACGGGCGGTCGAGACCCGGTGGACCGGTCGTCGCGGTGCAGATCGAGAACGAGCTCTACGACCAGCCGGAGCACATCGCCACCCTGATCGAACTCGCCCGCACCGGCGGGATCGACGCGGCGATCCACACAGCCACCGCGTGGGGCTCAGCCCAGCTCCCGGAGGCCGTCATCCCGCTCTTCGGGGGGTACGGCGACGGCTTCTGGGTCGACCCGGATGCTCCGTGGGACAGCAGCTTCCGTGCGCACTACTTCTTCGGTCACGTCTGGGACGACCCCGGCATCGGCGCGGACCTGCGCGCGGAGGCGCTCGTCGACGGATCGGGCAGGCCCCGACAGGGCCCTGCAGCGACCTGCGAGCTCGGCGGAGGCATGGCCACGGCGTACCACCGCCGCCCCGTGCTCAGCGGGCGCGACATCGCCGCCATCGCCAACACCAAGATCGGCAACGGATCGGTCTGGCAGGGCTACTACATGTTCGCCGGCGGCAGCAACGTGTCGCGCGGCCATGGCCAGCAGGAATCCATCGAGACCGGCTACCCCAACGACATGCCGGTCTTCGACTACGACTTCCACGCGCCGATCGACGCCGCGGGGCTGAGGAACCCGGCGTTCGATCTCCTCAGGGAGCAGCATGCCTTCTTGGCGGCTTTCGGCGATCGGCTCGCACCGATGCCCGCTGCGATGCCGTCGAACCCGCCGACCGGCCTCGACGATACGGACTCCCTGCGCTGGGCGCTGCGCAGCGACGGCCGCAGCGGCTTCGTCGTCATCGGCCAGCACCAGCCCTACGAACCGGTGGCCGATGTGCGTGACGTGAGCTTCGCGATCAGCCTCACGGGCAGGGAGGTCCGATTCCCCGAGGTGCCGATCACCATCCCGTCGGGCACGCTCGCGCGCTGGCCGCTGGCATTGACGCTCCCCAGCGCGCCCGAGCTGCTCTGGGCGACCGCAACGGCGCTCACGATCCTGGAGGGCGAGGCCGGCCCCGTGCTCGTCCTGAGAGCGGATGGGGGGATCACTCCTCAGCTCGGCGTCGGGCCCGACGCGACGGTGACCGCGATGGACGGGGCGGTCGAGAAGCTCGACGACAGCTGGCGAGTCGATGTCAGCGGTCACAGCAGCCTGCGCGTCGAGTCCCCCGCGGGCGCGCTCGAGATCCTCATCCTGGACTCCGCGACCGCGCGCGAGACGTGGGTGCTCGAGCCGCTCTCATCGGAGCATCGGCGCAAGCTCCTCCGATCGACGTGCGACCTGTGGCTGGAGGAGGGCGGCGCCGTCGTGGCGCGCGCCATCGGCGACGAGCCCGCCTCGGTCGAGGTGTGGGAATCGAGCTCGCGGACATGGCGTCGCGGCCTCGACGCGCCTCGCGTCGGTCGGGTCGCCAAGGGCGCCATCCGGCAGGTGCGCGAGGCCACCGAGCTCCGCCCGCCGGTGCCGTCGAGCGGTGCCCGTCACCGAGCCCCGGGTCACGGCAGCGTCGTCGAGGACGGTGCGGCGTGGGTGATCACCGCGCCGCCGTGGATGACCGCGGAGGACGTCACCGTGACGATCGACTGGAAGGGAGATGTCGCCGTGCTCGAAGTCGACGGGACGATCATCGCGGACCGTTTCTGGGACGGCACCCCCTGGCGGATCAGCGCCGACGTGCTCAAGGGCGCGGGCCGGATCGTCCTCCACGCGCTGCCGATGCACCCCGACTCGACCGTCGGTCTCGCCGACGAGGCCGCATCGATTCGCGACGACGCGACCAGGGCGTTCGTCGCAGTCGACTCGGTCACCTTCGCCGAGCACGTCGAGTGGACCGCGGTCGCATGAGCGAAGCACCGACGAGACTCCGTGCGAGCGGACTGATCGACCCGATCTGCTTCGCAACGGCGCGTCCGGAACTCCGCTGGGCGCCGGTCGATGGGACGAGCCCGCAACGATTGGAGCTGCAGGTGGATGCGGGGCCCGACAGTGGGAGATCGCACTGGTTCGAGCACCCCGCCGGCGCGAGCGTGCAGTCCTGGCCGCTCGCTCCGCTGCCTGCTCGCGCGACGGCCCGCTGGCGAGTCGCGAGCGTGGCGGGCGACGGCGTCCGGTGGTCCGCATGGGCGACGATCGAGGCTCCTCCCTGGGATCTGCTCAGCTCGGCCGGCTTCATCATCCACCCGGATTGGTCCGACCGCTCGAAGGCGCCAGCGGCGGTCCCCGAGTACCGAACGTTGGTTGAGCTCGAGAGCGCACCCGAGCGAGCGCGCCTCGCGATGGCGACCCCCGGGGTCCTCGCCGTCACGATCAACGGCGTCCCGATCGAGCAGGAGCTGCTCGCTCCCGGATACGCCACCCTCGCGGTGGAGACCGCCGCCGTGGTGTGGGATGTGACCAGTGCGCTGCGGGCCGGCTCCAACGAGATCGTGCTCGAGGTGGGCACGGGCATCGGCTACGTTCCGGTCGCAGATCATCGCTACACCAAATACGAGGAGCTCGATCATCCACCGGCTCTGGCAGCGGAGCTCAGCCTCGAGCTGACCGACGGCAGGAGCATCCTCGGCACCGGCTCCGGGTGGGCGACCCGGCTCGGCCGGACCACCGAAGCCCACTGGTACGGCGGCGAGAGCCGTCGCAACGAGTCCGAGCCGTGGGTGCCAGCCGTACCGGCGGATCGTCCTCAGGACCTCCGCTGGCGGGCAACTCCGCCGATCCACGTCATCGAGACGCTGCAGGCGGTGGAGATCGGGCGATCCGACCCCGGTCAGCGCAGATATGACCTGGGCATCAACGGCGCCGGGCGCCCGATCGTGCAACTCGGCAACTCGGCTCCCGGCCGACGGATCGAGCTGTGGCCCGGAGAGACCCGTCTCGATGACGGCGCCGTGGACCAGCGCTCGACAGGCGGCCCCGTCTTCGACGCCTTCACCACCGACGCGACTGAATCGTGCTTCACGCCGCGATTCGTCTACCACGGAGCTCGCCACTACGACGTCTCGGGCTCGACCCCGGAGAGCGAGGTCGAACTCTCCCTCGAAGTGCTGCGGGTGTCGAACGAGCGGGTGGGGTGCTTCGACAGCGATGACGAGTTCCTGCGGACGCTCCAGGTCAACATCGACCGGGCGGTGCAGAGCAACATGTACTCGGTGTTCACGGACTGCCCCCACCGCGAGAAGCTCGGATGGATCGAGCAGCTGCACCTGTGCTTCTCCGCGCTCGCGATGCACTACGACGTCGAAGCCCATCTCACCGACGCCGTCCGGCACATGCAGACCGCTCAGCAACCCGACGGTCTCGTGCCGAGCATCGTCCCCGAGCAGGTCGTCTTCGATTTCTTCCCCTGGAAAGACGACCTCCTCGCATTCCGCGACGACCCCAACTGGGGCAGGGCCATCATCGAGGTTCCCTGGCTGCTGCACCGTCACTACGGCACCTCGACGGCACTCCGAGCGAGCTTTCCTGCCGCGCTCCGATACCTCGATTACCTCGAGTCCCGGAGCGAGCGGAATCTCCTCGACCACGGCCTCGGCGACTGGATCGAGATCGACCGGAGCACCCCGAGAGGCCTCGTGGCGACGTTCGGATGGGCTGAAGCATTGCGCACTGCGGCGCGCTCGGCCACTGCGCTCGGAGACCCGCGTGAAGCCGCCCGCCTCGAGCACCTGGCCCGAACGGTCTGGTCAGCGCTCGTCCAGGAGTACTGCAGTGATGACGGGACGTGGGGGAGCGGTAGCCAGGCCAGCTGGGCGCTCGGGTGGGCGAACCCTTACGCCACGCAGAAGCAGCGAGCTGCCGCTCTCGAAGGACTTCTCGGATCCATCGACGCAGCGGACAACGCCATCACCGTCGGCGAGATCGGGCTGACCTGGCTGCTGCGCGCGCTCGCCTCATCCGGACATTCGACGCTGCTGAACCAGCTCATCCGACGCACCGACACCGCAGGCTACGGCTACCAGATCGCCTCGGGAGCGACCTCGCTCACCGAATCGTGGCAGGGGCCCAGCGGTACCGAAGGCATCGCATCGCAGAACCACTTCATGCTGGGTGCGATCGACGAGTGGCTCGTCGAGCACGTCGCCGGACTCCGCCAGGCCTCGGGCTCCATCGGCTGGCGGACGATCGTCGTTAGCCCGAACCCGCCGGAGGGTGTGCGATCGGCGCGCTACGCCTTCGACTCGCCCCGAGGGCCCATCGAGGTGGCGTGGCGCAACGATGACGGAGAGGCATGGCTCGCGATCAGTGCACCGCAGGGCTGCACGGTCATCGTCGATGCTCCTCCCGGATGGCAGATCCGCGACCTGCCTCCTCGTCCGTAGGGCGGGCCGCGCGCGTCAGGCGCTCTCGCGGCGGACGAGGCGGGTCGGCACGTCGATCGACTGCACGGGGAGCCCGTCGATCAGGTCGAGGATCAGGGTCACGACCGACGTGTCGGTCTGCGTCGGCGCGATCGTCGTGAGCGGGGGGTCGAGGGTCTCGGCGGTGCTGATGTTGTCGAAGCCGACGATGGCGACGTCCTGCGGGATCCGGCGCCCGCTCTCGCGGACGTAAGCCATGGCTCCTTGAGCCAGGACGTCGGAGGCGACGTACAGACCGTCCAGGTCGGGGCGGCGTGCGAGGACGGTCCTCGCGCTTTCGTAGCCTTCCGCGGCGGTGAACTGCGCTGCGACCTCGATGCGGGAGGGGTCGTCCAGCGCTCCCAAGGCGTCCCGTGCCGCCGAGAGGCGCAGCTCGCTGCCGTAGCTGAGCACGGGGCCGGTGATGATCCCGATACGCGAGCGCCCGAGCGACAGCAGGTGCTCGATGGCCTGCGTGCTCCCCATGGCGTCGTCGACGCCCGAGTAGAGCAGTGTGGAGCCGCGACGCACAGGCCCGGTGGTGACCATCGGGATGCCGGTCTCCGACAGCATCGGGATGAGCGGGTCGTCGGCATTGCCGGTGAGCATGATCACGCCGTCGACATGCCTCCGCTGCACCTGATCGAGGACGTGCGGCCGCTGCTGCTCCTGGTGGGCGAACATGAGCACTGCTGAGTATCCACGAGCCGTCAGCTCGTCGGTCAGCCGCTCCAGCACCGTGGCGAAGATGGCGTTCTGCGCGAGCAGGAGCGTCGGCTCCGAGAAGACGAGAGCGATGCAGTTCGTGCGCTCCCGGGCCAAGTTCTGCGCATTGCCGTTCGGTATGTAGCCGAGCGAATCGACGGCGGCGTGCACTGCAGCACGAGTGTCAGGACTGATCCAGTCCTTGCCGTTGAGCACCCGTGACACGGTGCCTTTCGAAACCCCCGCCGTGGCCGCGACATCGTTGATCGTCGGTCTGCGGGGTGAGCGGGACATGGTTGAGACCTCGAGAGCTGAGAAGTGGGTGCGGCGATCGCTCACCGAACGGCTGAGCGGAGGCCCGCTTGCGCGAGTTCGTCGAATGGAGATCAATCTACCGGCGCCCTCGCCCTCCTGGCGCGATGCAGAACCACGCCTCTCACGCCCCACACGCGCTGGACCGGCGAACCGCCGAGGTCGCATCCGGACCGGGCTGACGGATCACTCCGCCTCATCGGGCAGGCGGTCTGCGGCCGCGGAAAGGTCCCGCTGCGTCACGTTCGATCTACCGAGGCAGATGCTCGCCACCGGAGTCGGTAGCACCGCGAGCTCCGAGGGGGCACGGAGGCTCGGTCTCGTCGGTGCTCAGATCGCGACGTCGAAGACGGTCTCGGGCTGGGCGCCGCCGAACATCGAGGTGCTGTGCACTCGGCGTCGGGGAACGGATGAGAGCGCCGTCAGACTGTTCCGTCGCGCGTGCTCGGCGAAGGCCGCGAGCCGGAGGTAGTCGTCGGCGATCTCATCGACCCCGGTCTCGTCCGGCGCGCTCCTCGGAGGCGGCGTGAAGGTCAGTTCGCGACGGGCGGGCAGCGTTCCGATGACGACTTCCGCGGGCACCGGGAGACGGTCGGCCAGGGTGGCGGCGATCCGCTCTCGCAGATCCTCGCCGACGCGTCGATCGGTTCGGTGCGCGACGAGCATCCGCTGCGCGGCGTCGACGCCGGAGACGGCCGTCCACGACTGGGGGTGAACGGTGACTCCGTGTTCGACGAGCGCCTCCGTCAGGCCGCGGTCGGTGGTCGGCAGGTCGACGGCCATGGTGCCGAAGGCGTCCAGTGCTTCGTCGGGGTCTCCTGGAGCCTCGAGACGACTGGTCGTCGCGATGAAGTCGACCGCCGGCGCATCGACGGAGAGGACGGTGAACGCTGACGGGTCCCCTTGCGCGACGCGCTCGGCGACGTCGAGATGGAAGTCCTCGATGCTGCGTCGCAGCGCGAGCCTTCCGCGCCATTCCTCGAACGGGAACCCGGTCGTCGAGAGCTCGGCGAGAGGCACTCGTGCCCGGCGCAGCACGTCGAGGATGATCCCCTCGCGCACCTGGTCGGATCGGTAGCTTCGATAGCCGCTCGAGGGGTCGATGGAGTCGGGGGCGAGCAGGCCGCGTTCGTCGTAGAGCCGGAGCGCTTTCTCGGAGAGCCCGGTCATGGCACGGAATCTGCCCGCGGCGAGACCGGTGCTGGTGTGGTGGTTGTCCATGTCCTCCAGCCTGGATGCCGCCCCTGGGGCGAGGTCAAGCCGGCAGCTCCGTGCGCTCACTACCTTGGGGTCCCGGCTGTCAGAACCGGTACTGAGACGCGGGTTCGGCGCCGATGCCGCCGCTCATGATCAGGGGCTCGGTGGCGGCGAACCTCTCGAGCGCGTCGGCGGATTCGAGACCTCTTCCGCTCCGATGACGGTGCGTGACGAGCTGGTCTCGTATCCCCGCGGAGTGAGAGCATCGCGAGTGCGATACCGACGAGCGTCGACGACGGCGCGACCGGTAGGGGAACCGGCCGGACGCGCCGCTCAGCGAGCGGCGCGTCCGGGGTTGCGGAACATCCCGGTGAACCGGCGGTCCTGGCCGCCGTCGATGCGCCCGCCCTGCACGAAGCCGAAGCGCTCGAAGAACCGCTGCTGGTCGGCGTCGCGCGCTTCGAGGTAGGCGAACTGCCCGGTCCTGTCGAGCTCGTCGAGGTGGTGCTCGAGCAGGCTGGTGCCGACGGCGGTGCTGCGTGCGTGCTCGGCGACGACGACGTTCTTGAGGTACCAGTGCGGCTCGATGGGGCGGTGACGCTCGAGGCGATGCTGCAGCCGCACCCCGCGGAAGCTGTTGGCGACCCCGAGCGCGCGGACGAAGTGCAGCATGTAGGGGATCTGCGCGAGCACGGCCGAGTCGCGCCCCACGTCGAGGCGTTCCCAGAGCGCCGCGCCGACCGGTGCCCCGTCCGGATCGCAGGCCACGTCGATCCTGAGCCGCTTGATGGGCTGCGCCTTCAGGTAGGCCCGGAAGAAGCGCGAGCGGTGCGCCTCGGAGCGTCCGAGCCCGATGAACATCGAGTCGAAGGCGGCAGCCTGCGCGAACAACCGCACGATGGCGCCCCAATCGCGTCGCGTCGCCTCGCGTACGGTGACGGTCGTGCGCGCCGAAGGTTCCTGGCCGGTCATGCTGCTCCTCTCTCGAGCTGCAGCAGTCTGCGGCGGAAGCAGGAAGATGCGTTCGCATGCTCGGCTGGCATGCGGCTCCGTCGACGCGGTCAGCTCGTAGCGAGCGTGTAGCCGACCCCGTAGACGGTGATGAGCCGCGTCGGGCGCTGCGGGTCGTCCTCGATCTTGGCGCGCAGGTTCTTGACGTGGGTGTCGATGGTGCGGCCGCCGATCCACCGATCGGTGCCGTGCAGCCGGTCGAGGAGGCGGGCGCGACTGAGCACGATGCCGGGCTGCAGGGCGAACTCCTCGAGCAGGTCGAACTCCGCACGGGTGAGCTCCACGGGCCGGCCTGCGACTGCGACGAGCCGCCGCTCGGGGTCGATCTCGAGGTCGCCGGCCGTGATGACGGTCGAGGTCGTCGCCCTGCGACTCGTGCGGCGGAGGAGCGCGCGCACGCGGGCGACGAGCTCGCGGGGGCTGTAGGGCTTGGCGAGGTAGTCGTCGGCGCCGAGCTCGAGCCCCAGCAGCAGATCGTTCTCGGTGGTTCGAGCGGTGAGCATGAGGATGGGCAGCTCGTGCTGCTCCTCGCGCAGCGTGCGGCAGACCGTGAGGCCGTCCGCGCCGGGCAGCATCACGTCGAGCACCAGCAGGTCGGGTGCCGACCGGCGCACCGCGAGCAGCGCCTCGGTGCCGTCGGCCAGCACGGAGACGTCGTGCCCCTCGCGCTCCAGGTAGCGGCGGACGAGCTCGGACTGCCGCTCGTCGTCCTCGACGATCAGGATCCGGGTCACGGTTCGACTCTAGGAGCTTCCCAGCGTCGCGGTCGGGCTCCCTACCGATCCTTCACAAGTCCCTCACAACCTGCCGCGAGCGTGGAGCACGACCACCGAGGAACCGAGGAGGAACCGTGCTCCGCACCATCGACCGAACCCTGCCCGCCGCTGCCGGCGCCGTGGCCCTGCTGGCGGCGCTGACCGCGTGCTCCGCATCCGCCGCTCCCGAACCGGGCGGCGTCGACGACGCGGATGCGGGGATCGCCACCCTGGAGACCGAGGCGCCCGCGCCCAGCGAGGCGGCCGATCCGCTCTTCGCGGAGTACGGCGAACCCGTGCGGCTGCGTCTCGACATGACCGACGAGGAGGGCGAGGCGGCCTGGCAGCCGCGCGAGAAGTGCCTCGAGGACCACTACCCGGCGCTGCAGGGGATCGGAAGTGGGAGCGGAGTCGGCCCCGCGATCGTCAGCGACCCCGAGAAGGCCGCCGAAGCGGAGGAGCTGTGCATGCGGCTGGCGCCGCTGCCCCCGTGGGAGCTCGACGCGCAGAACCCCGACGCGCTGCGGTTCGCGCAGCTCGTCGTCGACTGCCTGCGCGACCACGGCGTGCGCGAGGTGGAGATCACGGATGCGGACGAGTTCGGTCGGATCAACTTCGCGCTCGGCGGCGAGTCGAACGACTCGACGTCCATCTCGCTCGGCATGCAGCACACGGAGTCCTGCATGGCCACCGCCTCCGAGCGGAGCGACGGATGACCCGGCCGCGCCGCCGCACCCTCCTCATCGCCGCAGCGCTCTGCCTCGCCCTCGCGGCCAGCGCCGGCGGCGCCCTGCTGCTGCTGCGACCGGCGACCGACGACGCGGCATCGGCCGGCGAGTCCGCCGCCCCCGCCACCACGGTCGTCGAGCGGGGCGAGCTGGTTCAGACCGCTCGCCTCGACGGCGCCGTCGGGTTCGGTGCCGCCCTGCCGGTGTCGACCAAGGCCAGCGGCACGATCACCTGGCTGCCCGGTGCGGGCGAGCACCTCGATCGCGGCTCCGTCGCCCTGCGGGTCGATGAGCGGGCGGTGCCGGTGCTGATCGGCGACGTGCCGCTCTACCGCGCGCTCGACGGCTGGGGCCTGGAGGGCGCGGATGTCAGCATGGTCGCCGCGAACCTGATGGAGCTCGGGCATCTGCGCCGCAGCGATCCGGCGGCCCTTCGGACCGACGCGGCGTTCCGCGCCGCGGTGCGCGACTGGCAGGAGTCGCTCGGGCTGGAGCGCACCGGCGACATCGGCCCTGCGGACGTCATCGTGCTCGGCGCTCCGAGTCGAGTGGCCGCCGTCAGCGCGCGCACCGGTGATGCGGCCGGCGGTCAGCCGTACACGGTCACGCCCACCCGCAGGCTCGTCGAGGCGACGGTCCCCGCGCGCGAGGCCGGCGCGATCGGCGCCGGTGCCGCAGCGGTGATCGAGCTGCCCGACGGCCGCATCGTCGACGGCGTGATCGAGAGCGTCGAGACCACGGGGAAGGGCGCCGAGGCCGAGGTGCGCGCCGTCGTCGCGATCGACGACCAAGCGGCGCTCGAGGGCATCGACGCCGCAGCCGTGACCGTCCGCGTCGTCGCCCGCTCCGTGCAGGACGTGCTCATCGTGCCCGTCGCCGCGCTCATGGCCCTCGCGGAGGGCGGGTACGCGCTGCAGGACGAGCTCGGCGCGCTCCACGCCGTCGAGGTCGGGCTCGTCGCGGACGACCGCGTCGAGGTCAGCGGCAACGGAGTCGACGCCGGCATGACGGTGGTGACGGCCCGATGACCACGCCGGCGCTCGAACTCGACCACGTCAGCCGCATCCATCCCGGCGGGGTCGCCGCGCTCGACGACGTGTCGCTGCGGATCGATCCGGGCGAGCTCACGGCGATCGTCGGCCGCTCCGGGGCGGGCAAGTCCACCCTGCTCAACGTGCTCGGCACGCTCGACCGCCCCACCTCCGGCACGGTGCGCATCGGCGGTGCCGACACCCGCGAGCTCGACGACCGCGCGCTCTCCGCGCTGCGGGGCAGCACGATCGGCTTCGTGTTCCAGAGCTTCCACCTGACGGACGGCCTGACCGCCGAGCAGAACGTCGTGACGGCGCTGCTCTACAGCGGCGTGCCGCGACGCGAACGGGGGGAGCTCGCTCGCGCAGCGCTCGAACGGGTGGGGTTGGGGCACCGCATCGGCCACCGCTCGCAGGACCTCTCCGGCGGCGAACGCCAGAGGGTGGCGATCGCCCGCGCGATCGTCACCGATCCGCTCGTCGTGCTCGCCGACGAGCCCACCGGCGCCCTCGACACCGCCAACGGCGAGCGGGTGCTCGGCCTGCTCGAGCGCTTGCACGACGAGGGGACCACCGTCGTCGTGATCACGCACGACGCCGAGCTGGCCGCCCGCCTGCCGCGGCGCATCGAGCTGCGCGACGGCCGCATCGTCGCGAGCGACTCGGCGGTGGCGCATGCGTGAGCCCCGCTCCCGGCTCGGAGCCCGCGATCTGCTCGAGGTCGGCACGATCGGGCTGCGCACCCGACCGCTCCGCGCCGTGCTCTCGGCGATCGGCGTCGCCATCGGCATCGCCACGCTCGTGACGGTCACCGCCGTGCCCGCCTCCTCGCAGGCCGCCCTCGACGAGCATCTCACCGCCCTCGGCGCTGATCTGCTGCGCGCCGACCCTCGCGCCGGTGCCGACGGCGAACCGATCGAGCTGCCGAGGGAGGCGGTCGGCATGCTGCAGCGCATCGGACCCGTCGACGACGCCGCGACGGTCGGCAACACCCACGCGGCGGTGCGCAGCAACGAGCTGCGCCGCTACTCCGAGAGCGGACTCACCGCGCTCGCCGTCCGGGGCGACCTGCCCGGGGTGCTGCGCATGGAGGTCTCCTCGGGCCGCTGGCTCGACGGCTCGGACCTGCCGACCGCAGTGCTGGGCGTGGACGCGGCCGAGCGCCTCGGGCTGCCCGGGGTGCCGCAGCGACCGGTCACGATCGATCTCGGCGGCACCGCGTTCACGGTCGTCGGAGTGCTCGACGAGACGCCGCTCTCCGCCGACCTGCAGTCCGCGGTGCTGGTCGACGACGCGGCGGCGCAGCGCTGGTTGGGCTTCGACGGAGTGCCGACGGTCGCCTACCTCACCGGTGCGGAGGCCTCCATCGAGGCGCTGAGACCGGTCGTCGCCGCCACGCTGTCGCCCGAGAGCGCCGGTCTCGTGCAGGTGAGCCGACCCTCCGCGGTGCTGGCGGCCAAGGAGGCGGCCCGCTCCAGCTTCGACGGGCTCTTCCTCGCCCTCGCGGCGGTCGCCCTCGTGATCGGCGGCATCGGCATCGCCAACACGATGTTCGTGTCCGTCCTGGAGCGCCGTCGTGAGATCGGGCTGCGCCGTGCGCTCGGCGCGCACCGCGGCCAGATCCGCGCGCAGTTCCTCGTCGAGGCGATCGTGCTCTGCGCGGTCGGCGGCGCGGCCGGGGTGCTGCTCGGTCTGCTCGGCACGGCCGGATGGAGCGGCCTGCAGGGCTGGCCGCTCGTCGTCCCGATGGCGACGATCGTGCTCGGCATGGCGGCGGCGCTGGTGACCGGAGCGCTCGCGGGGCTCGCGCCCTCCATCCGCGCCGCCCGTCAGTCGCCGACCGCCGCCCTCGCGGCGGCCTGAGCGGTCCGGGGATGAGCGTGAGCGGGCGGACCGGACCCGGTGATGAGAGCATGGCATCCGACATGAGCCGGACCACGCGACGCGCACCCGCTGGCGCCCGACGACCGCCCCGCCTGCTCGCGCGCTACCTCGCGGCCGGCCTCCTGCTCGTGCTCGCGTCGGTGGGCGGCACGGTCTGGCTGGCCCGGACGGCCGAGTACCGGTACGACGAGCAGGCCTCGGGCCTCGTGCTGCAGCGGAACGAGCAGGCGATCGACGCGCTCACCGCCTGGGCCGGTCAGCACCCGGACTGGAGCGATGTCGGCCCCGAGCTGCTGCGGATCGAGCACGAGACGGGGCGGCGCATCGCCCTGGTCGGCGGCGACGGCACCGTCATCGCCGACACGGCGCCCGGGCTTCCCCGCCCGGAGCGCTCGACGCGGCTGCTCGACCCGCTCGCGATCCTCGCCGACCCGATCACCCTCGAGCCGCGCCTGCACGAGGCGGTCACTGGGCCGTTCCTGCTCGACGCCGCCGGCCGCGAGCAGCTGACGCGCCAGGCTGGAGCGGTCGCCGCGTGCCTCGGTGACGCGCTGCAGGGCACGGCCGTCTGGGCGAGCGGACGCGTCGTGGTCGCGGGGGACGACGAGGCGCCGGACTGCGGCCGCGCCGCCCTCGACGCCCCGCTGCCGCAGGAGCAGGCCGCCCTCGACGACCTGCTCGTCCGCACGAACAACTGCCTGCTGACCCGCGGCGCACCCGCGCTCGAGCGGATCGACCTCGACCTCCCGCGCTCGGACGCGCCCGAGCGGTTCGCCGTGCGATCGGTCCCTCCGGCCGACGAGACGGTCGAGGAGTGCCTGCTGCAGGCCCGCGTCGACCAGGCGGTCGGCTCCACGGCGCCCGCCGTGAACCTCGTGCTCACCGATCAGCGCGGCGACGCCCGCGGTCCGCTCGACGCGAGCCCCGGTTCGATCGCCCGGTTCCTGGCCGTCGTCGCAGGACTGCTGGCTCTGCTGCTGTGCGCGGCGGCGCTGATCGTCGTGCCCACCCTGCGCAGCGCCCGACGCCTCGAGGCCGCCGCCGACCGGTTCGCGGCCGGCGAGCGCGACGGTCGGACCGGTCTGCGCGCCGGCGACGATCTCGCCCACGTCGGCGCGGCGTTCGACCGCATGTCCGTGGAGATCGCCGGTCACGAGGCCTCGCGGCGGCGGCTGCTCGGCGACGTCGCCCACGAGCTCCGCAGTCCGCTCACCAACATCCGAGGCTGGGTCGAAGCCGCCGACGACGGTCTCGGCCTCGACGATGCCGAGCTGCGCCGCCTCGTGCTCGACGAGGCGCGCCGCATGGAGCGGATCACCGGCGACCTCCTCCTGCTGTCGCTCGCCGAATCCGGCGACCTCGAGTTCGAGTTCGAGGAGTGCGACGCGAGCGCGATCGTGCGGGAGCTGGCCGAGGCGCACCGTGCCGGCGCGACGACGGGCGGCGTCGAGCTCGTCGTCACGGCTCCCGAGGCGTTGCCGCTGGAGACCGACCCCGCGCGGCTGCGCCAGATCCTCGACAACCTGCTCGGCAACGCGCTGCGGCACACGCCGTCCGGTGGGCGGGTGGCCATCGAAGCCGAGGCGGCGGACGGCGGTGTGCGGGTCGCCGTGGTCGACACCGGCGAGGGCATCGCCGCCGAGCACCTTCCGCGCGTGTTCGACCGGCTCTGGCGCAACGATCCCGCTCGAGCCCGCGCCGGGAAGAGCACCGGCCTCGGCCTCTCCATCGCCCGCGGGCTCGCGAGGGCGCTCGGCGGCGAGATCGACGCGCGCAGCATCGTCGGTGAGGGGAGTCGATTCGAGGTGACACTGCCGTCGGCACCGGACCGGGTCGATCCGGGGTCCTGACCGGCGTCCTGCGCTCCGGATGCCTGCCGGCCCGGTTCGCGGAGGAGGCCGGCGTCGTCGCGGAGGCGCGGGCGGCTGCAACCCGGCCAGCCGTTCGGGTCGGGTCAGTCGTCCGCTGCGCTCCCGGCGGTCGGTTCGAGGATCGGATGGCCGAGGTGGGCCTCGGCTCGCTGCCAGAGCCAGCTGCCGGTCTCGGCGTCCAGGCTCGACCGTACGGGTTCGCTGAGCACCGGGCCCCCCGCGGCGCCGTGGCGGGGGCCGATGTAGCTGCTGCGCGGGAGGTGGCGCACGGTGAGCGCATGCAGCGCTGATCCGGCGGCTCGGTCCTTGCCCTGGACGATGCGCGAGAAGAGGGGGCCGATGGCGCCCGCCGCGATCCGGGTCGGCGTCGATCGGCGATGCACGCCCGGCCGGTCGGGGGTCAGAGCATCGATCGCCCCACCGGGGTGCGTGACGGGGGAGGCCACGCGGGAGCCCCGTGCGGCGAGTCTGCGGTCGAGCTCGAAGCCGGCTATCTCGGCCGCGTGGCGCGACATCGCGTACGCGACGCGGGGAGCGTAGGACCGTTCGCTCAGCCAATCGTCCCGGTCGAAGGGGATGCGCTTCGTCAGGATGCTGCCGGTGCTGACGACCCTCGCCTCGGGGGCCCGCTCGAGCGCAGGGAATGCGATGCTGAGCAGCTCCAGATGGGCGAGCACGTTCACTCCGATGGTCGCCTCGACGCCGAACACGCTGCTCCGGCGATCGGCCGCCGCTGCGATGATGCCGGCGTTGAGGACGAGCCCGTCGAGTGCGTCGGCATCGCGCAGCTGCCGTCCTGCGCTGTGGATCGAGTCGAGGTCCTCGAGGTCGAGGAGCAGGGCGCGGTGCGGAGCCCCGGGCCGGAGCAGGCCCAGAGCGGCGGACAGCTTGCCCGGTGAGCGTCCCAGCAGGATGACGCTCGCGCCGCGATCGGCCAGCCCCTCGGCGATGAAGTACCCGATGCCCGACGAGGCGCCGGTGACGGCGACGGTCCTCCCGGCCAGGTCCCGCTCGTGCCGCGTCGCCGCTCCCGCTGGTGTCCGGCTCATCCGCTCTCCCTCGTCGTCCATCGCAGTGCTTTCAGTCTTGAAAGAGTTTGGCATACGTTTCAAGTCTTGAAGGACCTGCTAGCCTTGCCGGCATGCCGGATCCCGATGAGCAGCTGGTCGCGCGAGCGCTGCTCGCGGTGCACGAGCTTGCAGCGCAGACGAACGCTGCGATCGCGCCGGTGCTCGAGCGGCATCGCCTCACCGAGGTGACGGCGCACCTGCTGTGGCTGCTCGATCCTCAGCGCGAGTCCTCGTCGATGACGGCGCTGGCCGAGCGGATGCACTGCTCTGCCTCGAACGTGACGTTCCTCAGCCGCCAGCTCGAGGATCGCGGGCTCGCTCACCGGGTCCGCTCGGCTCGGGACCTGCGTCAGCGCGATCTGCTCCTCACGGAGCGGGGCATCGCCGCCCGGCAGGAGCTCGTCGACCGGATCGTCCGTGATTCTCCGTGGGCCCGCCTCGATGATCGCGATCTGCGTTCGCTCGCGACGGTGGTCTCCGGGGCGATGGCAGGCGACGTCGGCGAAGCTGCAGCCGACGGGACGGTCTGACCGCCCGTGCCGGCGATGTCGGATGGGCGGCGACCTGGTCTCCATCGGTACGAGCTCCGAGTCCCGGCTGGTGCCGGCTCGGATGCGCGCCCTCGTCTCCGGCGCGGGTCGCGAGCACAGGCAGTGGGGGCAGGGTGATGCGCATGCCCCGAACGCTGCAGCCGCGCACGGACCCCGCTGATCTCGACGACCTCCGGCGCCGCATCCAGGCCACCCGGTGGCCGCCCGAGAGCGCCGACGACTGGGGGAGCGGGACCCGACCCGGTGCGCTGCGCGAGCTGCTCGAGCAGTGGCGGCGCTTCGACTGGCCGGCTGTCGAACGTCGCTTCCGCGACGAGCGGCACCTGCTCGTCGAGGTCGACCGCGGGTCGATGCATCTCTGGCGCAGCGGCGACGAGCGGCGGCCGACGATCGTGCTGCTGCACGGATGGCCGGACAGCTTCCTCCGGTACCGGGACGTCGCCGCCGACCTGGCCGCCGACTTCGACGTCATCGTGCCCAGCGTGCCCGGCTTCGGGTTCAGCGCAGCGCCTCCGGCGGGGTGCGGCGGGCCGGCGTGGACCGCAGAGCTGCTGCTCGCCGTGCTCGAACGCGTCGGGGTGGACCGCTTCGGCGTCTACGGGGGCGACATCGGTACGGCCATCGCCGACCAGGTCGCGCTGCAGGCCCCGCACCGGGTCGTCGGCCTGAACCTCTCCGACGTGCCGCTGTGGCGCGCTCGCGGCGATCGGCACCTCACGGACGAGGAGCGGGCATGGGTGCACGCCGCCGACGAGTGGGCCGCGACGGAGGGGGCCTACGCGCAGCTGCAGCGCACCAAGCCGCAGACGCTCGCTGCCGGGCTGACCGATTCGCCGGCGGGACTGGCGAGCTGGATGCTCGAGAAGTTCCAGGCCTGGGGCGAGGGTGACGCGTTCGATCGGGTGCCGATGGACCTGCTCCTCGAGAACCTCTCGCTCTACTGGTTCACCGGCAGTGCCGGCACGGCGGCGCGGTACTACCGCGACCGCATCCTGCGACCGCCGACGACCGGGAGGGTGACCGTGCCCACCGGCTTCGGGCTGTTCCCCCACGACATCGATCACGGCCCGGAGAGCTTCGCGCGGCGCTGGTACCCGGTGCAGCGGTTCACCCGGTTCAGCGCGGGCGGGCACTTCGGCGCCATCGAGCAGCCGCACGAGCTCGCCGCCGATCTCCGCGAGTTCTTCGCGGCCCTCTTCTCGAACGCGACGGCGCCGTCGTCGCCCGGGCGTTGAGCTCGAGGGGCGGAGCGTCAGGACCCGCGCGCTGGATGCGCTTCGGTGAGGCCCCGGATGATGCCGGTGACGACCACGAGCCTCGTGCGAGCGGCGTCGCCGTCCACGGCGGTCTGGCTGACGGCGCCGATGTGCGCGGAGACGATCGCCTTCGCGAAGAGCGCCGGGTCGACGGTCGGCGCACGTCCGTAGATGGCTGCGAACGCCTGGAATCGCCATCCGAGCTCGTCGACGAACGGGTTGCGGTCGAGCTGCATGCTCTGCGCGAAGGCCGAGTCCGCGGAGGCCCGTGCGAGGAGCACGGCCCTGAGCGCGTACCACTCGCGCTCGGGCGGCAGCGATGCGAGCAGCCGCTCCACCCCCTGCTCCAGGGAGTCCGCGCGCGTCGATCCGTCCAGCTGGCCGTCCAGCGCGGGGAGGAGCCGACCCCACACGGCGGCCGCCTGCTCCTGGTGCAGCGCGAGGTAGAGCTCGTCGACACCGCTGAAGTTCGAGTAGAACGCGCCGCGCGTGTAGCCGGCGTGCGAGCAGATGGCCTCGACGCTCTGGCGGATCGTGCCGTGCTCCTCGAAGAGCGCCGCGGCGGCCGCGAGGAGTCGCCGACGCGTCTCGAAGCGCCGGCGCAACGGCCGCTGCTCACCGGTGGACATGCGACCAAGGTATCGGCGGAGGACATCGCTGGTCCCTATTCCCGGTCGGAACGTACTTGATACGTTCTGTATTGAAATGATCGGGAAGGACTTGATGATGACAACGCAGCGAGCAGCACGGCGACGCGCCGGTCGGTGGGCGCCACTCGCACTGATCGTCGTACTGGGCGGGGTGCTGACCTGGCTGAACCAAGGGCTCTGGTGGGCCTGGCTGGTCGTCGCGGTCGCCGCGGGAGCGGTCGGGCTCGCGGCGCGATGGTGGCGGGGGCGCCGCTGGTTCGTGCAGCTGCCGGCGTGGCTCCTCGCGGCCTGTCTCGTCGGGGGCCTCGCGGTCGCGGCGGGTCCCCCGGTGGTGACGAGGACGGTCGACGGCGCGCGGACCGCCGCCGTGCCGACCGAGCAGGGCGACGTGGTCGGCGTTCGCGTCAGGAGCGATCAGGTCGACGTGTTCGCGGGCATCCCCTACGCCGCACCTCCCGTCGACGAGCTGCGCTGGGAACCGCCGCAGCCGGCTCTGCCGCGCGCGGAGACCCTGATCGCGGACGACTTCGGCCCCTCGGCCGTGCAGGCCGAGCCGAGCTTCGTGAGCAGGGCCACGACCCGTCTGCTGGACGCGCCGCTCGAGGACACGCTGCTCGGCGGCTACGCGACGGACGAGGACGCGCTGCGCCTCAACATCTGGCGCAGCAGCTCGATCCAGCCCGAGCAGCGGCTGCCCGTGCTCGTGTTCGTGCACGGCGGTTCGTTCACCGGCGGCTCCGGAGCGCTGCCCGCCTACGACGGCGCCGCGCTGGCCGCACGCGGCGACGCCGTCATCGTCACCATCAACTACCGCCTCGGCGTCTTCGGCTTCCTGGCCGACGATGAGCTGGGGCAGGCCGCCGGGAACCAGGGACTGCGCGATCAGATCGCGGCGCTGGAGTGGCTGCGCGACAACATCGCGGGCTTCGGAGGGGATCCCGCCCGCGTCACCGTCGCCGGCGAGTCGGCAGGGTCCGGGAGTGCCTGCATCCTGGGCGTCTCGCCGCTCGCCGAGGGCCTCGTGCACGGTCTCATCGGTCAGAGCGGCTCGTGTCTCGGAACGGTCGGGGACCGGGACGACGGCGACGTCTACAACACCGAGGAGAACGCCCACGACGTGGCCGATTCGCTGAGCGAAGCCCTCGGCGGGGCGACCCTGGAGGAGATGCGCGCCATGCCCGCGGAGCGCATCCGATCGGCCGCTGCATCGCTGTCGACGCACTGGTTCCCCTCGATCGACGGCGCGGTCCTCCCTGCCTCGCCGACCGAGATCTACGCGGCGGGGGAGCAGAACGACGTGCCGCTGCTGCTCGGCAGCAACGCGGACGAGGCGTCGCTGATGCTGCTCTCGGCGATGGACTCGGATCCCCGGGCCTACGAGACCGAGATCCGGGAGGCCTACGGTGCGGAGGCGGACGCCTACCTGCAGCTCTACCCGGGCGAGGACCCGCATCAGGTGCTCGACTCCCGCGTGCGCGCGGTGACCGACGGTTCGATGATCAGCCCGACGCACGACTGGGGCACGAGCGCGGCCGCGACCGGCAGCGAGGACGTCTACACCTACTTCTTCACGCGGGTGCCGCCGGACCCCTCGATCGAGCGCTTCGGCGCCTATCACGGGGCCGAGGTGATGTACGCGAACGGCAACCTCGGCGCCGATGGGGACGCCGCCTACGACGCGGTCGACCGCCGGCTCGAAGCGGAGATGACCGGCTACTGGCTGTCGTTCGTCGCGACCGGCGACCCCAACGGCGATGAGCGACCGTCGTGGCCCACCCTGCAGGCCTCGCCGGAGCAGGTCCTCGAGCTCGGCGATACGACCGCGGCCGTCGATCGGCCGCGCCCGCAGGCGGTCGACTTCTGGTCGCGTGAGAACCAGCGGTGAGGAGCGCGCGGAGCCTCTGCGATCCGGGAGACGACGGGCCGGCCGACCTGCTCGCGTCGTCTGCGCCTCAGAGCGCCGCCGCAGCCCGCCCGATGAACGCCGCCACCGCGTCCGGCGCCGCGAAGGGCACCGAGTGGCTCGTATCGATCTCCTCGATCACCGCGCCGGCGCGCTCGGCCATCGTCCGCTGCAGGGCGGGCCCGATGTGCTGGTCGCTCGCGGCGAGCAGGTACCGGCTCGGCTTCGACGCCCAGGCGGGGGCGCCGGTGACGCCGGTGAAGATCGCGTCCGCCGACCGCCGCCGGAAGTCCCGACCGCGGGCGTGCAGTTCGGGCGGCACGTCCCAGGCGAGCGCGAGCCGCGACGCCTCGTCGTCCTGCGGGATCCACTCGCCGGCCGGCCCGCGGCTGAAGAAGTCGGCCACGGGGGCGCGCTCGTTCGAGTTCACCAGGCCCTGCACCGACTCGCCCTCGTCGGGGGCCCAGGCGGCGACGTAGGCGAGCCCGCGCACGCGCTCGTGACGGCCGGCGTTCGTGATGACCGCGCCGCCGTAGGAGTGGCCGACCAGCAGCGCGTCCTCATCCGCTCCGTCGATGAGGGCGCGCACGGCGGCGATGTCGTCGTCGAGCGACTGCGACGGGTTGTCGGCCACGCTCACGCGATGGCCGGCGGCCTCGAGCAGAGGCGCGACGGTGCTCCAGCTGAACGCCGAGCCGCCGGCGCCGTGAACGAGGACGATGTGCATCAGCGGCCCGCGAGGCGCGCCGCGAGGAAGCCGCGCCAGCCGCCGAAGCGGGTGATGTCCTCGGCGCCCTCGGTCGCGATCGGCTCGACGATGAAGCCGCTCACGAGCGTGCCGTCGGCCAGCGAGACCTTGCCGATGCCCATGGGCTGGGGCAGCGCCGCCACGAACGAGCCGAAGGCCGCCTCCGACAGGCGCCAGACCTCGACCTCGAGCGCCGCGCCGCCCTCGGCGACCCGCACGACGCCGGGCTTGGGCGGCTCGGTCGCCAGGGCGAAGAGCCGGTAGTCGGGGCTGGTCGCGGTGGTCTCGACGAGCACGGCGTCGCGGTCGGCGAGCTGGTGGTTGAGCGGCTGGCCGCTGAGATGGGCGCCGGCGACGGCGAGGAGGATGTCGGTCATGCGCGGTTCCTGACGAGGTCGATGAGCTGGTGGTCGGTGAAGGCGGGCGCGACGAGCTGCACCCCGAAGGGCAGCCCCTCGACGAGGCCCGCGGGGTAGGCGAGCGCGGCGAGGTCGAGCAGGTTGGCGAAGTTGGTGAAGCGACCGAGGCGGCTGTTCACGGCGACGGGCTCGGCGGCCACGGCCTCGAGGGTCGGGTGCTCGACGGTGGTCGGCAGCAGCAGGGCGTCGAGCTCGGCGAACAGCGCACGGGCGGTGACGGCCGCGATGTCCAGGCGCTCCTGGTCCTGCAGCAGACGCCAGGCCGGCAGCTCCTTCGAGCGGGCGATGATGCCGCCGACGGTCGAGTCGACCTCGTCGGGGTGCGCGTCGACGAAGGCGCCCACCGCCGCATAGCGCTCGGCCACGAAGGCGCCGTCGTAGAGCATGAGCGCCACCTCGAGCAGCACTGCGATGTCCACGGGCACCAGCTCGGCGCCGGCGGCGGCCCAGCGTGCGGTCTCGGCGTCGAAGGCCTCCGCCCAGCCCGGGGCGAGCTCGCCGAGCTGACCGGGCAGCGGCACGCCGATGCGGGGGACGGCTGGGAAGTCTGCGGCCGAACCGGTGCGGCTGAGCGGATCGCGCGCATCCGCTCCCGACATCACCGACAGCGCCCGCTCGGCCAGATCGAGGTCGGCGGCCATGACCGTGACGACGTCGAGGCTGCGGCAGGCGGGCACGACGCCGGCGGCGCTGACCCATCCCTTCGTCGGCTTGACGCCGTAGAGCCCGTGGAAGGCGGCCGGCACCCGGCCGGAGCCCGCGGTGTCGGTGCCGAGCGCGACGTCGGCGATGCCGAGCGCGACGGCCACCGACGAGCCTGACGACGAGCCGCCCGAGATGCGCGTCGGGTCGGTGGCGTGCCGCACCGCGCCGTAGGGCGAGCGGCTGCCGACCAGCCCGGTGGCGAACTGGTCGAGATTCGTGACGCCGAGCACGACGGCGCCGGCCGCGCGCAGTCGTGCGACGGCCGTCGCGGCCGGCCCGGGCGCGGTGGCGCAGGCGGGGCCCGCCGCCGGGGGGGGCCGGCCCCCCCCCGCGCGGTTGCCCTTCACCGCGAGCAGCGCGCCGGCCAGCGGCAGCGCCTCGCCGGCGGCCTCGCGGGCGAGCACGTCCGCGAGCTCCTCGGCGACCTCGGCCTCGGGCCGCAGCTCGATCCAGGCCTCGGGGCGCTCGGCCACGCGGGCGTAGCGCTCCGCGACGTGCGCGGCGGGGTCGGTGATGGGGGTCATGCAGCCTCCTGTTCGAGTGCGGTATCGGGTTCGACGATCACGAGCACCGAGCCGGCGCTCACCTGCTCGCCGATCTCGGCGACGACCTCGACGACGCGGCCGGAGACGGGGGCCGCCAGGGGCGCCTCCATCTTCATCGCCTCGAGGGCGAGCAGCGTCTGGCCCTCCTCGACCCGGTCGCCCACGGCCACGTCGATGCGGAACACGGTCGCCACGAAGGGCGCCTCGACGCCCTCGCAGCCGGCCGGGATCTCCACCGCGGCCGAGACCGGCGCCGGCTCGGCGTGCTCGCGGGCGAACTCGCCGGCCGCCTCCCACGCGTCGCGCTCGCTGCCGAAGGCCGCGGCCTGCTGCGCGCGGAACGCGGCGATCGACTCGGCGTTCTCGGCGAGGAAGGCGTCGTACTCGGCCATGCCGAACTCGCCCTGCTCGATGCGCAGCGGCATCCGTCCCGCGGCCATCTCGGCGCGCAGCTCGAGCAGCTCCTCCGGTTCCACCGGATACCAGCGGATGCGGTCGAAGAAGCGCAGCAGCCACGGCACCCCGGGCTCGAACGGCCCGGCCTGGTGCAGCGTCGACCACACCGGCACGGTGCGGCCGACGAACTGGTAGCCGCCCGGCCCCTCCATGCCGTAGATGCAGAGGTAGGCGCCGCCGATGCCGACGGCGTTCTGCGGGGTCCAGGTGCGCGCCGGGTTGTACTTGGTGGTCACGAGCCGGTGCCGCGGGTCGAGCGGGGTCGCCACGGGTGCGCCGAGGTAGACGTCGCCGAGGCCGAGCACCAGGTACTCGGCGTCGAAGACCGTGCGGTAGACGTCCTCCACCGACTCCAGGCCGTTGATGCGGCGGATGAACTCGATGTTCCACGGGCACCACGGGGCGTCGTCGCGCACGCCCGCCATGTAGCGCTTGATCGCCTCGCGGGTGGAGGGGTCGTCCCACGACAGCGGCAGGTGCACCGTGCGGCTCGGCACGCGGATGTCCGCGGTGTCGGGCAGCACGGCCTCGGTCGCGAGCACGGCGGCCGCGATGGCGTCGGTGCTCGTCTCGCGGGGGTCGAAGTGCACCTGCAGCGAGCGGATGCCCGGGGTCAGCTCGATCACGCCCGGCAGGTCCGCGGCCTGCACGGCCTCCATGAGCGCGTGCACGCGCATCCGCGAGGCCAGTTCGAGCACCTGCTCGCCGAACTCGGCGAGCAGGTTCGCGTCGCCGCTGCGGCGGATCGTGAGCGCCGGGTTGCCGGGCCGCTCGGGCACGCGGTGCAGCACGCCGCCGTCGCGCACCGCATCCCTGCCGGCTGCCGGCTCGGCGAGCGGGGCGGCGAGCAGCTCGGCCGCCTGCGCGGCCACGACCGGCGTGAAGCGCACGGTGTCGCCGGGCCGCAGCTGGCCGAGCTTCCAGAGGTGCCCGGTCGCGACGGTCGCGGGGCAGGTGAAGCCGCCGAGGCTGGGCCCGTCGGGGCCGAGCAGGATCGGCAGGTCGCCCGTGTAGTCGACCGCGCCGACCGCGTAGGGGGTGTCGTGGATGTTGGAGGGGTGCAGCCCCGCCTCGCCGCCGTCGCTGCGCGCCCACTCGGGCTTCGGGCCGACGAGCCGAACACCGGTGCGCGCCGAGTTGAAGTGCACCTGCCAGTCGGTGGCGTAGAACACGCTCATGTCGTCGGGGGTGAAGAACTCGGGCGCCGCATGCGGCCCCTCGAGCGCGGCGACGGTCCAGGCGCTCGGGAACGCCGGGCGCGACGCCTGGGGCACCGCGGCCACCTCGTGCGGTTCGTCGGGCGTGCGCAGCCCCAGGATGTCGCCGGGCGCGAGCGCGCGGCCCGCGTGGCCGCCGATGGCGCCGAGGTCGAAGGTGCTCGCCGAGCCCATCACGAGCGGCAGGTCGAGCCCGCCCTCGATGAGCAGGTAGATCCGCATGCCGCGCTCGGCGGTGCCGATCGCGAGCACGCCGCCGGCGGGCACGGCCACCGGCTCCCACTGCGGCACGGGCGAGCCGTCCACGGTGACGGATGCGGGGGCCCCGGTCACGACGACGCGCGCCGGCGTGTGGAGCCGCAGCGTCGGTCCGCTCATCGTGATCTCGAGTCCGGGCGCGTCGACGGGGTTGCCGAGGGCGGCGTTGCCGAGCCGGAAGGAGAGCTCGTCCATCGGCCCCGACGGCGGGACGCCCACCGGCCAGTAGCCGAGCCGGCCCGGCACGTCCTGCACCGTCGTGAGCATGCCGCCCTTGACGACCTCGATGCGCGGGGTGCGGTCGCGCAGCCCGTCGAGCGTGGCGGTCGAGTGCTCGGCCGCGAGCACGGCGGGCTCCGCCGCGATCGTGCGCAGCAGTCCGAGGTTCGTGGCGATGCCGTCCACGCGCGTCCCCGCGAGCGCCTCGCCGAGCGCGGCCCAGGCCTCGGCGCGGTCGGCGCCGTGCACGACCACCTTGGCGAGCATCGGATCGTAGGCGGTCGATACCTCGCTGCCGGCGCGGATCCAGGTGTCCACCCGCACGCCGGCGGGCAGCCCGACGGCGGTGACGGTGCCCGAGCTCGGCACGTTGCCGAGATCGGTATTCTCGGCGTAGACGCGGGCCTCGACGGCGGCGCCGACCGGCTCACCGAGCTCGTCGACGAAGGCGGTCTCGCCCTGGGCAAGGCGCAGCATCCACTCGACGAGGTCGACGCCGTAGCGGGCCTCGGTCACCGGGTGCTCCACCTGCAGGCGGGTGTTCACCTCGAGGAAGGCCGCCTCCTCGCGCACCGGGTCGTAGATGTACTCGACCGTGCCGGCGCTGCGGTAGCCGGCCTCGGCGCAGAGCCGGCGCGCGGCTTCGGTGATGCGCTCGCGCACGGCGTCGGGCAGCCCGGGCGTCGGGCTCTCCTCCACGACCTTCTGATTGCGGCGCTGCAGCGAGCAGTCGCGGTCGCCCAGGGTGACGACGGTGCCGTCGCCGGTGCCGAAGACCTGCACCTCCACGTGACGGGCGTGCTCGACGAGCCGCTCGAGGAAGACGCCGGCCGAGGAGAACGAGGCGCCGGCCAGGCGGCGCACGTCGTCCCAGGCGCCGGCGAGCTCGGCGGCGTCGCGGCAGGCGCGCATGCCGATGCCGCCGCCGCCCGCGGTGGCCTTGAGCATCACCGGGTAGCCGATGCGCGCGGCCTCGGCGAGGGCGTGCTCGACGTCGTCGAGCAGCCCGGTGCCGGCCAGCAGCGGCACGTCGGCGCGCTCGGCGGCTTCGCGGGCGGTGTGCTTGGCCCCGAAGACGTCGAGGTGCTCCGGGGAGGGGCCGACGAAGACGACGCCGGCGGCCTCGCAGGCGCGGGCGAACTCCGCGTTCTCGCTGAGGAAGCCGTAGCCGGGGTGGACCGCGCCGGCGCCGGTCGCGGCGGCGGCCTCGAGGATCCGGTCGATGCGCAGGTAGCTCTCCGCCGCGGGCGCCGGGCCGATGCGCACCGCCTCGTCGGCGAGCGCCACATGCGCGGCCCCGAGATCGGCGTCGGAGTAGACGGCGACGGTGCGCAGCCCCATCCGCTTCGCCGTGCGGATGATGCGCACGGCGATCTCGCCGCGGTTCGCGATGAGCAGGGTGTCGAAGGTCATGCCGTCACCGCCCCGTCGAAGACGATCATCTCGGCCCGGCTCGGATCGAAGCCGTTGCAGGGGTTGTTGATCTGCGGGCAGTTCGAGACGACCACGAGCGTGTCGCGCTCGGCGCGCAGCGTGACGCTGAGGCCGGGAGAGGAGATGCCGTCGACGATGCCGAGGGCTCCGTCGGGGTCGACCGGCACGTTCATGAACCAGTTGACGTTCGAGACCTGGTCGCGCTTGCCCATGCCGTGCAGCGAGAGCTCGGCGAGGAAGTTCTCGGCGCAGGCGTGCTGGCCCCGGGTGTGGTGGCCGTAGCGCAGCGTGTTGCTCTCCTTCGAGCAGGCGCCGCCGAGGGTGTCGTGCCGGTCGACGTCCGTGTCGAGCACGGTGAGCAGCGGGCGGTGCTCGGCGTCTCGCAGCACCGAGCCGGTGGTCAGGAACACCGATCCCTGCCCCTGCAGCGTGGCCGGCACCGAGTACGCGGCGCGGTCGTGGGCGTCGTAGGCGAGGAAGTCGACGGCCTGGTTGCCGTCGACGTCGACGATGACGAGCACCTCGCCGGCGCGCAGCACGCGCGACCAGGGTGCTCGGGCCGCGACGGTCTCGCGGTGGATCTGCTTGCCGTAGCCGGTGATGCTCATGCGATGCCCCTCGCGCTCAGGTAGTCGTCGGTGTTGAGGAACGCGCGGCGGCCCTCGGGGCTCGCCGTGCGCAGCGCGTCGTCGGCGCCGGTCGGCTCGCCGGCCCAGGCGAGCACGTCGAGCGGGCCGCACGACCACTCGGGTCGGGGATCGAGCGGATGCGCCGTGTCGGCCAGCAGCACGATCGCCGGCATCTCGAGGCGGATCGTCACGGAGTGCCCGGCGCCGGCGGAGCCCTGGAACTCGGGGCTGCCGTCCTCGCGGATGCGCACGCCCTGGAAGTAGGAGACGCTCGGCGGCACGTCGCGGCGGCCGAGCCCGTGCTTCGCGGCCGCGAGCACGAGCAGCTCGCGGCCCGCGGGGGAGGGGCCCTGCGGGCTGCCGTCGCCGTAGCGCTCCACGTTGCGGGCGAGTGCGCTGGTGCCGTAGAGGGTGTCGTGCCGGCCGGAGTCGTCGGCGACGACGGTCCCGAGCACGCGGCCCTGATCGCTCAGCAGCAGCTGCCCGGTTCCGGCGTACACCTGCCACTGCACCTTGACGGTGTCGGCCACGTTGAGCCGCTCGTGGGGCTCGAGTGCGTTGTAGAGGACGAGGCTCGCGCACGCGTCGCCGTCGACGTCGGTGAGGCGCAGGTGCGTGCCGCGGGCGAGCACCCGGTGCCCGTAGCCGCCGCCGGCGATGCGCTCGCTCCAGCGCAGCGCGCCCGGCTCGACGCCCTCGGGCGGTGCCGGATGCGCGGAGGCGGGCAGCAGCGGCATCGCGTCGACGACCGTGCCCTCCTGGGCGCGGGCGTGCTCGCGGGCGCCGGCGGTGGTCGAGGTGGTGGACGCGCTCATCGCGACCCCTTTCTGTCGAATGATAGAAAGTGAACAGTGCGCTCGTATCGCGGGCGTGACCCCGGTGTTGCGATCGTGTTTCGGGCCCGGCGCCGACCGGCCGGAGCGGCGCCGCTGCTAGCGTCATGGCCATGGCGAGCGCTTCCACCGGACGTCCCCGGGCATCCGGTTCCTCGCTCACCGGGCAGGGGACCCGGGCCGACATCCTCGCCGCCGGCGCCGCCCTCTTCTGCACCGAGGGCTACGGCGGCACGAGCACGCACGCGCTCGCGGCGGCCGCCGGCATTCGGCAGGCGTCGCTCTACCACTACTTCGGCGGCAAGCAGGCGGTGCTGCTCGAGCTGCTGCTCGGCACGGTGCAGCCCTCGCTCGAGACGGCCGCGCAGCTGCTCGCCCGCGACGAGCACCCGGCCGTGCGGCTCTGGGCGCTCTGCGTCTCCGACGCTCGGCTGCTCGCCGCCGGCGAGCACAGCATCGGCTCGCTCTACCTGCTGCCCGAGCTCGCCGACGAGCGCTTCGCGCCGTTCCACGAGCGCCGCGCGGAGCTCGAGACCGCCTACCGCACGCTCGTCGCCGCCTGCGGCGTCGACGACCCGGGCGCCGGTGCGGCGCTCGTGCTCGCGCTCGTCGAGAACGTGATCCTGCAGCGCCGTCGCGGCGCCGCCCTCGCGCCCGAGCGCATCGCCGAGGCGGCGCTGCGGGTGCTCGCTCTGGACCCCTCCGAGGCCGCGGCCTCCGGGCCGGCGCTGCTGGCCGACCTGGGCTGAGCTCGGCCGAGCGCACGACCGCCGGCGGGCCGCCGGCGAGTTAACACGATCGTTGCACGCCCGAAAAACGGCGGGTACGCGGCGGGACGAGACTCCGTATCTATCAACCGATAGAAACACCCCGTCGCACCACCGCACCCGCCAGGAGCACGCATGATCATCTTCGGAGTGGGGGTCACCGTGCTGGTGGTCCTCGTCGTCGGCATCGCGGTCGCCCGCAAGATCGACGGCGACAGCGCCAACTACCTCGTCGCCGGACGCCGGCTCGGCATCCCCCTGGTCGCCGTCTCGCTCACCGCCGCGGCGGTCGACTCGAACGCGACCGTCGGCAACACCGACCTCACCGCGCAGTTCGGCTTCTGGTCGGGCGCCTCGCTCGCCATCGGCCTCGCGATCTGCCTGCTCATCACCGGGCTCTTCCTCGCCAAGCCCATGAACGCCATGAAGCTGTTCACCCTGGCCGACTTCTTCCGCATGCGGTACGGCCGGCCGACGGAGGTGGTGGCCTCGGTGATCATGATCCTGTCGTTCACGATCCTGCTCGCGGGCAACCTGGTCGCCTGCGGCTTCCTGCTGCAGGAGTTCGCGAACATCCCCTACGCCTGGGGCGTGGTCCTCTCGGTCAGCCTCGTGCTGGCGTACACCGTCGCCGGCGGCCTGTTCTCGGACGCGTACACCGCCGTCATCCAGACGGTCATCACGGTCGTGGCCGCCATCTCGCTGCTCGTCTGGGTGGCGCTGAGCTACGGCATCGTGATCCCGGAGGGCATGGGGCCGTTCGACTTCGAGCAGCTCACCGACCCGGCCTTCGGCGCGCCGATCAACTGGGCCACGCTCATCGCCCTCGGCATCGGCGACCTCGTGGCCATCGACTTCATGCAGCGCATCTTCGGCGCCAAGTCGCCGGAGGTCGCGCGCCGCGCCTGCTTCGCCGGCGCCGCCGGCACCGCGATCATCGGCACGATCTTCGCCCTGGTCGCGCTCACCGCCTCGGCGACGCTCGGCATCACCGTCGCCGACGGGCCGATCCTCTACCAGCTGCTCGGCGACTACGCGCCGCCGCTCATCGCGGTGCTCGTGCTCTCGGGCGTCGTGGCCGCGTCCTTCTCGACCGCCTCGGGCGCGATCCTCGCGACGTCGGCGATCGCCGTGCGCAACATCTTCTCGGTGCGCCGGCACTCGGGTGCGGGCCCCGACCCGCTGCTGCGCTGGACCCGCATCGCGATGGTCCCGATCGTCGTGCTCGGCACCTTCCTCGCGATCCGGATCAGCCAGACCGGCATCCTGCTGACGCTCGCCTTCGACATCATGCTGGCCTGCCTCGCGGCGCCGTTCCTCATCGGACTGTTCTGGAAGCGCCCCGGCGCGAAGGCCGCGCTCATCGCCGCCGGCACCGGCTTCGCCGTGCGGATGGTGCTGCTCGCGCTCACGCCCACGCTCTACGGGGTGCCGAACGACATCCTGCACGTGCCCAACACGCTGGTCGGGCCCGAGCTCGACGGCTGGGCCACGATCATCGCGGCGATCGTCGGCTTCGGCACCTACGCCCTGGTCGGGGCGCTCGCGCCCCGCACCGCCGAGGAGCTCGCGGCCGGCGCGGCGGTGCGCGACGAGCTCGACGCCGAGCAGGCCGACACCGAGGCGCCCGAGGCCGAGCGCGCGGTGCCGGTGCCCGCCTGAGCGCGATGCGGCGGGCCCGCGCCGGCCCCGGCGGGGCACCGCCCCCCGGCCCCCCCACCGGGGGGTG
>JASCOA010000159.1 GCA_029959365.1 Microbacteriaceae bacterium PS02343 | reverse complement strand
CGCTCGAGGCGCGCACCCTCACCGACCTCGACATCTTCTTCAACGTCGACGGCGGCATCGGTCGCGCCGAGCGCGAGCTCGCCGCGACCGCGGCCAGCCGCAGCAACGGCTGCGTGTTCTGCGCGTCGGTGCACTCGGCCGCGGCGACCCGCGAGTCGGGCCGCGAGGCCGATGTGCAGCGCCGGCTCGAGGCGGGCGGCGGCGCCGACCGGGGCGACGAGCGCTGGAACGCGGGCGGCGCCGCCTCGGTCTCGCTGACCCGCACCCCGCTCGCCTTCGGCGCCGAGGACGTCGCGCGACTGCGCGGCACGGGCCTCGACGACGCCTCGATCGTCGACGTCATCGGCGGAGCGGCCTTCTTCAACTGGGCCAACCGCCTGATGCTCTCGCTCGGCGAGCCCGAGGTGCCCGCGCGACGGGCGGTCGGCGCATGACCCGCCTCGGCCTGCTCGACCACGTCGTCATCGCCGGCCCCGATCTGGAGGCGCTCATCGCCTGGTTCGCCGAGCGCACCGGCGTCACGGCGCCCCGCGGCGGCGCGCACCCGACCGGCACGGCCAACGCCCTCGTGGCGCTGACCCGCGACGGCGAGCGCGGCCCGCACTACATCGAGCTGATCGGCCCCGATCCCGACCGCGCCGACCCCGCGCTGCCCGAGACCTTCGGCATCGCCTCGCTCACCGAGCCCGCGGTCGTCGCCTACTCGGTGCACCCCGACGACATCGTCGCCACGGTCGAGCACGCGCGCTCCCAGGGCATCGACCCGGGCGACGTGCAGCCGCTCTCGCGCCGCACCCCGGACGGCGCGCTGCTCGAGTGGCGCCTCACCCGGGGCCAGGAGCGCCGGCTCGAGCTGCCGTTCCTCATCGACTGGGGCGCGACGCCGCAGCCCGGCGTCGGCGACCTGCCGACCGTCGAGCTCGTCGACTTCGTGCGCACCGAGGTCGACCCGGCCCCGATCGCCGCCGACCTCGCCGCCTACGGGCTCGGCGAGGGCGCAGCCGAGGTCGTCGCGGGCGCGCGCTCGGGCTACCGGCTCACGCTCCGCCGTGCCGACGGGCAGCTGATCGAGCTCACGTGAGCGACCCCCTCGAGACGTACCTGGCCTACCAGCAGCGCAGCGCATCCGCTTCCGCCGATGCAGCGAGCACCGAGCCGTCGCCGACCGCGTCGGCCTTCGCGGGAGCGGATGCGGCGGCGCACGCCGCGATCGACGTGCGCGTCGCCGAGCTGCGCCCGCGGCTCGAGGGCCTCGCCCGTGCGCTGCACGAGCAGCCCGAGCTCGGCTTCGAGGAGCACCGCTCGGCCGCCCGCATCGCCGAGCTGCTGACGGCGGAGGGAGCGGATGCGCGCCCCGGCGCCTTCGGCCTCGACACCGCCCTGCACGCCACGGTCGGCGAGGGCGGCCCGCACCTGGCGATCATCGCCGAGTACGACGCGCTGCCCGGCATCGGGCACGCCTGCGGGCACAACCTCATCGCCGGCATCGCGGTCGGCGCGTTCCTCGCGGCCGCGCCGCACGTCGAGCGGCTCGGCGGGCGCCTCTCGCTGATCGGCACCCCGGCCGAGGAGAACGGCGGCGGCAAGGAGCTCATCCTGCGCGCCGGCGGCTTCGACGACGTCGACGCGGCGGCCATGGTGCATCCGACCGGCGGCGACCGCCCCTCGCCCGTCGGAGGCCAGCGCACCACCGGCGTGCGCCGGGTCGCCGTGACCTACCACGGGCGCGCGGCTCACGCCGCGGGAGCCCCCTGGCTCGGCCTCAACGCGCTCGACGCGGTCGTCACCGCCTACCAGGGGGTGGCGCAGCTGCGGCAGCACATCCTGCCGATCGACCGCGTGCACGGCATCATCACCGACGGAGGCCAGGCGCCGAACATCGTGCCCGAGCGGGCGGCGGCGCTCTTCTACGTGCGCAGCGGCGAGCTCGACGCGCTGCGGGCGCTGACCGACCGCGTGGTCGCCGTGCTCGAGGGCGCGGCGCTCTCGACCGGCACCCGCGCGCAGATCGAGGTCGACCCGGTGCCGCCCTACCTGCCGCTCGAACCGAACGAGTCGCTCACCCGGCACTGGGCCCGGGCGCTGCAGCGCCGCGGCCGCATCGTGCCGGACTCCCCGGCCGGCCCGCAGCAGGCGGGTCCCTCGACCGACATGGGCAACGTCAGCCGCTTCGTGCCGTCGATCCACCCCTCGCTCGGCATCGGCAGCCCGCCCTCGGTGCAGCCGCACACGGAGGCCTTCGCCGACTGGACGGTGCGCGACGGCGGCCTCGCCGCGCTCGCCGACGGCGCCGCGGCGCTGGCCTCGGCCGCGATCGACTACCTCGCCGACGGCGCCCTGCGCGCCGCGGTCGACGAGGAGTTCGCGGCCCTCGGCGGCCGCTACCGCTGGGAGGGGTAGGACTGCTCGGGCCGCCCGCGGCTGCTCGGGTTGCTCGCGTCTCTCGGACTGCTCAGCTGCTCGGGTTGCTCCCGCGCCGCGCGGGCTGCGCGCTCACTGCTCGACGCCCGCGTGCAGCGACCTCGTCCGTGCGACTCAGCAGCTCGGCGACGACTCAGCACCGTTCCCGGGGCTGAGT
>JASCOA010000158.1 GCA_029959365.1 Microbacteriaceae bacterium PS02343 | reverse complement strand
CCCCCCCCCCGCGCCGGCCCGGCGCGCGCCGCGGGGGCCCCCCTGCCCCCGGGGGCCCCCCCCCCCCCCCCCCCCCCCGGGGGGGGGCGGCGTCGTCGCGTTCCGGGCGATCAGCCGTCGGTGAGCAGCGTTCCGTGCTGGCCGGTGCCGCTGGGGTGCGGCCGTTCCGGTCCCGCGGCACCGGTCGCGAGCAGCAGCTCGGGCTCCTCGGCGAACTGGGGCCCGCCCAGCTGCGCTGCCAGCTCCGCCGCGGTGCCGAGCGCCACGTCCACGACCGTGTAGTGCTTCTCGCCGGCCGCGGTCGTCGCGACCACCGAGGCGAGCCCGAGGCGCCGCTGCAGGACCGACTGCGTCACGTGCGCGCCGCTGATGCCCCGCAGCTGCACCACATCGGTGCGCCGCCAGAAGAAGCCGCGGCGAGCCGTCAGCGACCCCTCGTGGATGCGGTGACCGAGGGTGCGCCCGTTCGCGAGCGCCGCGGGCACGAGCAGCACCGCGAGCGCCGCCGGCGCGACCAGCAGCCACGGCGTCCACGACCAGAACCACCACGCGGCGCCGAGCGCGATAGCCAGGAGCAGGTTCCACAGCTGGTAGCGCACCACGATGCGGCGCCGTGCGACGGGCGGATGCGCCACCAGCCAGCCGGGCGCCAGCCGCTCCTGCGCCAGCACGGGCTCGCCGAGCAGCGCCTCCGCCAGCCGGGTCGATGCGGTGCGCGAGGTGGTCGGCGTCATCGCGCCGGATTCGCTCATCTGCTGCGCCATGCTGATGCCGGTGACGATCGGCGCGAGCGTCGCGCCCCGCAGCAGGCGGGTGGTGAGCGCCTCCGTGAGCGTCACGCCGCGCAGCCGCTCGGGGTCGATCGTGAGCGACCGGGTCGTGAGCAGGCCGCGGCGCACCAGGTAGCGCCCCTCGGGCTCGTGCACGAGCCGGTAGCCCCACCAGGCCTCGATGAACTGCAGCGAGCCGCCGATGCCGCCGATGACGAGCACGGCGACGACGAGGGCCGCCACCCAGACGACCGGCGGCACCGCGCCGATCACGCTCGTGAAGAACCAGTCGAACCAGGTCTCCGGCTCGATGCCGATCAGCGGCCCGAACTGGAAGGCGAAGCCGATGATGATCATGGGCACGACGACCGTCCACGCGCTGAACAGGCGGTACCGCAGCCAGGTCCAGTCCATCCGCAGCACGGTGCGCTCACCGGGAGGCGCAGGCTCGGCGGCCGGTGTTCCGACATCGCCGGTCTGCGCCTGCGGGCCGAGGGCGTGCGCGACGGAGCGGTCCTCGTCCGGTGCGGGGATCGCCGCGGCGGCGGACGGTGCATCCGCTCCCGACGCCGCCGCTGCGACCTGCGCCGCGTCGTCGATCGGCGCCGTCGTCTCCCCGCGCGCCTCGGCGGCGCGGCGGGCGCCGGCGAGTAGCTCCGCGCGCAGCTGGGCAGCCTCGTGGGCGCGGATCGCGTCGAGCGACAGCGCCCCGGCACCGCTCTCGACCTGCTGCCCGGTGCCGATCGTCAGCAGGGCGAGCGAGAAGATGCGCAGCACCGGCTTGGCCGAGATGTCGACGGTGCGGATGCGGTGCAGCGGGATGCGCTGCACCGTTCGGGTGGCGAGTCCCGAGGTCACCTGCAGCTCGCCGCCGACGATGCGGTAGCGGAAGCGCAGGTAGCGCAGCACGTAGCCGACCGGCCCGAGCAGGCTCAGCGCGCCGATGCCGAGCGCGATGAGCGAGCCGGTGCCGGTGTCGCCGAGCAGGAAGTAGGCGATCGCCGCGGGGATGAGGCCGAGGACGGCGCGGATGAGCGCCGCCGGCACCATGCGCAGCGAGAGCCGTCGCCAGGGGGTCGGGTCGGCGGCGGCGAGCTCCTCGAGGGAGTCCGGGGGAGTGGTCGACTCGCTCACGTCGCGTCGCCCACGGTGTGCTCGGTCGCCTCCGTGAGCTCGGCGACGAGCCGTTCGGCGAGCTCGCGATCGAGACCCTCGATGACGATGTCGCCCTGCGCTGAGGCGGTGGTCACCTTGATCGCGGCGAGCCCGAGCATCTGGTGCAGCGGGTTGCGCTTGGCCTCGACCGACTGGATGCGCGACAGCGGCGCGACCTTCCACTCGCGGCTGATCCATCCGGTCTTCGCGTAGACCGCGGTGCCGCTGGCCTCCCAGCGGTGCACCCGGTAGCGCACGAAGGGCGCGATGAGCACGGAGGCAAGCTCGATCGCGCCGATGACGGCGGCGGCGAGCAGGAACCAGAACCGGACGGGCTCCCAGATGATCGCGGGCACGATGAGCGCCGCCATCGTCAGTACGAAGCCGATGGCGCCGCCGATCAGCCAGTACCAGCGGGCCCTCGGGTCGACGCGGTGCTGCGGCGCGCGCGGCTCGTCCAGAGCGCGTGGATCGTTCATGGGGCTCCCTCCCTCGCCTGAGGGCCACCCTAGCGAGAGCGGATGAACGGACGCCGCCGGTGGTCATCGGCGGCGCGAAACTGTAGTACGCTAGTCGAGTTGCCGCCGCAGCCGAAAGGTTCGGAGGCAACAAGCGAGGGCCTGTGGCGCAGTTGGTAGCGCACCTGCATGGCATGCAGGGGGTCAGGGGTTCGAATCCCCTCAGGTCCACCATCGCAGCAGTCCAGAAGAGCCGCCCGGCAGGGCGGCTCTTCTGCGTTCACCACCATTCATCCGCCGGGGCGCCGCGTCGACGCCGACCGGGGCGGGCCCTTCGCGCGCCACCCCGCGGCCGACCGCCTCAGTCGAAGGC
>JASCOA010000157.1 GCA_029959365.1 Microbacteriaceae bacterium PS02343 | reverse complement strand
GCGCCCCCCGCCCCGCGGGGGGCGGCCCGCGCCCCCCCCCCCCGCGGCGCGCCCCCCCCCCCCCCCCCCCCCCCCCCCCTCCTGCATCAGCGCTCAGCGCACGCGCACCGTGAGCGGAGCGGATGCGGTGCTGCCGTCGGCGTTCGTGAGCTCGGCCACGTAGACGTACTCGCCGGCCGCCCGGCCGTCGATCGCCGTCGTCGCCCGCTGGGCCGCCGGTGTCGCCGCGGTGAGCGTCTGCTCGTCGATGACGACCCCGTTCTCGAGCAGCCGGTAGCCCGTGGCGTTCTGGCCCCACCAGAGGTCCGCGGTCACCGTGAACGCCCCGTCACCGTCCCAGTCGTCGTGCGAGAGCACCGGGGTGCCGGGGGCGGCGTCGCGGACGCGCACGGTCGTCGCCGAGGTCGGGGTCGTGCCCGCCGCGGTGACGAGCTCGGCGGTGTAGACGTAGTCGCCGTTCGGTCGGCCGTCCACGACGAACGACGCGGTCTGCGCGTTCGGCGAGGCCGGCGCGAGCAGCTCCGTGGCGACGAGCTCGCCGTTCTCGAAGAACCGGACGGCGGAGCCGTTGGCGCCCCACCACAGGTTCATCGTCACGGTGAAGCGGCCGTCGTGCAGGCCGTTCGCCCATCCGCTGTCCGTCGACAGGGTGCCTCGGGCCGGCAGCGCGCCGGTGCCCTCGTCCGCGAAGACCCGCAGCGTGCGCCGCTCGGAGGCCACATTGCCGGCCACGTCGACGGCGCGCGCCGTCAGCTCGTGCTCGCCGACGAGCTCGGCGGGATCGAGCTCGGCGTCGGGCGCGATCGCCGCACCGTCGAGTGCGACCTCGAGGCTGCGCAGCCCCGACCCCGCGTCATCGGCCGAGACGTCGAGCGCCAGCTCGCCGGTGCTCGGCAGCAGGGCCTCGTCGTCGGGCAGCCCGGAGATCACCGGGGCCGTCGTGTCGTGCTCGCCCGTCGTGCGCACGTTCGGCGCCGCCGGCGCCGTCATGCCCTCGCCGATGAAGAAGCTCGGGTGCGGAGGCTGGTTGTAGGCGGTGTTCTGCCAGGCGACGGCCGTGCGGTACTGCACGTCGTGCATGAGCGTGCGCAGCCGCAGCTCGGTCGGTTCGACCGTCGAGTAGATGCGCAGCTCGCTCGAGTCGGCGCTGCGCCACACGACCTCCTCGCGCCAGTCGCCGAAGAGATCGGCCTGCAGGTTGGGGGTGCCCTTGGTGTGGTTGTTCGACCGGGCGCCCGCGTCGCGCAGGATGACGCGGCTCTCCTGCGCCTCCCAGTCCCACTTCGAGATCGTCGGCACGCCCGTCGAGCTCGCCGCGTCCCACTCGTGGTCGACGATCTCGCGCAGCGGGTCGCCGTCGAACCAGGCGAGGAAGTTCGCCGCCGGGATGGTCTCGCCGATCACCTCGCCGTCGGCCGCGACCAGCTGGCCGACCCGGGAGTCCCAGGCCGCGGTGCCGCCGACCGCCCAGCCCTCGTTGCCCTCGTATCGCGGGTCGATGTCGCCGCTCGCGGCGCGGCCCGTGTCGCGGGTCGCGGGGATGCTCCAGAGCACCTCGCCGGTGGCCGCATCGCGCATGGTGGCACCGCGGTTGCCCGACGAGCCCATGCTCTCGTGCGCCGAGAAGACCTCGAGGCCCTCGCGGCCGGGGATGAGGTCGCCGACGTGCTGCGCGTCGCCGTGGCCGAGACCGGTGGAGTAGGCGAGCGAGCCATCGTCGTCGATGGTGGCGGAGCCGTAGACGATCTCGTCCCGGCCGTCGCCGTCGGTGTCGGCCACGGAGAGGCTGTGGTTGCCCTGGCCGGCTGCGGCCCCGTTGCCCGGCGTCGACGAGTCGAACACCCAGCGCTGCTGCAGCCGGTCGCCGTCGAAGTCGTAGGCGGCGACGACCGCCCGCGTGTAGTAGCCGCGGCTGAAGATCGCGCTGGGCGTCTCGCCGTCCAGGTAGGCCACCCCGGCGAGGAAGCGGTCGACCCGGTTGCCGTAGTTGTCGCCCCACGACGCGACGCTGCCGCGCGGCGGCGTGTAATCGACCGTGTCGACGGCCGCCCCGGTGGCCCCGTCGAAGACGGTGAGGAACTCGGGGCCGGCGAGCACGTACCCGCCGCTGTTGCGGTGGTCGGCGGCGGCGTCGCCGATCACCGCGCCCGTGCCGTCGACCGTGCCGTCGGCGGTCTTCATCATGACCTCGGCGCGCCCGTCGCCGTCGAAGTCGTAGACCTGGAACTGCGTGTAGTGCGCGCCGGCCCGGATGTTGCGGCCGAGATCGATGCGCCAGAGCAGCGTGCCGTCGAGCTCGTAGGCGTCGATGTAGACGTTGCCGGTGTACCCGCTGCGCGAGTTGTCCTGCGCGTTGCTCGGATCCCATTTGACGATCAGCTCGTAGGAGCCGTCGCCGTCCAGATCGCCCGCGCTCGTGTCGTTGGCCGAGTAGCTGTAGGCGGCGCCCGCGGGAGTGACGCCGTCGGCGGGCCGCTGCAGGGGCACCGGCAGGTGGTCCCCGGACTGCACGCCGATCGGCTCGGTCTCGGTCTCGACGCCGTCGAGCATCGTCACCACCGCGTAGCGCGAATCGCCGTCGCCGTCGGCGTCGAGCAGGTTCGTGGCGCCGGTGATCGGCTGCTCGGTGATCCGCTGCCCGTCGCGCAGCACGTGGAAGGCGACCGAGTCGGGGTCGGTGCCGAGCATCCGCCAGCTCAGCAGCACGCCGCCGTCGGTCAGCACGGCCGCCGGCGCCCGGTCGAGGTGCTCGACCTGCCGGAGGAGCGGCTCGTCCGCCGCCGCGCGATCCGCGGATGCGGGGAG
>JASCOA010000156.1 GCA_029959365.1 Microbacteriaceae bacterium PS02343 | reverse complement strand
GCGCGATGCGCCCGACGACGACTGGCCCGTGCGCATCGCGCGACGCGGCTCGGCCGGCGTGGTGATCGGGCTCAGCGGGCCCACCGGCGCCCAGCTCGAAGTGCTCGAGCGCCTCGGCATCCCGCTCGTGCTGCTCGACCCGCGCGCCGAGCGCAACCGCGCGGCGACCACCATCGGCACCACCAACCGCGAGGGCGGCGCCTCGGCGGCGCGGCACCTGCTCGACCGCGGCGCCGAGCGCTTCCTGATCGTCTCGACCGAGCCGCGCTACCGCTTCGGCCGCGCCCGCATCGAGGGCTTCGAGCAGGCGCTGCGCGAGCGGATGCCCGACGCCCGTCTCGACATCGTGCCGGTGCGCTGGGGCGCGCATCCGGCCGCCGCCGTGCTCGAGCCGCTGCGCGACGCGGTCGGGTCGGAGCTCGGCGTCTTCGCGAGCACCGACGGCCTGGCCCTCGGCGTCTACGAGGCGGCCGCCGCGCTCGGCGCCCGCATCCCCCACGACCTGCAGCTCGTCGGCTTCGACGATCTGCGGCACTCCGCCTGGCTGCAGCCGCCGCTCACCACCGTGCACCAGCCGGTGCGCGAGATGGCCGCCGAGGCGGTTCGGATGATCGACCGGCACGCCCACGGCGCGCTGCTCGAGCCCGGCCACGTGGAGTTCGCGACCGAGCTCGTCGTGCGCGGCTCGACCCGCTGAGCGCCGCTACGCTCGCCGGGTGACCACCCCTCTGCTCGTCAAGATCTGCGGCCTGCGCACCACCGATGCGATCGACGTCGCGATCGATGCGGGAGCGGATGCGATCGGCTTCGTGCACGCCGCCGGCAGCCCCCGCACGGTGGACGTCGAGACGGCGCGAGCGCTCGTCGAGCACGTGGCCGGCCGCGCGACCACGGTGCTCGTGATCAAGGGCCTCGACCCCGAGGCGGCGGCCCTGGCCGCGCAGGACGCGGGCGTCGACGTGCTGCAGGTGCACGGCTACGACCGCGCTCGCACGGAGCGGGCCATCGAGCTGCTCCCGCGGGTCTGGCGGGCCACCTCGCCCGGAGGCGACCTCGACTCCTGGGGCGAGGAGCTGCTGCTGATCGATTCGCCGCGCGCGGGCTCCGGCGAGCGCTGGGACCTGCGCTCGCTGCTCGAGCACCGCCCGACCGGGCCCTGGCTGCTGGCCGGAGGGCTCGACCCCGAGAACGTCTCCCGAGCGATCCGCGACGCCCGGCCCGCCGGCGTCGACGTCTCGAGCGGCGTCGAGTCGGCGCCCGGTGTGAAGGACCTCGCGCGCATCGAGCGCTTCGTGGCGAACGCGCGCTCCGCCGGCTGAGCATCCGCGCCCCGAGCCTGGGATCGGACTGGCATCACGACGGCCTCCGCCGTCGACCCGCCTAGCCTCGCCGCATGACCTCCGACACCTCAGCGAGCTCCTGGTCCGCCGGCCGCCCGTGGGGGCGGGTCGCCATCGTCTTCGGCGTCGTCGCGCTCGCCGGTCTGGTGGTCTTCCTCATCGGCACCGCCGTCTCCGCCGCCGAGTACGCGGCCGACGGCGCCGATGCCGCGGCCGGCGACGCGCCGGTCTCCGGTCCGCTCCTGATCACCACGATCCTGGGCCCCGCCCTGATGGCCGTGGGCGTGGTCGGCGGAGCCGTGGCCTTCATCGCCTACCTCGTGAAGGCCCGCAGGGCGTCCGGCGCTCCGCGGTAGCCGGGTCCGCCCTGGGAGCGGCGGCCGCAGCACGGCGATGACGGCGAGGATGGACGGATGCACGACGCACCGCTCCTCGGCCCCGCCGAGGCCCCGGACCTGGCCGTGATGACCCTCAACGTGCGGCGGATCGTGCCCCACCTCCGCCCTCGGCACCCCGACCGCTGGTCGCGCCGGCGCCCCGCCCTCACCGCGCTGCTCGAGCAGGAGCGCCCCTCGGTGCTCGGCCTCCAGGAGGCGCAGCCGGCGCACCTGCGCGCCGCCCTCGAGGCGCTCGACGGCTACGCGGTGCTCGGCACCGGCCGTTCCCGCCGCGGCGGCGACGAGGCCAACCCGATCCTGGTCGACACCGACAGGCTCGAGGTGGAGCGCTGGCGCCAGCTCGCGCTCTCGACCACCCCGCACCGCCCGGGGTCGCGATCCTGGGGCGCGATGTTCCCGCGCATCCTGGTCGAGGCCAGGTTGCGCGACCGGATCACGGGCGTGCGCTGGCAGGTCGTCAACACGCATCTCGACCACGTCTCGCCGCTGGCCCGGCGGCGCTCCGCCGCGCTCATCCGCGCCCTGCTCGACGACGGGCCGGCGGTCGTGACGGGCGACGCGAACGCCGGCACCGGCTCCCCGGCCTACCGCACCCTGGTGACCCGGGGCCCGCTGCGGGATGCGGTGGTCGAGGCGCAGCATCCGATCGGCACGCGCTGGGGCACGCGCCCCGCCTACCGCCGGCCGACCCGCGGGCGCCGCATCGACTGGCTGCTCGTCGGCGGCGGCGTGGTCGTGCGCGAGGCGGGCATGAACGACGCCAAGCCCGGCGGGCGCTGGCCGAGCGACCACCTGCCGGTGCAGGCGCTGCTGCGGGCGACGGATGGCGGCGGCTCGTGAAGTCCGTGCGCGAGCGCCGCGAGGAGGGCGCCGCACCCGAGGCGCCGCTGCGCGCGCGCCTGCTCGCCGCGTTCCTGCGCCGCCCCGGCACCGCGACGCTCGTGCTCGCCGACGCGCTGCGCGGCGCGGGCCTGCTCAGCGTGCTCTTCGGTCTGCTCAGCGGCGACCCGGTCACCGCGGCGATGTTCGCGCTCGTGCTGCTCGGGCTCGTGGCGCCGCGGTTCCTCGGCGTGCGGGGCGGCTTCGACGCGGCGATCGGTGCGACGCTGCTCGTGGCCGCCTGGTGCAGCGCGCTCGAGCTCTACGTGACCGTGCCGGTCGTCGACCTGCCCGTGCACTTCGCGCTCAACGGCGTGCTCGCCGCGCTCGCGGTCGTGGCGCTGCGCAGCGC
>JASCOA010000155.1 GCA_029959365.1 Microbacteriaceae bacterium PS02343 | reverse complement strand
ACCGGGCGCTGACCCTTGTGCAGGCCGCCGCCGGGCGGCGGGCAGCGCGCCGCGGCACCTCGTGCTCAACGCGGCGCAGGACTCGCTCTACGTCGTCACCGAGTACTCCGGCGAGGTGCTGCGCTTCGACCGCGACACCGCCTCGGGCGAGCTGACGCTGCGGGCCGCCGCGGGCGCCATCGACCTCACCGCCGGCCTCGTGCGCGGCCAGATCGACGCCGACCCGGTCGCGCTCGGCGCGGTCTGGGGCGCCGACCTGCACTGGGGCGCCGACGAGCGCGTGCTCTGGGCCTCGGAGCGCTCGCGCAGCACGCTCGGCGCGCTGCCGGTCGACGAGCGCGGACGGCTCACCGCCGCGGAGGACTTCACCGAGACCGAGCAGCAGCCGCGCGGCTTCGCGACCAGCGCGGACGGCCGCTACCTCGTCGCCGCGGGGGAGCGCTCCACGACCGTGTCGCTGTACGCGGTCGACGGCGAGCGGCTCGAGCTGCTGCAGCAGGCCGAGACCGGCGCCGGCGCGAACTGGGTGCGCTTCCTCGAGCTCTGAACCGAGGCGCGCCCGCAGCGGCGCGCTCGGCCCTCGGGCGTCAGCGTCCCAGCGCCAGCGCCGCGGCGCCGATGAGCGGCGCCTCACCGCCGAGCGCGGCGCGCGCCACCCGCACCCGCGCCGCGTAGGCGTTCTGCGAGGCCGCGCGCGCTGAGGCCTGCACGAGCTCGGCGTAGTCCTCGGCCACCGCGGCGAAGCCGCCGCCGATCACCGCCAGCTCGAGGTCGAGCAGCGTCGCGGCGTTCGCCACGCCGATCCCCACCGCGCGGGCGGAGCGGCGCACCGCGGCGGCGGCGATCTCCGAGCCGGCGGCGTACGCGGCGGCCAGCTCCTCGCCGGTCTCGCCCGCCCATCCGCGATCCCGGGCCCAGCGCACGATGTTCGGGCCCGAGGCGATGCGCTCGACCGTGGCCGGCGCCGGGTCGGCGTCGAAGGGCTCGATGACGAGCTGCCCGAGGTGCCCGGCGTTGCCGGAGGCGCCGCCGAGCAGGCGGCCGTCGACGATCACGCCGCCCCCGATGCCGGTCGAGACGACGAAGACGATCGCGTTGCCGACCCCGCGCGCGGCGCCGAGCCAGCGCTCCGCGAGCGCGATGCAGCTGCCGTCGAGGCCGAGCCGCACCCGCTCGAGCCCGGAGGCCTCGGCGACGACGCGGGCGATGGGGAAGTCGCGCACCGCCGGCAGGTTGATGGGGGAGGTGCTGCCGGCGCGCACGTCGATGGGGCCGGCGGCGCCGACGCCCGCGGCGACGACCTCGGCGGGCGCCGCGGCCAGTGCGCGCCGTACCACGGCGTCGATGGCCGCGCGCGCGACCTCGGCGTCTCGGGCGGCCGCGGGGCCGGTGGCCTCGCGGTGCCGCGAGCCCGGCACGATCGCGCCGTTCGCGTCGACGAGGGCGGCTTCGACCTTGGTGCCGCCGAGATCCACGGCGAGTGCGAGCGTCATGCTGCCCAGGATGCCAGTCAAACCGGCGCGCTTTTTCGCGCAACGGATGCGGGCGCATCCGCTCGTCGTTCGAGACTGTGCTCACCCCGACGACGAAGGAGTCACCCCATGCCCCAGTCCGCCCGCTGGATCGTCACGACCGAGTCCGAGCCCTGGCAGGAGCGCACCGCGCCGGAGCTCACCGCGCCGACGGGCATGCCCGGCGTCTTCGTCGAGCTCGACCGCCCGCAGCAGCGCATCGAGGGATTCGGCGCCAGCTTCAACGAGCTGGGCTGGACCGCCCTCGAGCAGCTCGCCGAGGGCGACCGCGACGCCGTGATCCGCGAGCTGTTCGAGCCGGGCGTCGGCGCCAACCTGTCGCTCTGCCGCATGCCGGTCGGGGCCAACGACTTCTCGCGCGACTGGTACTCCTACGACGAGGTCGACGGCGACCTCGCGCTCGAGCACTTCTCGATCGAGAACGACCACGAGACGCTGATCCCGTTCATCCGCGCCGCCAAGGCTCACCAGCCCGCGCTGCGGCTCTGGGCCTCGCCGTGGAGCCCGCCGAGCTGGATGAAGACGAACGGGCACTACGCCGGAGCGCTGCCGAACACCGCCATCGGCACGGTCGAGAACGGCCTGCGCGAGGACCAGGTCGGCCGCGAGGGCACCGACATGATCCGCCTCGAGGAGCCCGTGCTCGAGGCCTACGCCGACTACTTCGGCCGCTTCATCGACGCCTACCGCGAGCAGGGCATCGAGATCGGCATGGTCATGCCGCAGAACGAGTTCAACTCGGCGCAGATTTTCCCGAGCTGCACCTGGACCCCCGAGGGGCTCACCGCCTTCGTGCGCCACCTCGGTCCGGCCATGGCCGAGCGCGATGTCGAGGTGTTCCTCGGCACCCTCGAGCGACCGGACGAGCGGATGGCGGAGGCCGTGATCGAGGACGAGGTCGCCGGCCCGTACATCGCCGGCGTCGGCATCCAGTGGCACGGCAAGGCCGCCGCGCCGATCCTGCACCGCCACCACCCCGACCTGCGGATCTACCAGACCGAGCAGGAGTGCGGTGACGGCCTGAACGACTGGCGCTACGCCCGCTTCGCCTGGACCCTGCTGCGGCACTTCATCACCAGCGGCGCGACGGCCTACCAGTACTGGAACATGGCCCTGCTCGAGGGCGGCGTCAGCCGCTGGGGCTGGGCGCAGAACTCGCTCGTCGTGGTCGACCCGGCGACGAAGGCCTATCGCTTCACGCACGAGCTGCACCTGCTCAAGCACGTCTCGCACTTCGTGGCCGAGGGCGCCGAGGTGATCCCGACCAAGAGCTACTCGGGCTTCGACGAGCAGCTGGCGTTCCGCAACCCCGACGGCTCGATCGTGCTCGTGCTGCACAACGGCCAGCGGGTCGAGCAGCGCGTCGACATCCTGCTCGGCGGGCAGGTGCTCTCGCCGGTGCTGCCGGCGGACTCGTTCAGCACGATCGTGCTGCCGGCCCTCTGAGCGGAACGGGGCGCCCCCCCCGCGCCGGGCCGCGCCCCCCCCGGGCCCCCCCCGGCCCGCCGCGCG
>JASCOA010000154.1 GCA_029959365.1 Microbacteriaceae bacterium PS02343 | reverse complement strand
TAGTGTTTCGGCGGCCATAGCGCGAGGGAAACGCCCGGTTACATTCCGAACCCGGAAGCTAAGACTCGCAGCGCCGATGGTACTGCAGGGGGGACCCTGTGGGAGAGTAGGACACCGCCGGACTTCTCTTAGAAGAGGCCACCCAGTGATGGGTGGCCTCTTCGCTTTTAACGCGCTGCCTCCGGGCGCGCGGTGCCGAAGGGCCACCCATCACCGGGTGGCCCTTCGGTGGTTAACCACCGGCATCGGTGCTCCGGCAGGTCTCCGCTCCGACGTGGGCGGGGGCCGGGGTGAGCTTCGCGCTCGGCGCGACGGAGTCGACCCGCGACAGGTGGTACCGCGTCACCAGCTGTTGGCGGAGTGCTTCGCTCGCCAACTTGTTCGCCACGGCGGCGGGCGCCGCCGGAGCTGTCGATTCGGTTCCGGTTGCCGTCCTCATGGTGACTCGCTCTACGGCCACGGCTCAGCAGCTGCGCCGCGCTCCGCCTTGCTGGCCGCATGCGTCCGGCTGGGTTCCGACCGCGCAACAACACCCTGCCACCAGGCGGCGATGTTCGCAGCGAGGATGGCTCCGTGCGAGCCTGGCGCCGGTGGCTGCGCCGGTGGCTGCGCCGGTGGCTGCGCCGGTGGCTGCGCCGGTGGCTGCGCTGCACGCGCACTGCGTCCTTCGCCGAACCTGACCGGACCGGGGAGCGTTCCTCGTGCCCATTCGACGGCGCTCTGGCGCCATCCCGCATCGGGAGGGTCTGTCCTCAGCGATGGTCGTTGGCGGCCTCGTGGGGCGCGGAAGGGGCCGTTCAGGCGCCACAGGCCGCAGCCTCGGTCGCGCGCTCGGTCGCCGTCCGCTGGAAACGAAGAAGCCTCCCGCCGCACGAGGCGACGGGAGGCTCCTGAGCGCGGTGGTGAGGGGATCAGTCCTGTTCGCGGCGGAACGCCGACTTCGGCGGGTCCGTCGCCTCGATGACGACTCCGGTGTCCGTGGAATCCGCCGGGCTGGCGACCGTCGACTCGGCGGGGCGCGGCGAGCTGACCGGCTGGTACGGGGCCGTGGCGTTCGGGTCCGCAGGGTCGGCCGCCGGGGAGACCCCGGGAAGGCTGGTGGGCACGGGTGCCGGCTCGTCGTAGGAGGCCGGGCTCCGACCCTGCGCGGGCGACGCCGCGGGGGCGGCGGTCGCTGCAGGAGCGGTCACGACCGGTGCTGCAGCGGGCGGGGCGGACTCGGCGGAGCGCTCGGAGTCGCGGGCGGCGAGCCGATTGGCGACATCGCTGGCGGTCGGTGCCGGGCGGTTCTGCTGAGCCTGCCACTGTCGTTGCTGCTCCTGCGTCTGCTCACTGCTCTCGCTGCGCTCGAAGCGCCAGCGCTCGAGGTCCTGCAGGAACAGCTTGCGCGCCTTGCGCGGGCGGAAGTGCCATTCGACGAGGCGGTCCCGGAACTCGGCGAAGCTGTGCTCGGAGTTGCGACCGAAGTCGATCGAGTTGCGCTTGAGCTCCTCGAGCTCGTGCAGCGACCAGTCGGCGGCGACCTCGGCGCCGGAGCGCGGCAGCATGCGCAGGCGCACCTCGGCCTCGCCGGCGGCGATCGCGGCGAACTGCTGCTCCGCGGGGGTGAGCGTGTCCCAGACCGCGTACTGACGGCCGGAGCCGATGACCGCGGCGAGCACGCCGCGGGTGAGCTCCTGCTCGGCGAGGCCGAGGGAGTGCCGGACCGCGGCGCGGCCGATGAGCGCGGCGATGACGCCGGCCAGCACGATGGCGACGAAGGGCAGCGCGGTCTGCGCGACGGTGCGCAGCCCCTCGCCCGTCGAGGCCCATTCCATGAAATCGTTCCACCACTGCATGCCCGCAGGGTAGCCCGCTCAGGGCCCGCCGCCGCGGAGGCGGACGGGGTGGCGTGCGCATCCGCTCGTCCGCGCATCCGGCGTCCAGGCTCGACACGGTGCGCGCCGAGCGGATGAGGGGGAGGATGGAGCCGGGAACAGCGGTGGCCGCGATCACGTTGCAGTATTCGGGCGATCGGCGCAGGCGCGTGCCGGCCACCCTCATCCGTCCCGACCGAGAGGATCGAACATGACCACCTTCGTGCTGGCCGGCGGCTGCTTCTGGTGCCTGGACGCGGTCTACCGCGTGCTCGACGGCGTGAGCGACGTCGTCTCGGGCTACACCGGCGGCGCCGTGCCGAACCCCACCTACGAGCACGTGTGCACGGGCACGACCGGGCACGCCGAGGTCGTCGCGGTGCACTTCGACGAGGCGGTGATCCCCGCCGAGGTGATCCTCGACGTGTTCTTCACGCTGCACGACCCCCGTCAGCTGAACCGCCAGGGCAACGACGTGGGCACGCAGTACCGCTCCGCCATGTTCTACGACGGCGAGGAGCAGCGCGAGCTCTTCGAGGCCGCGCGCACCCGTGCCGACGAGTACTGGGAGGGCGGCATCGTCACCACGCTCGAGCCGCTCGGCGAGCTCTACCCGGCTGAGGACTACCACCAGGACTTCTTCGCGAAGAACCCGGGTCAGGGCTACTGCCTCGCGGTGGCGCTGCCGAAGGTGAACAAGATCCGCAAGAGCTACGCGCCCTACATCAAGGCCGTCTGACGCGGTCGTCCCGCCGCCAGCTTGGGGTTCGCTCGGAGCTGGCGGCACCTCCTCTCCCCGCGCGTACGCTGCCCCTGCAGTCACCGGTGAGCGCCGTCCTCTCGGCGCCCGAGACCGCACGCGATGAGGCGTGCGGAGTGAGGAGCGAGACATGAGCGTCAAGCACGAGACCACCACCGAGCGCCCCGGTGCCGTCGCTGACGACCACGGGCTCTGGGTCGCCTTCGGCCCGGTCGGTGCTGTGGGCACCATCCGCCGCGTCGGGGAGGCCTATGCGGTCGCCCTGCTGGACGACGCCGAACCACGAGGCAGCTATCCCAACCTCGAGGTGGCCAAGGCTGCCCTGCGCACCGCGCTCGGGCCGGGTGCCGAGCGCCCCGACTTCCGAGCGCACTGACCTCCTGACCCCGCGCGGTAGCGCGGACGGGCCGCGCCCCCCCCCCCGGCCCCCGCCCCCCCCCCCCCCCGGGGGGCCGCCGCCCCCCCCCCC
>JASCOA010000153.1 GCA_029959365.1 Microbacteriaceae bacterium PS02343 | reverse complement strand
GTCGGGGCCTGCGGCGGCCGCCGAGCGGATCCGAGCGGAGGCGGCCGCCCGGAACGCGGAAGGGCCCGGCCGATCGGCCGGGCCCTTCCGTCGTCGCGCCGCGAGGATCAGTCGCGGGTGAGCTTGCGGTACGTCGAGCTCGCGGGCTTGAGCGCGTCGGCGCCCAGGCGCTCGAGCTTGTTCTCCTCGTAGGCCTCGAAGTTGCCCTCGAACCAGTACCACTTCGGCACGCCGTTCTCGTCCAGCCCCTCCCAGGAGAGGATGTGCGTGGCGATGCGGTCGAGGAACCACCGGTCGTGGGTCACGACGACGGCGCAGCCGGGGAACTCGAGCAGCGCGTTCTCGAGCGAGCCGAGGGTCTCGACGTCGAGGTCGTTGGTGGGCTCGTCGAGCAGCAGCAGGTTGCCGCCCTGCTTGAGCGTGAGCGCGAGGTTCAGGCGGTTGCGCTCACCACCGGAGAGCACACCGGCCTTCTTCTGCTGGTCCGGCCCCTTGAAGCCGAACTGGCCCACGTAGGCGCGCGAGGGGATCTCGGCCTTGCCGACCTGGATGTAGTCCAGCCCGTCGGAGACGACCTCCCACAAGGTCTTGTTCGGGTCGATGCCGCCGCGGCTCTGGTCGACGTACGAGATGTCGACCGTCTCGCCGATCTTGAGCGTGCCGCCGTCGAGCGGCTCGAAGCCGACGATCGACTTGAAGAGCGTGGTCTTGCCGACGCCGTTCGGGCCGATGACGCCCACGATGCCGTTGCGCGGCAGCGTGAAGCTCAGGCCGTCGATGATGACGCGGTCGCCGAACTTCTTCTGCAGCTTCGTGGCCTCGAGCACCTGCGAGCCGAGACGCGGGCCCGGCGGGATGGTGATCTCCTCGAAGTCGAGCTTGCGCAGCTGCTCGGCCTGCGCGGCCATCTCCTCGTAGCGGGCGAGACGGGCCTTCGACTTGGCCTGGCGGCCCTTCGAGTTCGAGCGCACCCAGTCGAGCTCCTCGCCGAGGCGCTTGGCGAGCTTGGCGTCCTTCTTGCCCTGCACCTCGAGGCGCGCGCGCTTCTTCTCCAGGTAGGTGGAGTAGTTGCCCTCGTAGGGGTAGAGCTTGCCGCGGTCGACCTCGGCGATCCACTCCGCGACGTTGTCGAGGAAGTACCGGTCGTGGGTGACGGCGAGCACGGCGCCGGGGTACTTCGAGAGGAACTGCTCGAGCCAGAGCACGCTCTCGGCGTCGAGGTGGTTGGTGGGCTCGTCGAGCAGCAGCAGGTCGGGCTGCTGCAGCAGCAGCTTGGTCAGCGCCACGCGGCGCTTCTCGCCACCGGAGAGCTTGTCGACGGGCGAGTCGCCCGGCGGGGTGCGCAGGGCCGACATCGCCTGCTCGAGCTGGGAGTCGAGGTCCCAGGCGTCGGCCGCGTCGATCTCCTCCTGCAGCTGGCCCATCTCGGTCATGAGCGCGTCGAAGTCCGCGTCCGGGTCGGCCATCGCGGCGCTGACCTCGTTGAAGCGGTCGACCTTCGCCTTGATCTCGCCGACGCCCTCCTGCACGTTCTCGAGCACGGTCTTCGTCTCGTCGAGCTCGGGCTCCTGCATGAGGATGCCGACCGTGAAGCCGGGGCTCAGCCGGGCCTCGCCGTTGGAGGGGGTGTCGAGCCCGGCCATGATCTTGAGGATCGTGGACTTTCCGGCGCCGTTCGGGCCCACCACGCCGATCTTGGCTCCGGGCAGGAACGACATCGTCACGTCATCGAGGATGACCTTGTCGCCCACCTTCTTGCGGGCACGGACCATCGAGTAAATGTATTCAGCCATGTCGCGGCCCAGTCTACGGCGCGGGCGGCGCGGGCACCCGGTCGTCGCGGAGCGGATTCACCGGATCGCGGCCATCGGTGCGATCCGACGGGCGGAGCGGATGCGCGCGGCGGCATCCGCCGCCGTTCACCAGTCGATCGCGCGCGTCGTGCCGACGAGGCAGGAACCGGTGGCGAGCACCGGCGTGACGACGCTCTGGCCCGTGGCGCCGCCTCCCCGCTGACCGATGATGCAGCCGTCGCCGATGCGCACCGAGAACTGCACGGAGTCGACCTCGAGGCCGATCGCCGTCGCATCCGGCGTGACCTGCATGGCTGCCTTGTCGAAGCCCGCGCTCGTGAGCGCGTCGACGAAGGCCCGGCCGCCGGCGTTGCCGTCCGCGGCGAGCACCTGTCCGACGATGACGTCGAAGAAGGGCTGGTTCGCCGCGGCGTCACCGTCGGGCACCAGCGCCGGCTCGGTCGGCGTCGGGGCGGGTTCGGGCGCCTCCGGCGGAGCGCTGCTGATGGTCGGTTCGGGCTGCGGGTCGGTGCAGCCGGTGAGCGCGAGCAGCGCGGCTGCGCCCAGTGCGAGCAGCGCGGTGCGCGACCTCGAGACGGTCATCTCTCCCCCGATCAGCGGCGGTGCCGCCGCGCGCCGGGGCCCATCCCCGTCAGACGTCGATTCTACGGGGACGGATGCGGCGGGCCTCCTGTGCCCGGAGCGGCCCCGTGGCACGACGCCAGCAGGGCCGCCCGCGTCCTGCGCTCAGAACGGGGTCGCGGCGACGAGCGGCTCGCTGCGCTCGGTGGCCTCGTCCTCCGCACTGGGGAACTCGTCCGAGTCGGACGGCGCGTGATCGCTCGCCGGCGCCTCGTCGCGTCCCGGCTCGGAGATGCGGCGGGCGAAGGTCGACTGGCCCCAGGTGAGGTCGTGGCCCAGCGCATCCGCTTCGACCTCGATGGTCGTGCCGCTCTTCTGCTCGCCCGTCCAGTCGCGGATGCGCACGCGACCGGTCACGATCACCCGCTCGCCCTTCTTCACCGAGTTGGCGGCGTTCTCGGCCAGCTGGCGGAAGGTGGAGACGGTGTACCAGTTCGTCTCGCCGTCGACCCACTGGTTCTGCTGCCGATCGAAGCGGCGCTGGTTGGAGGCGAGTCGGAAGCTCGTGATCTTGAGCCCGGCCTCCGTGACGACGTGCCGCGGCGGGGTGGCGACGAAGCCGGTGATGGTGATGCTGTCGGTCATGGTGCTGCTCCCTGCGTACCGGGCCGCACCCCGCTGGCGCGGCCGCCGTGCGCCCAGTGTGGGACGCACGGCGGACCGC
>JASCOA010000152.1 GCA_029959365.1 Microbacteriaceae bacterium PS02343 | reverse complement strand
GGGGGCCCTCCTTTTCGCCGGGGGGGCCCCCCGGGGGGCCGGGGCGGGGGGGCGCCCGCCGCGCGCCCGCCCCCGGCATCACCTGGTGACGACTACTGCGCCAGCCAGGTGCTGTAGAACGACGGACGGCCGATGGACTCCGTGTGGAAACCCTGCACCGCGTCGACGTAGCCGAACACCTGCGGCTCCTCGAAGAAGGGCAGGATGTAGGCCTGCTCCGCGAGGCGCTGCTGCGCTGCGGCGGAGGCCTCGGCGCGGCCCTCGGTGGTGGGGCTCGACGCGATCGCGAGCAGCAGGTCGTCGAGCTCCTGGTCGCCCACCGAACCGTCCGGGTAGCCGTTGAGCAGGGCGTTGCGGTTCTTCGAGTAGAACTGCGACTTGATCACGTCGAAGTCGGCGCGGCCGACCATGGAGTGGTAGACCTGCAGCTCGCCGGGCACGGGGCGCGCGGCGTCCTGCGCGGCCTGGTCGCCGGGCAGCAGCTCGACCTCGACGCCGATCTCCTTGAGCTGCTCCTGCACGAGGGTGATGACCTCGCGCGAGCGCGGCTGGGGAAGGGCCTCGTTGAACGTGAGCGAGAGGCGCACGCCGTCCTTCTCGCGGATGCCGTCCGAGCCGGCGACCCAGCCGGCCGCGTCGAGCAGCTCGATCGCGCGGTCCTGGTCGTACTCGTAGTACTCGGAGGTGTCGACGTAGCCGAGGGCGGTCGCGGCGAGCGCGCCCGTGGCGAGCTCGTAGTTCTCGCTGAAGAGCGTGTCGATGATCGCCTGGCGGTCGATGCCGGCGATGAGCGCCTGGCGCACCTCGAGCTCGGAGGTGGCCGGGTCGCGGAAGCGGAAGCTGAGCCCGTTGTTGACGCCGTTGGTCGGCGCCGCCAGCAGGTGCAGGCCGTCGCTGGCGAACTGGCCCTCGTCGGGCGCCTCGATGGTGCGGGCGATCTGCGCCTGGCCGCTCGTGACGGTGCCCACGCGCACACTGTCCTCGGCGGCGACGATGTAGTCGATGCCGTCGAGGTAGGCGCGGCCCTGGTGCTCGAGCGACGGCGGGGCCCAGTCGTAGTCCTCGCGCGCCTCGAGGTTGAGCTCGGTGCCGATCTCCTCGCCGCTGATCACGAAGGGGCCGCTGCCGATGATCTCGGTCGCGTTGCCGGGGCCGAACTCCTCGCTGCTGCGGTCGAGGGTGTCGTTCGAGACCAGGCCGGCGTTGATCGCCGAGGTCGCCTGCGCGAAGCCCGGGGCGGGGGCGCTGAAGCGGAAGGTGACGGTGTTCTCGTCGACCACCTCGCTGCTCGCGTAGTTGGTCACCTGCTCCGAGACCGCGAACTTGCGCTCGGCGTCGCCGAGGCCCAGCAGGTCGAAGTTCTTGGCCACGTTCTCGGCGTCGAGGGGGGTGCCGTCCGAGTAGGTCACGTCGTCGCGCAGCGTGAAGGTGTACTCGGTCGCGTCCTCGTTGACCTCGGGCAGCGCGGTGGCGATCCACGGCTCGAGCTCGAGCGTCTCGGGGTCCTGGTAGAGCAGGCGGTCCGTGATGTTGTTCACGATGCCGCCGTTGGGGTAGAAGCCCGCGGAGCCCGGGAACAGGGTGTTCCAGGTCTGCGGCTCGAGGTAGGTGAGCGTGCCGCCCTCGACGGGGTCGCCGCTGCCGGCGCCGCCGGTCGAGGCTGAGGGGCCGGCGCAGCCGGCGAGCAGCGCGATGGCGGCGGCGGTCGAGACCGTGGCGAGGCCTGCGCGGGTGATGCGGGACATGGTGGGCTCCTGGGTGGTGGCGCGAGGGGACGCCGTGCTGTGGCGGGGTGGACCCATCCGAGCACAGCGCACTCGCGCATGCACATCGGGCTTCACGCAACGTAAGAAGAGCGTCATGCCCCGTCGCATTCCCCGGCGAGCGGATGCGCGGCTCAGCGCCGCCAGGCGGGCCAGTCGGGATCGTGGCCGGGCCAGACCTCGACACCGGGCTCGCGCTCCAGGTCGGCGAGCCGCTCGATCGCGCGCTGCGCCGCCGCCGCGTCCTCCGGCCGCGCGGTCCAGCCGCAGGCCACGCGCTCGTCGAGATTGCGGCGCAGGTCAGCGGCGTCCGCGGCGAGCACGACGGTGCGCTCGGGCAGGGCGACCGAGAAGGACTGGTGGCCCGGCGTATGCCCCCGGGTGTCGAGCGCGCGGAGGCCGGGGGCCAGCTCGACGTCGCCGTCGAGCAGCAGCACGGTCGCGCCCGAGGCGAGTAGATCGCCCGGCACCACGGTCTCGGCACGGCCGGCGCCGCCGACGAGCCACGCCCACTCGCGGCGCTGCAGCGCGACCGCGACGCCGGCCGGGGCGAGGCGCAGGCCGCCCGTGTGGTCGAGGTGCACGTGCGAGAGCGCGACGAGCGCGAGTGCGGACCAGTCGAGCCCGGCCGCGGCGATGCCCTCGGCGAGCGCGTCGCCCGGTGGCACCACCGCGGTGTAGCCCTCGTAGTCGTAGTGCGCGGCGCGGGCGACGGGGTCGCGCACGAGGTCGAGGTTGAAGCCGCCGTCGACCAGCACCCAGCCGCGCTCGTAGACGATCGCGGCGGCGGTGACGGGCTCGAGCAGGAAGCGCGCGGGGTCGCCGCCGCGGATCGAGATCGACTCGGGGATCGGCTCGTAACCCACGACGAGCGGCACGAGCCGCACCGGGCCCGCGCCGAGGTCGAGCGGGGCGCTCCAGTCGGCGGCGGTCGTCTCGGTCATGCGCGCTCCATCCGCTTGCGATGTTCAGTGATTGGATACAATATTGCCCTAACGGCATGCAATCTGCAGGAGGAATCGTGACCGACGCCATCGACATCAACATCCCCATCCACGGCGAGATGCTGCACTGGGGCCGGCGCCCGACCTTCGAGATGGTCGAGCGGATCGCCGACGGCTACGCCTCGGACGTCTCGCGGTGGCTGATCGGCGCGCACACCGGCACCCACGTCGACGCCCCCTCGCACTTCGTGCCGGGCGCCGCGACCGTCGACCAGATCGCGCTCGAGAGCGTCGTCGGCCCGGTCCGCGTGCTCGACCTGCGCCACGTCGACGAGGAGATCACCGACGAGCACCTCGTCACCGCCGGCGCAGAGGGCGCCGTGCGGGTGCTCTTCCGCACCCGCAACTCGACCGACGCGCTCACCCGCACCGTGAAGAGCGAGACCTGGGTGGGGCTCGCCCCCTCCGGCGCGCAGTGGCTCGTCGACCACGGCGTGCTCTTCGCCGGGCTCGACTACATGACCATGGAGGCGCCGGCGCACACCGAGGAGTGGCCGACCCACGTGATCCTCTGCGGCGCGGGCGTCGTGATCCTCGAGAACGCCGACCTCTCCCAGGTCGAGCCGGGCGACTACCTCATGGTGTGCCAGCCCGTGCCGTTCGAGGGGCGCGAGGCCGCCCCCGCTCCGACGGTGCTGCTGCCGCTGCCCGCGTGATCACGACGATGCGGCGGCCCCGCGGCGCGGCCCCCCCCGGGCAACCCACGGCCCCCCCCAACCCCGCCCGCCGGC
>JASCOA010000151.1 GCA_029959365.1 Microbacteriaceae bacterium PS02343 | reverse complement strand
GGGGGGGGGGGGTTTTTTAAAAACCCCCCCCCCCGCGCCCCCCGCGGGGGGGGCCGCCCCCCCCCCCCCGCGGCGAGGGCGTTCTCCGACGATGACTGACGAGCCGTCGCGATAACACCGCGACACCGAAGGGGCCGGATGCCAGAAGCATCCGGCCCCTGCTCCCGTTAATGGGCGGGTGGGGGCTACCGCGCGAGCTCGTCGCGCAGCAGCGTCTCCGCGAGCGCGCGGCTCGGCGGGCGGAAGCGGTGCACGCACGCGATCCGCAGGGCGGCGACGCGCTCGGCCAGCCGCATCCGCTCGGGGTCCGCGCCGGCGGCGATCGCGGTGCGCTGCAGCATCGAGCGGATGCGCGTCGCGCGCAGCGGGTGCAGCCCGCCCTGCCGCACCCGCCAGTCGAGGTGCGCGAGCAGGTTGCCGAGATCGAGCGCCGGTTCCGCGAGCGCCGCGGTGTCGAGGTCGAGCAGGGCGAGTCCGTGCTCGGGGTGCCAGAGCAGCTGCCCGTCGTGCAGGTCGCGGTGCGCGGGGCGCAGCGGCTGGGCACTGCCGTCCTGCAGACGCTCCGCGAGCCGCTCGGCACGCTGCTGCAGAGCGAGCGGATGCGGTCCCAGCGGCGCCGCCATGCGCGCCCAGGCGAGCAGCACCGCCGCCTCGCGCTCGGGCCCGTGCTCGACCGCGATCGAGGTGGCCGCGGCGGGCACCGCGGCCCAGGCGCGAGCGAAGCCCTGCCACGCCTCGGCCCACGCCGGGCCCGGCTCCGCGCCGAGGGCACGCAGCGTGCGGCCCGGCAGCGCGGCGAAGCGCACCGACTGCTCGTCGGCGTCGAGCACGCGGGCGAGCGCTAAGCCGGCAGGCCAGCCCGCGGGCGCGGACGCCGCCGCGATGGACGACGCTCGGCCGGGGCGCACGATCTTGCGGAAGGCGCCGCCGTCGTGCTCCCGCACGACCGCGCGACGCCCCAACCGGTGCACGAGCACCGTGCCGCTGCGGGCGGCCTCTGCGAGGCCGGGCAGCCGGCGGTCCTCGCCGAGCGGGGCGAGCTCGACGGCGTCGCCGCGCATCCGCCCGCCGCGGGCATGCCGCTCCTCGGGGTGCAGCGCCTCGACGGTGATGCCGCCCTCCTTGTCGGGCCACGCGCGGCGAATGCTCCAGGTGCGGTTGCGCTCGTCGAGCGCCGTCGCCGGCACGGCCGCGGTATCGAGCGCGGTCACGGCAGCACCGACTGCGCGAGCCGCAGGGTCTCGGTGACGGCGTGCTCCCATCCGTCCCGCCGGGTGCGGAAGGGCTCGACCGCGCGGCCGAGCAGCGACGCCGCGCAGTGCAGCCGCAGCTCGCGCTCCGTCGGCAGCGGGCGGTGCTCGGCGTAGCCGGCCAGCAGGGCATCGGCGAGCGGATCGAGACCCTCGAGCATCGCCGCGGCGCGGAACCCGCCGAGGTCGGCGGCGGGGCTGGCGAGGCAGACCCGGTCGAGGTCGATGAGCCGCACCCCGTCGTCACCGAGCAGTACCTGGTCGGGGGAGAGGTCGCCGTGCGAGACCGTCGGCGGCGTCGCCGAGCGCTCGACACCGCGGAGCACCGCATCGGCGATCGCGCCGGCCTCGGCGGCGAGACCCGGCAGGACGGCGGCGACGCCGTCGCGGGCCCGCGCCAGGTCCCGGCGCAGCGAGCGCTCGGCGAGCAGGATCGCGCCGGCCGGCGGCGAGGACGCGTGCAGGGCGGCGATGGCCTCGCCGGCCAGTCGGGCCGCGGTCGGCTCGGGGCGGGCGAGCAGGTCTCCGCGACCCCACCAGGGCAGCAGCGTCGCCTCGGCGACGCGGGCCACGCCCTCCTCGGCGACGACGGGCACGCCGGCCGCGGCGAGGTCGCCGCCGATGATGGCGACGAGCACGCGATCGTGACCGCGCGCGGCGAGCTTGAGCACCCGGCCGTCCTGGAGTCGCAGCACGATGCGACGACCGGGATTGTGCCGCAGCACGGTGGCCCGGGCGTCGATCCCGGGCATCCGGCGACGCAGCCGCACCAGCGCGCGCGCGATCTGACGGTCGCCCTCGAGGCCGCCCAGCACCGTGCCGGGTGCGCCCGCGACGGGAGCGAGCAGGGCGCCGAGCCGGTCGGCGGTCTGCAGGTCCTTGCCGGCCTTGGCGGGGTCGGCGTAGGCGGCGAGGTAGCGCCGCTCGCCGCGCTCGGTGCGCAGCGCCGCGACGACGCCGGCGCCGGGCTTGTAGCGCAGCCGCTCGACGCGCGTCGGCTCGCCGTTCGCCGCGGCGAGCCGGTCGTCGTCGAGCAGCACGGCGAGACCGGGCACGCGGCGCTCGCGCGCGAGGAGGGCGAGGTCGGCGCTCTGCCGTAGGGCGGTCATCGCAGCACCTCGATCGGCGCGGTGACCGGGGTCGCGGGGGCCGCCTCCACGGGGTCCGCCACGACAGGGATCGGACGCGTCGGGGTCGCGTCGGCCGGCGGGACGGTCGTTGCGGACGCGAGGGGCGGCCGGGCGACCGTGCCCTCCACATCCGCTCCCTCCTCAGCGCCGTGGAACCACCGCGCGAAGCGACTGCCCGGCTGCTCGAGCAGCTCGGCGGGGCGGCCGTCCTCGGCGATGCGCCCGTCCTCGAGCCACAGCACCCGGTCGGCGCCGCGCACGGTGGCGGGGTCGTGGGTGATCGCGACGGTCGTGCGGCCCTCCGTGAGACGGGCCAGCGAGGCCGCGACCTGGGCGCGGGCCTCCGGGTCGAGGCCGGTGGTGGCCTCGTCGAGCACCACCACGGGCGCGTCGCGCAGCAGGGCGCGGGCGATGGCGATGCGCTGGCGCTGGCCGCCCGAGAGGGTGTCGCCGCGGGCCCCGAGCCTCGTGTCGTAGCCGTCGGGCAGCGCTGCGATGAAGGCGTGCGCCTCGGCGTCGCGCGCGGCCCGCTCGACCTCCTCGTCGCTCGCGTCGAGGCGGCCGTAGCGGATGTTCTGGCGCACGCTGGTGGCGAAGAGCACCGACTCCTGCAGCAGCAGCGACACCTGGCCGCGCAGCCCCTGCAGGCGCAGGTCGCGCAGATCGTCGCCGTCGATGCGCACCGTGCCGGCGACCGGGTCGAGCATGCGGGGGATCAGCGAGGCGAGCGTGGACTTGCCGGCGCCCGAGGCGCCGAGCAGGCAGACGTGCTCACCCGGTGCGATGCGCAGCCGCAGCCCGTCGAGCACCGTGCTGCGCCCGTGGCGCACGGTCACGTCGTCGAACTCGATGGCGCCGAAGCGGATGCGGGCCTCCTTCGCGTGCGGCGCGTCGACGATGTCGGCCCGCTCGTCGAGCAGGTCGGCGACCCGCTCGCCGGAGGCCGCGGCGCGGGCGATGCGGCCGGTGAACTTGGCCATGTCCTTGAGCGGTCGCATCGCGATCTTGAGGTACATCACGAAGATCACGAGGTCGCCGGGCGTGAGCGCGCCCTGCGAGACGCGCCAGCCGCCGAGCAGCAGCACGAGGGCGGTGGCGACGCCGACGATGACGTCGGTGCCGCGCTCGAGGCGCGCGGCGAGCCGCTTGGCCTTCACCCCCTCGCGCAGCGCGCGGTCGTTGCCGCCCTGGAAGCGACGGGCGACGGTGGACTGCAGCCCGTAGGCCTGCACGACCCGCATCGCCCCGAGGCTCTCCGCGGCGGTGTCCGCGAGCGCGCCCTCGCCCTTGCGGGTGGTGCGCGACGCGGCGGTGATGCGCTTGGTGCTGCCGCGCGAGACGAGCAGGTAGGCGAGTGCGGCGCCCGCGACGATCGCGGCCATGAGCGGGTCGAGCAGCACGAGCACGACGAGCAGCACGAGCAGGGTGACGATGTTGCCGACGAGCGGCAGGCCGGCGGTCACGGCCACCTCCTGCAGCCGTCCGACGTCGCCGACGAGCCGCTGCACGGTGTCGCCGGCCGGCGCGGTCGCGTGGTACCGCATCGACAGCGACTGCACGTGGGCGAAGACGCGGGCGCGCAGGGCGGTGGCCACCTCCGATCCGACGATCGCGAACTGCACGGTCGACAGGTAGGCGGCCAGGGCGCGCATCCCCACGATCGCCAGCAGCGCGCCCGCGCAGCCGAGCAGCAGCGGCATCGTGGCGCCGGCACCGCCGATGCCCGCGACCTCGGCGCCCAGGCTGACGCTGACGGCGTCGATGACCCACTTGATGGGCCAGGGCTCGAGGATGCGGAAGCACACCTCGCCGAGCAGCGCGAGCATGCCGCCCGCGGTGAGGGTGCGCTGCCCCCGAAGCTCGGGGCGCACGATGCGCAGGGTGCGGCGCAGCGGACCGGGCTCGCGGCGGCTCACGAGGGGCTCCCGACGAGGCGGTCGGATGCTCCGGTCGCCGCGTCGAGCGCGGCCTGCGCCACGCGCCGCCAGTCGTGCTCGCGCACGGCTTCCGCCCGGGCCTCGGCGCCCATCCTCGCCCGCGCGGCCGGACCGGCGGCGAGCTCGGCGAGCGCGGCGCGCAGCGCGGGCACGTCGCCGGGTGGGACGAGCACCCCGGTCGCGCCGTCGCGCAGCAGCGACGGGATCTGACCGGTCGCGCTCGCGACCACGGGCAGGCCCGCGGCGAGGTACTCGAAGACCTTGAGCGGCGAGAAGTAGTCCTCCTCGCCGCCCGGGTAGGGCGCCGCGGCGAGGTCCGCACGGCGCAGCAGGCCGGGGATCGCGGTGGGCTCGACCGCGCCGGTGAACTCCGCGTCGAGCCCGCGGCGCTGCGCGCGCTCGCGCCGCGCGGGCCCCTCGGGTCCGTCGCCGCCGATCAGCAGGCGCAGCGGCCGGCCGCCCCCGG
>JASCOA010000150.1 GCA_029959365.1 Microbacteriaceae bacterium PS02343 | reverse complement strand
CGGCCGCCCGCGCGCGGCGGCCGCGCGGGGCGCGGCCCGCCCCCGGGCGCCCCCGGGGGGGCGCGCGCGGCGGGCCCGCCGGGCTCACCAGTCGTGGACGGTGCCGTCCGCGAGGCGGTTGTAGGGCAGGTAGGCCCGCTGGTAGGGGTACTTGCCGGCCTCGTCGACGTTGAGCTCGACGCCGAGCCCCGGCTTGTCGCCCGGGTGCAGCATGCCGTTCTCCCACGTGTAGGACTGCTCGAAGACCGCATCCGTCTTCGCGCCGTGCTGCATGTACTCCTGGATGCCGAAGTTGTGGATCGACAGGCCCAGGTGCATCGCGGCGGCCATGCCGACGGGCGAGATGTCGGTCGGTCCGTGCATGCCCGACTTGATCTGGTACTGGCTGGCGTAGTCGAGCACCTTCTTGAGGTGCGTGATGCCGCCGGTGTGGGTCACCGCGCTGCGCACGTAGTCGATGAGCTGCTCGCGGACGATCTGCTGGTAGTCCCAGACCGTGTTGAAGATCTCGCCGATCGCCAGCGGCGTCGTGCTGTGCTGGCGGACGAGCCGCAGCGCCTCCTGGTTCTCGGCCGGGGTGCAGTCCTCGAGCCAGAAGAGGTCGTAGGGCTCGAGGCTCTTGGCGAGCTTCGCGGCCTGGATCGGGGTCATGCGGTGGTGGCCGTCGTGCAGCAGCGGCAGCTCGGGGCCGAACTCGTTGCGCACCGCCTCGAAGACGGTCGGGATGTGGCGCAGGTAGCTGCGGGTGTCCCAGTCCTCCTCGTTCGGCAGACCACCGCGCTGGGCGGGCTCGTGGTCGTAGCGCTCGCCCTTGTTCGCCTCGTAGGTGGCGTTCGATGCGATGCCGTAGATCGACTTCAGGCCGGGAACCGCCGCCTGCACGCGGATGGACCGGAAGCCCAGCTCCTGGTGCTCGCGGATGCTGTCGAAGATCTCCTGGTTGTCCTTGCCCGACGCGTGGCCGTAGGCCATGAGCCCGGTGCGGGAGGCGCCGCCCAGCAGCTGGTAGACCGGCAGGCCGGCGGCCTTCCCCTTGATGTCCCAGAGCGCCATGTCCACGGCGGCGATCGCAGCCATCGTGACCGGGCCGCGGCGCCAGTAGGCGCTGCGGTAGAGGAACTGCCAGGTGTCCTCGATGCGGTGCGCGTCGCGGCCGATGAGCAGCGGCACGACGTGCTCGGCGAGGTAGCTGACGACGGCCAGCTCGCGGCCGTTGAGGGTCGCATCGCCGATGCCCACGAGCCCGTCGTCGGTGACGAGGCGCAGGGTGACGAAGTTGCGGTTGGGGCTGGTGACGATGACGTCGGCCTGCTCGATGATCATGGTGCTCCTCCAGGGGCGGTACGGCTTCGGGGGTGGGCTGCGCTCGGGCGGGTTCGCGTCGAGCGGATGCGGGGTCTCAGCCCGCGGGGGCGCCGGCGCGCAGCTCGGCGTGCGCGGTGCGGACGGAAGCGGCGAAGCCGGCGTGCGCGGCCAGCTCCGGCGAGAGCTCGGCGAGCGCCTCGTCGGGGGCGGCGGCCGGGCGCTCGGCCGCGATCCAGGCGGCGATCGGATGCGCGCATCCGCTCGCCGTCGCACCCGCGGCGAGGCGCTCGAGTGCGACGGGCACGATGCGCAGACGCGTCTTGGTGATGGAGCCCTGCGCGATCTGGGCGAGGCGGTGCTCGATGCGCGGATTCTCGAAGCGATCCAGCAGCGCCGCGCGGTAGCCCTCGAGATCGAGGCCTTCGGGCAGCGTCGCCGCGGCCTCGTCCCAGAGCCGCTCCACCGAGGCTCGCAGCTCGGGATCGCCGATCGCCTCGGCGACGGTGGCGTGCCCGCGCGGAGGGCCGGCCAGGGCGAGCAGCGTGTGCGCACCGTTCAGCAGGCGCAGCTTGCGGCGCTCCCAGGGCTCGAGGTCGTCGACGAAGCGGGCCCCCGAGGTCTCCCAACGGGGGCGACCCGCCGGGAACCCGCCGCTGAGCACCCAGTCGCTGAAGGGCTCGGCCGCGACGGGCGCCGCGTCGCGGAGCCCCGTGAGGCGCTCGACCGTCGCGGTCAGCTCCTCCGTCACGGCGGGGGTGATGCGGTCGACGGAGGTGGCGACGACGGCGACGTTCCGCTCGATCCAGTCCGCGGAACCGCCGGCCGCGGCCAGCAGACCGCGGCGCAGGAAGGCTCCGTTGTCGGGGATGTTGTCGCAGCTGACCAGCGCGATCGGGCCCGCATCCGCTCGCCGTCGCGCCTCGAGGGCGCGCAGCAGGCGGCCGATGACCGTCGTCGGCCGCTCGGCGCCGAGGTCGGCGAGCAGCTCGGCGCTCGGCAGCCCGTCGTCGCCGAGGGCGTAGCCGGCCTCGGTGACGGTGAGTGTGACGAGCGCGACGGCGGGGTCGGCGAGGTAGCGCTCGAGGGCCTCCAGGTCGGCGCCGTCGTGCGCCGCGACGATCGCGGTGCCGAGCTCGGGGCGGTCGCCGTCGGCGGCGCGCTCGACGATCGTGTAGAGGCAGTCCTGCGCCGCCAGCGCCTCGGCCGCGGCGGGGGAGCGCACGGTGAAGGCGGCGATGCCCCAGCCGTCGCCGTCCTCGGCGCGCTGGGTGTACCAGGCCTGATGCGCGCGGTGGAAGGCGCCGAGACCGAGGTGCACGATGCGCACCGGGGGCGCCGGGCGCTCGCGGCGCAGCTCGGCGGTCACAGCTTGAAGGCCGTGCGCGGCACCGCGTCGACCAGGTCGTCGGCGATGCGCTCGGCGGTCGCGAGGCTCACGCGGCCCTCGGCGACCAGGCGCGCGAGGTAGGCGGCATCGGAACGACGGGCCATGTCGTGCCGGGCCGGGATCGAGAGGAAGGCGCGGGTGTCGTCGATGAAGCCCGAGCCGCGGTAGAAGCCGGCGGTCTCGGTCGTCGCCGCGCGGAAGCGCTGGATCGAGTCGGGCGCGTCGAGGAACCACCAGGGCGCACCGATGTAGACGCTCGGATAGAACCCGGCGAGCGGGGCGAGCTCGCGCGAGAACAGGGTCTCGTCCATCGCGAACAGCACGAGGTGCAGGGCCGGATGCAGCCCGAAGTCCTCCAGCAGCGGGCGCAGGTTCTCGGTGTACTCGGCGGCGAGCGGGATGTCGTGACCGCTGTCGGCGCCGAGCGCGCGCAGGGTCGGCGCGTGGTGGTTGCGCCGCACGCCCGTGTGCACGGTGAGCACCAGCCCGTCCTCGGTGGACTGCCGGGCGGACTCGTAGAGGCCGTAGGCGCGGAACCGGGCGGCCTCCTGCGCGGTCGCCTCGCCGGCGAGCGCGCGCTGCAGGATCGCCTGCGCATCCGCCGGATCGGTGCGCAGCGTGGTCGGCGCGATCATGCCGATGTCGACGGAGACCGCCCCGTGCGCGATGAAGCGGGCGCGCTGCGCAGCGAGCGCCTCGAGGTAGGCCGCCCAGGTGACCGGGAGCCCGTCGAGCAGCCGCTGCACCTTGTCGACGAAGGCCGGGTTCTCGGGGTCGAGGTAGGCGTCGGGCCGGAAGGTCGGCAGCACGCGGGTGCGCACGGCGGGGTCCTCGGCGATGCGCCGGTGCGCGTCGAGCGGGTCGAGCGGGTCGTCCGTGGTGGCGAGCACCTCGATGCCGAAGCGGTCGAGCAGCGCGCGCGGGCGGAAGCCGGGGTCGAGCAGCGCCGCGGCGATGCGATCGTAGGCGTCGTCGGCGGTGGCGGGGGAGAGCTCCCGGTCGAGGCCGAAGACCCGCCCCAGCACGTCGTTGATCCAGTAGCCCGAGGCGGTGCCGGCGAAGCGGTGCCAGTGCTCGGCGAGCAGACCCCAGACCGCGCGGGGGTCGGCGGTCGTGCCGCCGAGACCGAGCTGCTCGTGCCGCACGCCCGACGCGTGCAGCAGCCGGTGCACGTAGTGGTCGCCCGCGATGAAGAGCTGGGCCGGATCCGCGAAGGGCACATCGTCGGCGATCCACTCGGGCGGCACGTGGCCGTGGGGGGAGAGGATCGGCGCGGTCGCCACGCGCTCGTAGAGCCCGCGGGCGACCGAGCGGATGGCCGGATCGGCCGGCAGCAGCCGGTCTGGATGGAGGAACGCCGTTGTCGTCACCCGCTCATCGTGCCCGTCGTCGACCGATTCGTCAATCGATTGCCAAAACCGGATGACGCCGCTAACGTCGCAGTTGCCGCATCCGCCGGCGACCGCCCCCGACGATGTGGAGCCGACATGCCCGAGCGACCGACCGTCCTCCGCGTCGGCCTCGTCGGCTGCGGCGTGATCGGCCGGACGCACGCCGAGGTCGTGGCCGCGCTGCCCCGCCTCGAACTGGTCGCGGCGATCGACGCGCGGCCCGAGAGCGCGCTCGCCGTGGCCGAGCAGCTCGAGTCGCTCGGTGCGCCCCGGCCGCTGACCGCCGGCAGCCTCGCCGAGGCGCTCGCGGCCACCGAGCTCGATCTCGTCGTCGTCGCGACGCCGAGCGGCCTGCACGTCGGCGCGGCCCTCGAGGCGCTCGACGCGGGCTGCCACGTGCTCATCGAGAAGCCCGTCGACGTCGACCTGCCGCGCGCCCGAGCGCTGGCCGAGGCCGCCGACGCGGCCCGCTCGCGCGGGCTGCACGCCGCGGTCATCAGCCAGCACCGTCTCGACCCGGCGAGCGTCGCCGTCGACGACGCCGTGCGGTCCGGCCGCCTCGGCCGGCTCACCTCCGCGGTCGCGAGCGTGCCGTGGTGGCGCAGCGACGAGTACTACGCGTCGGCCGGCTGGCGCGGATCCTGGGCGCTCGACGGCGGCGGGGCGCTCATGAACCAGGGCGTGCACACCCTCGACCTGCTCATCGCCGTGCTCGGCGAGCCCGTGCGCGTCACCGCCGAGATCGCGCGGCTGGCCCACCACGCCATCGAGGTCGAGGACACCGCCGTCGCCACCATCGTCTTCGCGGGCGGGGCGCTCGCCGCCCGGCCCGCCCCCCCCCCCGCGCCCCCCCGCGGCCCCCCCCCGCTGCGGGTCTGGGGCTGTGTCTTATTAAA